>NZ_JBHYJI010000043.1:32684-80644 GCF_042740435.1 Streptomyces sp. NPDC059002 | reverse complement strand
CGGCAAACACTGACCGAGGCATCCGCCACGGGATAGCGAGTACGCACATACCCCCACGGCCCCGCCCCAAGAACAACGAGAAGGCGCCCCCGCCAGCACCCTCACCCCCGCAAAACCCCCTCGACCCCCCGAGCCACCCCCACCGCCCGCTCCCCCGACAACGGCGCCCCCTCAACCCCCGTCACATAGAACGCATCCACCGCATTCGCCCCCAACGTCGACACATGCGCACTCCGCACCACCACCCCCGCCGCCTCCAACGCCCGCCCGATCCGGTGCAGCAGCCCCGGCGCGTCCTGCGCCCGCACCTCGATCACCGTCGCGACCCGCGACCCCGCCGACGCCACCGTCACCCGGGCAGGAGGCGCCACGGTCCCCCGCCGCCGGGGATACGCCGCGTCCCGTTCCGCGAGCCGCGCCGCGATGTCCAGCGACCCGTCCAGCGCCCGCACGAGATCGGCCCGCAACCGCGCCGCCTGCGGCAGTGACCCGTACTCCGCGGCGACCCGCCAGTTCAACAGCAGAACGGCCCCGTCCACCCCCGACGGCAGCGCGACCTCCCGAAGCTCCGCCGTCCGCACGGCAAGCCGATGCAACGCGAGCACCCCGGCCACCGCGGACAGCACCCCCGCCTGCTCCGGAACGGCGATCAGCAACTCCACCCCGAGCGGTTCAGGCTCCCCAGCACCCGAACCAGAACCAGAACCAGAACCAGCACCCGAGCCGAGATCGGAGCCAGAACCAGAACCAGAACCAGAACCAGAGCCAGAACCAGAACCAGCCCCCACCCCCACTCCCTCCGTCTGCGCCCGCAACGCCAGCACCGGCCCACCCGTACGGAACGCCTCCACCGCGAGCCGCTCCTGCTCCGCGGTCGGCGCCGCGTCCACGGTCTCCTCGGGCCCGTCGCCCGCAAGCACCGCCGCCACCCGCTTGACCAGATCGGCGACCAACGCCCCCCGCCACGCCGACCAGGCCGCGGGCCCGGTGGCCAGGGCATCCGCCTCGGTCAGGGCATGCAGCAGCTCCAGCGTCCCGACGGACCCGACCGCTTCGGCGACCCCGCGTACCGTCGCGGGGTCGTCGAGATCGCGCCGCGTGGCGGTCTCCACGAGGAGGAGATGGTGCCGCACGAGGCAGGCGACGACGGCCACGTCCGCCCGGTCGAACCCCACCCTCGCCACGACGTCCCGGGCGATGATCTCCCCGGCGACGGAGTGGTCCCCGGGCCACCCCTTCCCGATGTCGTGCAGCAGCGCCGCCACGAGCAGCAGGTCGGGCCGCCCCACACGCCGGGTGAGTTCGGCGGCCCGCACCGCGGTCTCCACGAGGTGTCGGTCGACCGTCCAGGTGTGGACGGCGTTGCGCTGGGGCCGGCACCGCACCCGCTCCCAGTCCGGCAGCATGCGCGTGATGAGCCCCTCGGCCTCCAGCGCCTCCCACACGTCGACGGTGGGCCGCCCCGCGCCGAGCAGCGTGACGAGCTGCTCGCGCGCCTCGGCGGGCCACGGCGTGGGCAGGGGCCGGGCCGCGGCCGCCATCCGCCGCACCGCGTGCAGCGACAGCGGAAGTCCGGCCTGCGCGGCGGCCGCGGCGGCCCGCAGCGGGAGCACGGGGTCACGTTCGGGCCGCGCGGCCCGGGCGAGCACCACCTCGCCGTCCTGCTCGACGACGCCTTCGGCGAGCGGCGTCCGCTCGGCGACCGCCCCGCGCCCGCCGAGCATGGCCCGCAGCCGCGGCCGCACGGCACGCGACCGGAGCACCCGCCCGACCTCGCGCCAGGTGACGTCGCTGGCGTACGAGACGACGCGCGCGGCCTCGTACACCTGACGCAGCAAGGTGTCGGCGTCCAACAGGCCGAGTCCTGCGGCGACTTGGTCCTGTTCCTGGAGGGCGAGCCGGTCGGTGGCCCGGCCCGTGGCGAGGTGCAGCGCGTCCCGTACGTCGAGGAGCCGCCGCCGCGCGTCGGCGAGCCCTTCGCGCGGGGCGTCGGCGAGCCAGGACGCGGCGACGGCCCGCAGCGCCGTGGCGTCCCTGAGGCCGCCCCTCGCCTCCTTCAGGTCGGGTTCGAGGAGGTGGCTCAACTCGCCCTGCCGCTCGGCGCGTTCCTCGCACAGTTCGCGCAGTTCGGGCAGCCGCTTCGGGGCCTGGTTGCGCCAGTCGGCGAGCACGGTGGTGCGCAGCCCCGCGGTCAGCCCCAGGTCTCCGGCGACGTGCCGGGCGTCGAGGAGCCCGAGGTGCACCTTGAGGTCCTCGCCCGCGGCCTTGCGTGCCTGGGCGGGCGTACGGACGGAGTGGTCGAGGGCGAGCCCGAGGTCCCAGACGGGGTACCAGAGGCGGTCCGCGAGGGCGGCGAGCTCCGCGCCGTCCGCGCTGCCGTCGTGCAGGAGCAGCAGGTCGAGGTCGCTGCGCGGGGAGAGTTCACCGCGGCCGTAGCCGCCGACCGCGATCAGGGCGGTGCCGCGGGGCACCGCCGCGGCCGTGAAGAGTCCGGTCAGCCACTCGTCCGTGAGGTCGGAGAGCGCGGAACGGCGCGGCGGCCCGGACCGCGACTCCCCTTGGAGGAGCCGCAGCCGGGCCGCCGCGTAGCCGCTGGGTCCGGAGTCTTCCGATTCCGCTTCGGTTCGTACGTCCACACTCGTCACCCAGCAGCTCCTGTTCAGTCCTGCTCAGTACCGCTCAAACCCGCCCGGCCGGTTCACAGCGCGTCGGGGCCGCGCTCACCGGTGCGCACCCGCACGGCCGTGTCGACCGGGACGCTCCAGACCTTGCCGTCCCCGATCTTGCCGGTACGGGCGGCCTTGACCACGACATCGACGAGCTGTTCGGCGTCGTCGTCCTCCACCAGGACCTCGATGCGGATCTTCGGTACGAGGTCGACGGTGTACTCCGCGCCGCGGTAGACCTCGGTGTGGCCGCGCTGGCGGCCGTAGCCGCTGGCCTCGGTGACGGTGAGTCCCTGGATGCCGAAGGCCTGCAGGGCTTCCTTGATCTCGTCGAGCCGGTGCGGCTTGACGACCGCGGTGATGAGCTTCATGCGTCCACCTTCTTGTTCTTCTGCGCCGGTGCGCCGTCCGGGACGTGCGCGGGGGCGGCCGTCGTGCGGGGTGCGGTGCCGCCGCCCGCCCCGCTGAAGTCGTAGGCGGTCTCCGCGTGCTGCACCTGGTCGATGCCCGCGACCTCTTCGTCCTCGCCGACCCGCATCCCGATCGTCTTGTCGATGAGGAGGGCGAGGACCGCGGAGGCGATCAGGGAGTACGCGAGGACGGCACCGACGCCCGCGAGCTGTTTGCCCAACTGTCCCAGGCCGCCGCCGTAGAAGAGGCCCTGGGCCTTCGACTGCCCGCCGCCGGTGGCGAAGAAGCCGACGAGGAGCGAGCCGACGACGCCGCCGACCAGGTGGACACCGACGACGTCCAGGGAGTCGTCGTATCCGAACTTGAACTTGAGGCCGACGGCCATGGCGCACAGCAGACCGGCGATGGCACCGATGGCGATGGCACCGAGCGGCGAACAGGAGCCGCCGGACGGGGTGATGGCGACGAGTCCGGCGACGGCACCGGAGGCGGCGCCGAGGGTGGTGAACGCGCCGTGCCGGATCTTCTCGTAGGCGAGCCAGGCGAGCATGGCCCCGGCGGTGGCGATCTGGGTGTTGATGAACATCAGCGCGCCGACGCCGTCGTCATTGCCGAGCCACGATCCGGCGTTGAAGCCGAACCAGCCGAACCAGAGCAGGCCCGCGCCGAGCATCACGAGCGGCAGCGAGTGCGGCCGCATCGGGTCCTTCTTGAAGCCGACGCGCTTGCCGATGACGAGGATGACGCCGAGGGCCGCGGCTCCGGCGTTGATGTGCACGGCCGTGCCGCCCGCGAAGTCGATGACGCCGAGTTCGAAGGCCCAGCCGCCGGTGCCCCACACCCAGTGGGCGACGGGGAAGTACACGATCGTGGCCCACAGGGCGATGAACAGCGCCCAGGCCGTGAACTTCACGCGGTCCGCGAGGGCGCCGCTGATCAGGGCGGGCGTGATGACCGCGAACATCAGCTGGAAGACGGCGAAGACGTAGACCGGGATGGTGTAGCCGTCCCAGAGCTGGTTCAGGCCGATGCCGCTCAGCCCCACGTAGTCGCTCTGCCACCCGAAGAGGCTGCCGTGGTCGGTGCCGAAGGCGACGGAGAAGCCGTACAGCACCCACAGGATGGTGACGATCCCCAGGCTGATGAAGCTCATCATCAGCATGTTCAGGGTGCTCTTGACGCGGACCATGCCTCCGTAGAAGAAGGCGAGGGCCGGCGTCATCAGCATCACCAGGGCGGAACAGATGAGCATGAACCCGGTGTTGGCGGCAGACAGCTCGGGGGCGTCTGCGGCAATCGTGATGCCTGGGGGCATCGGCGTCTCCTCGTCGTCGTATGCGGCCCGTGCGGGCGGACCCTGTGCGGTACCGAGGGGCCCCTGGTCCCGGGGAACTCGGGAGCCCCGGGAAGGGGTGGGCCGGTTATGCGCCAGACATTGACGCAGCGCGGTTTCGGCGGGGGCCCCTCGGTGTTTCACCGCAGTGACGAAGAGGTCGTACGTGTTACGCGCCCATGAACTGCCGGGTCACGCGGGGCGGGATTTCCTACCCTGCGCGGACGCATGGAACCGGCCGCGGCGGCCATCCGGCTGACCTGGCGTGGGGGGAGCCGAGTCGGGCTGTTAGGGATGGTCCTGCCGCGGCCGGAGCCGGTCGTGCCGGGGTCAGACCGCCTCCGCGGTCTCCGGCATCTCGATGGCGAGCCGCTCGGTGATCTGCAGGACCTCGGCGACGTCCCCGAAGTCGCGCACGGCGGTGTCGACGGTCTTGCGGAGCCGGGTGTTGACCCGCTCCGAGCGGACCTTCTTGGCGATGTCGAGGGCCTGCCCGGCGAGGATCGTGCTCTGCTCGGGCTCGCGCTGGAGCAGGTGGACGGTGGCCTTGCCGATGAGGTTCAGGGCGTACGAACGCTGGTGCTCGGCGTCCTTCCCGAAGAGCTCGACGGCGCGGTCCATGACGGGCTCGGCGAGCGAGGCGTAGGTGGGGCTGCGGCCCGCGACGTAGGCCAGGTCGCGGTACGAGTGGGCGTTCTCGCCGTTCAGCTCGGCCTCGGAGAAGAAGCGGATCCAGTCCGGCTCGGGCTCGTCGAAGTCGAGGGCGTCGGCGAAGGTGTCCTCGGCCATCCGCACGGCCCGCTTGCACTTGCCGGGCTGGCCCATGCTGGCGTACGCCCTGGCCTCCATCGCATACAGCATCGCCTGGGTGCGCGGGCTCGCGCAGTCACGGCTGCCGTACTGCGCGAGGTGGATGAGTTCGAGGGCGTCGTCGGGCCGCCCGAGGTGGATCATCTGGCGGCTCATGCTGGAGAGGATGTACGACCCCAGCGACTTCTCGCCCGCTTCCTTGGCGGCGTGCAGGGCGAGGACGAAGTACTTCTGGGCGGTGGGCTGCAGGCCGACGTCGTAGCTCATCCAGCCGGCCAGTTCGGCCAGTTCGCCCGCGACCTTGAAGAGGCGCTTGGAGGTGGCTTCGGGCTGGGGCTCCTGCAACAGGTCCGTCACTTCGTGCAGTTGACCGACGACGGCCTTGCGCCGGAGCCCTCCCCCGCACTGGGCGTCCCACTGGCGGAACATCACGGTGGTGGACTCGAGCAGGTCCAGCTCCGGCTTGGACAGGCGGGCCGGGCGGCGCGGCGCGGCGGGCTCGGGGTCCTCGTGCGGCGCCGACGGGGTGGGCACCAGCCAGCGCTGCATGGGTTCGATGAGGGCGGGGCCCGCGGAGAGCGCGAGCGAGGTGCCGAGGAAGCCGCGGCGGGCCAGCATCAGGTCGCTGCGCGAGAACTCGCTGATGAGTGCGACGGTCTGGGGTCCCGTCCAGGGCAGATCGACGCCGGAGGACGCGGGGGTGCGGTGGGCGGCGCGCAGGCCCAGGTCCTCGACGGCGACGACGCAGCCGAACCGCTCGGAGAACAGCTCGGAGAGGATGCGCGGAATGGGCTCGCGCGGATTCTCGCCGTCGAGCCAGCGGCGCACCCGTGAGGTGTCCGTCGAGATGTGATGTGCACCCAACTGCCGTGCCCTGCGGTTCACTTGGCGCGCCAGCTCGCCCTTGGACCAGCCGCTGCGCACGAACCAGGAAGTGAGCATCTCATTGGGGCGCTTCTCAGCGTTCATGCCGCCTCCGCCATTGCCGCCCACTGGAAGGCCCCCATCCCTCAAGACATCTGTTGTGCGCTGTCCACGCCTGTGCACTGTCCACCGCCTGTGCGCTGTCCACGCCAAGCCCTAACAGAATGCCGCCTATTGCGGCTGTCCGTCCGGAGAATGTCACCCATCGAACAGGAAACCGACTTGCCTCCGGCATACCCACGGGTGCTCGAACTCCCGGGGCCGTGCACTGAAAGTAATCCTACGATCACCCCTCCGGCGAGGGCGATCCCGGAAACGCCACCATTCGCCACCCCTTCGAATGAACTCCCTTGCCGCTACAAGCGATTCACTTGACATGGGACGACAGAAAGTGGGCGGAGCGGAGTGCGCCAGGGCGCATGACACCGGGCGCACCACCCGTGAGACCACCGGGCGCCGTCGCGAGAACAGAGGGTCACGATCCGATTCCGTCACGTAACCGCGGCACGCTCGACCCGTTGGAGGGGGCATGGGCTTCACGATCGGCGGCATCCGGGGAACCGACAAGCCCCGGACCGGATCACGGCGACGCGCTCGCGCGTCGGACTGCACCACAGTGGCGGAGTACACCGGCCTGTGGGGATGGACCGCGGTGCCCGGCGCCCGTGCACTGGACGGCGCGTGCTCATGCGGCACCGCCGAGTGCGCGGCCCCCGGCGCCCACCCGCTCGACTTCGCCCCCGAGGTCCCCGCGGGGGCGACACTCGACGAAGTGGCGGACGCCTGGGGCCAGTTCCCCGGCGCCTCGGTGCTGCTGCCCGTGGGCCGCACCTTCGACGCGATCGAAGTGGCGGAGCCCGCGGGGCGGCGGGCACTCGTGCGGCTGGAGCGGATGGGCCTTCCCCTGGGTCCCGTGGCGGTCACGCCGGACGGCAGGGCACAGTTCTTCGTCGCCCCCGGCGCCGCCACCGAACTCCCCCAGCTGCTCTACCGCATGGGCTGGGACGACGCCGCGCTCGACCTGCACGGCCTGGGCCCGGGCGACCACATCACGGCGCCGCCGTCCGACCGCGGCGGCCTCGGCCCGGTCCAGTGGCTCCGCCCTCCCGCGCTCGACACGGCGACGAACCCGCCGCAGGCGCGGCTGCTCCTGGGGACCCTGGCCTACGTGGCACACCGGTCCCCCGCATAACGCCACCGCGATACGGAAGGGCCCCCTCGCATCTGCACCGTGCGAGAGGGCCCTTCTTCGCGTACGACTGCGTACGACCGGTCAACGATCGCGTACGACCGATCGCTAGTCCCCGATGAGCGCGTCCACGAACGCCTCGGGCTCGAACGGCGCCAGGTCGTCCGCGCCCTCGCCGAGGCCCACGAGCTTGACCGGGACGCCCAGTTCACGCTGGACCGCGACGACGATGCCGCCCTTCGCGGTGCCGTCGAGCTTGGTCAGGACGATGCCCGTGATGTCGACGACCTCGGCGAAGACCCGCGCCTGCACCAGGCCGTTCTGCCCGGTCGTGGCGTCGAGCACGAGAAGGACCTCGTCCAGCGGGGCGTGCTTCTCGACGACGCGCTTGACCTTGCCGAGCTCGTCCATGAGGCCCGTCTTGGTGTGCAGCCGGCCCGCGGTGTCGATGAGGACGACGTCCGCGCCGTCCGCGATGCCCTCCTTGACCGCGTCGAAGGCGATCGACGCCGGGTCGCCGCCCTCGGGGCCGCGGACCGTGCGGGCGCCGACGCGCTCGCCCCAGGTCTGCAGCTGGTCGGCGGCGGCGGCGCGGAAGGTGTCGGCGGCGCCGAGGACGACCGAGCGGCCGTCGGCGACGAGCACGCGCGCGAGCTTGCCGGTGGTGGTGGTCTTGCCGGTGCCGTTCACGCCGACGACCATCACGATGCCGGGCGTCTCCAGGCCCGACTCGGTCTTCACGGCACGGTCGAAGTCGGTGCCCTCGCCCGTGCCGAGGAGCGTGAGGAGCTCCTCGCGGAGCAGGGTGCGCAGTTCCTCCGGGGTGCGGGTGCCGAGCACGCGGACGCGCTCACGCAGTCGCTCCACGAGCTCCTGGGTGGGGGCGACGCCGACGTCGGCGGTGAGGAGCGTGTCCTCGATCTCCTCCCAGGTGTCCTCGTCGAGGTGCTCGCGGGACAGCAGGGTGAGCAGTCCCTTGCCGAGCGCGTTCTGCGAGCGGGAGAGGCGGGCACGCAGCCGGACCAGGCGTCCCGCGGTGGGCTCGGGGGTCTCGATCTCCGGCGCGGCCGGCTCTGCGACGACCGGCTCCTCGACGACCGGGGCCGACGCCGACGGCTCGGCGAGCGGGAGTTCCACCTCCTCGATCGTGCGGCGCGGTTCGTCGCGCGGCGTCTCGGCCTCGTCGCCGACCTGGGGTTCGGCGGAAGGGGCGGTGATGGTGGGCGTGCTGGACGGGGCCTGCGGGGGCAGCTGCTTCTTCTTGCGGCTGCCGATCACGAGCCCGCCGAGCGCGCCGATCACGACCACGGCGATGACTACAGCAAGGATGACGATTTCCATAACCCACCCAGTATCGGCCATGGCCCCACCAGAGGCCCAGATTGTGTTTTCCTCCAAAGAACATAAGCCCAGCGAGGGCACTACTCGGACTAAAGTACGATGGAGCTCCCCGCATCAACGCGCGTAGAGTCCATCGCGATCACTCCCCCACCGGTCTGCGACGACGCACACCGAGCGAGAGGCACCCCGCACCATGAGCAAGACATCCGCTCCCCAGGCCGAAGGCGCCGTCGAGACCCGAGGCATCGAGCCCGTCCCCGACGCCGAACGACACGGCCGCGTGAGGGAGCTCTTCCCGACCTGGGTGGCTGCGAACATCAGCGTGCTGCTGCTCACCATGGGCGCCGCCCTCGTGGTGAACAACGGGCTCAACTTCTGGCAGGTGCTGATCTGCGCCGCGGTGGCCTCGGTCGTCGCCTTCGGCATGGTCGGCGTGCTCTCGGTCTCCGGCAAGTGGGGCGGAGCGCCCGGCGCGCTGCTCTCCCGCGCCGCGTTCGGCGTCCGCGGCAACTACTTCCCGGGCGCGATCCTGTGGGTGGCCCGGTTCGGCTGGGAGACGATCAACGCGGTCACGGGCGCATACGCGATCCTGACCGTCCTCGACCTGCTGTTCGACGTCAAGAGCAACAACGTCCTGATCGTCGTCACGCTGCTCGCCTTCGTCGCCGTCACCTTCCTGGTGAGCGGCATGGGCCGCAAGGCGCTCAACGTGTGCAACAAGTGGTCGACGTACCTCTTCGGCCTCTTCAGCATCCTGGTGCTCATCTACCTGATCGCCAACATGGACTGGGACGCGATCTTCTCCAAGGGACCGGGCAGCACGGCGATGCTGATCGCGGGCATCGGCACCATCGCCGCGGGCGGCATCAGCTGGGTGCCCACGGGCCCCGACTTCGCCCGCTACCTCCCGCACGCCGCCTCCGGCAAGAAGATCGTCTCCACGACCATCTCCGGCGCGGCGCTCGTCCTGGTCCCGATGGTCCTGATGGGCGGGGTCATGGCGGTCTCCGACCCGAAGCTGGCCGGGCAGAACACCGACCCGATGTCCTTCCTCGGCGGACTGCTTCCGACCTGGCTCGCGGTGCCGTACCTGATCACCGCGCTCGTCGGCATGCTGCTGATCAACAGCCTCTCGATGTACTCGGCCGGCTTCACGGCGCAGACCATGGGCGTGAAGCTGCCGCGCGCGATGGCGGTCTCCATCAACGCCGTGATCAGCCTGGTCGGCGGCCTCTTCATGATGCTGGTGGCCAAGGACTTCATCGGCCAGTTCATCACCTTCCTCACGCTGCTCGCCGTGTCGTTCTCCGCCTGGATCGGCGTCTACGCCGTCGACATGGCCCGCCGCTACCGCCGCGCCGTCCGCTACCACGCGGACGACCTGATGAACACCGGTCGCACCAGCCGCTACTGGTACACCGGCGGCTACTGCTGGCAGGCGATGACGGCCTGGGCCGCGGCCCTGATCGTGGGCCTGTGCCTCACCAAGGTCCAGTGGTTCACCGGCCCGCTGGCCACCACCTGGGTCGGCCGCAACGGCCTCGGCTGGGCCGCCACCATCGCCGTCGCCGCCGTGCTCTTCGCCGTACTGCCGACGCCGCGCGAGAACGCACCGCAGTCCGCCGAGGCCGAGGCCAGCGAGGACCGCGCCACCGCCACCGCCTGATGGCCTACTGCTGGTCGGATGGGGCAGCCCCACCCCATCTGACCAGCCGATACAGCAGTTAGAGTCCTCCCCGACCATGGAATTGAAGGACCAGAAGGGCATTCACATGCTTAATCGGGGAGTGGCTCGGCTCGCAGTGGCCGGCTTGGCCGCTGCAAGCTGTCTCACGCTGATCACCGCACCGGCCCAGGCCGCCACAGGGACGCCCTCGGTCGTCGCACGCAAGCACGTCCCCATGGACTGTCCGCGCTCCGGTCGCCTCATGTGGTGGATGACCACGACGACCACGGGCACCTGCACCTCCCTGGGCAACGGCAAGCTCTACTTCGCGATGTCGCAGATCCAGGAGAAGGCCAGGCGCCAGAAGCTCCGGGTCGTCTACGACAAGCGGGGCGGCAGCCCGGCGAAGATTGCCCTCGGCTACAAGCAGGCCAACAAGCTGCACTGGACCAACCCCCGGACGGTGAAGAAGGGCCAGGCGGTGGACTTCACCTGGCGCGGCCAGAAGAACAAGTTCCAGCCGAGCCGCGGGTACTTGAAGATGTACACCTCCTCCGGCACCAAGACGTACGAGACCCCGCTGTTCAGGTGCGACGGCCCCGCCGGCTGCCCGGTCCTCGGCTGGTGACCGTGCGGTTCCCGCTGATCCGCACCAACTTCCGTACGCCACTACCCATCTGACGTCACGTCAACTAGCGTCCCCCTTCGCCGCCGCCCACCCTCGGTGAAGGGGGACGTTCTTCATGCCCGTCACAGTCGTACGCTTCAACCTCGTCGATCCCGCGGCGACGCCCGCCTCGCTGAACGCGCGCTATCAGGCCGCCCTGGAGATGGCCGCGTACGCGGACGACCGCGGCATCTCCACCATCCAGACCGAGGAGCACCACGGCGCCGAGAACAACTGGCTGCCCTCTCCCTTCGCCTTCGCGGGCGCGGTCTTCGGCGCCACCCGGCGCATCGCGGTGACGGTCTCCGCGATCATCGGCCCGCTGCACGACCCGCTGCGGCTCGCCGAGGACATCGCCGTACTCGACCTGCTGAGCGGCGGCCGACTCGTCACGGTCGCGGGCATCGGCTACCGCCCCGAGGAGTACGAACAGTCCGGCGTCGACTGGAAGCGGCGCGGCAAGCTCCAGGACGAGCTCCTGGAGACACTGCTCAAGGCCTGGACGGGCGAGCCCTTCACCTTCCGCGACCGCACCGTGCGCATCACCCCGCGCCCCTTCACCCAGCCCCACCCGATGCTCCTGGTCGGCGGCTCGTCGAAGGCGGCGGCCCGGCGCGCGGCCCGGCTCGGCCTGCCGTTCTTCCCGAGCGCGCATCTGCCGGACCTCGAGGCGTACTACACCGCGCAGCTCGCGGAGCACGGCACCGAGGGCTGGACGATGATGCCCGCCGCCGAGACCCCGCTCCTGCACATCGCCGACGACCCCGACCGGACCTGGGCCGAGCACGGCAGGCACTTCCTGCACGAGGCGCGCACCTACAACTCCTGGCAGAACAAGGACATCCGCTCGGCGGTGAAGTCGACGGCCACGACGGTCGACGAGCTGCGCGCGGAGGGCGTCTACCGGGTCCTGACGCCCGACGAGTGCGTGACGTACGCGCGGAGCGACACCGGCAGCCTGATCCTGCACCCGCTCTCCGGCGGCATGCCCGTCGACGAGGGCTGGCGCAGCCTGCACCACTTCTGCGAAAACGTACTGCCCCGGCTCAAGGACACGTAACAACACGTCCTGAGCCGGGGCAGCTTCCTGAAGAGGAGGGGCAGCGGGGGGTTTAGCCCATCTCCTCCAGGGCCTTGCCCTTCGTCTCCTTGACGAACTTCATGACGAAGGGGATCGAGATGGCGGCGAACGCGCCATAGATGATGTACGAGCCGGTCAGGGACCACTCGGACATGCTCGGGAAGGTCTTGGTGATCGCGAAGTTGGCGAGCCACTGGGCGGACGCGGCCACACCGAGCGCCGCGGCGCGGATCCGGTTCGGGAAGATCTCGCCGAGCAGCACCCAGACGACCACGCCCCAGGACAGGGCGAAGAAGAGCACGAAGGCGTTGGCGGCGATGATCGCGGTCAGGCCCTGCGCGTTCGGCAGCGAGACGGTGTCGCCGGAGCCGGTCTTGTACGAGAACGCCCACGCCATGGTGAACAGCGCCACCGCCATGCCCGCGGAGCCGATGATCGCCAGCGGCTTGCGGCCGATCCGGTCGACGAAGATCATCGCGATCACCGTACCGATGATGTTCACGATCGACGTCTCGAACGAGTACAGGAACGAGCTGGACGGGTCCTTGCCGATCGACTGCCACAGCTGGTTCGAGTAGTAGAAGATCACGTTGATGCCGACGAGCTGCTGGAAGACCGAGAGCCCGATGCCGATCCAGACGATCGGCAGGAAGCCCACCTTGCCGAGCAGGTCCTTGAACGACGGCTTGTGCTCGCTGCGCATGCCCGCCTCGATCTCGGCGACGCGCGCGTCCAGGTCGATGGTGTGCCCCTCGACCTCACCGAGGACCTTCTTCGCCTCGACGTCGCGGCCGACCGAGATCAGGAAGCGCGGCGACTCCGGGATGATGAAGGACAGCAGGCCGTAGAGGACGGCCGGGACGACCATGACGCCGAGCATCCACTGCCAGGCCTCGAGGCCCATCAGCTTGCCGCGCTGGTCGCCGTCGGCCATGTTCAGGATGCCCCAGTTGACCAGCTGGGAGACGGCGATGCCGATGACGATGGCGGCCTGCTGGAACGAGGCGAGCCGGCCACGGTAGGCGGGCGGCGCGACCTCGGCGATGTAGGCCGGGCCGATCACCGAGGCCATGCCGATGCCGATGCCGCCGATGAGGCGCCACACCGTCAGGTCCCAGGCCGCGAAGGGCAGGGCCGAACCGATGGCGCTGGCCGCGAAGAGCACGGAGGCGATCTGCATGCAGCGGATGCGGCCGATGCGGTCGGCGATCCGGCCGGCGACCGCGGCACCGACGGCACAGCCGAGCAGCGCGGTGGCGATGATCCAGCCGAGCATGTTGGCGTCGACGTCGAAGCGGTGCTGGATGGCGACCGTCGCGCCGTTGATCACCGAACTGTCGTAGCCGAAGAGGAAGCCACCCATCGCGGCGGCCGCCGTAATGAAGATGACATGGCCCAGATGGTCCGGCTGGGCCTCTCGGGCTCCGGACTGTGGCGCCTGCGATGTGCTGGTCACATGTACTCCTCGGGCCACCGGCAACGCTGCCGGGGGTGGGGGCGAGCTCTTCAAGTGGCGCACAACTTCACGCCGCCCACCACCTGAAGGTAAAAGCAACGTTGCAGAGACTATGCCTTCAAGTTTCGAAGTCAATAGGTGGACTGCTGTGAATTTGAGAGCAGCACGAGGCTACGTACGTTCAAGTCTTGAACTCTTGAAGTGATGTGCGCCGGACCCCGCGGCATGATCCGCCGGACAGGCCCTAGCGGAGCCGCTGGCTGATCACCTTGGAGACGCCGTCGCCCTGCATCGAGACGCCGTAGAGCGCGTCCGCGACCTCCATCGTGCGCTTCTGGTGCGTGATCACGATGAGCTGCGAGGCCTCCTGCAGCTCCTGCATGATGCGGATGAGCCGCTGCAGATTGGTGTCGTCGAGCGCCGCCTCGACCTCGTCCATCACATAGAACGGGCTGGGCCGGGCCTTGAAGATCGAGACGAGCAGCGCCACGGCCGTCAGCGACCGCTCGCCGCCGGAGAGCAGCGAGAGCCGCTTGACCTTCTTGCCCGGCGGACGCGCCTCGACGTCGACACCCGTGGCAAGCATGTTGTCGGGATCGGTCAGGATCAGCCGTCCCTCACCGCCGGGGAAGAGCCGCGAGAAGACCCCTTCGAACTCCCTGGCCGTGTCGTGGTAGGCCTCGGTGAAGACCTGCTCGACGCGCTCGTCGACCTCCTTCACCACCTGGAGGAGGTCGGCGCGGGTCTTCTTCAGGTCCTCGAGCTGCTCGCTCAGGAACTTGTGGCGTTCCTCGAGCGCCGCGAACTCCTCAAGGGCCAGCGGGTTCACTTTTCCGAGCTGTTGGTACGCCCGTTCGGCTGACTTGAGGCGCTTCTCCTGCTCGCCGCGGACGAACGGCACCGGCTTGTTGCGCGGGTGCGCCGGGTCCTCGGGCAGCTCCTCGCCCTCGGCGGGGGGCGAGGGCGGTACGGGCTGGTCGGGGCCGTAGTCGGCCACGAGTCCCGCCGGTTCCACACCGAGCTCCTCCAGTGCCTTGGCCTCCAGCTGCTCGATCCGCAGCCGCTTCTCGGCACCGAGTACCTCGCCGCGGTGGACCGAATCCGTCAGCTTGTCGAGTTCGGCCTTGAGGTCCCTGCCCTGGTTGCGCTCGGCGACGAGATCGCGCTCGCGCACCTCCTTGGCCCGCTCGGCGGCGGCACGTTCCTCCTGCGCCCGTACGAGAGACACCTCGACGTGGGCGAGCAGCTGGCGTCCGCCGGAGGCGACGGCCTCCGCGACGGCCGCCTCGTGGCGGAGCCGGGCCTTGCGCTGTTCGGCACGCGCGCGTGCCTCACGTTCGGCGCGCGCGGCCCGGTCGAGGGAGTCGGCGCGGCCCGCGAGCCCCTTCACCCGCTCCTCGTGCGTACGCGCCTGGAGCCTGGCCTCCATCTCGGTCTGCCGGGCGTTGGCCCCGTCGGCGGCGAGGCGGTCGCGCACCGAGGTGTCGGGCTCCTCCTCGGACGGCGCCTCCTCGGCCACCGCAAGCCGTTCGGCCAGCTCCTCGGCCTCCTCGACCGCCCTGTCCAGCGCGTCCTGCGCCGTGGCGGCAGCGGCGGCGGACCGTTCCGCCTCGCCCGTGGCACCGCGCGCCTGACCGGCGAGCCGCCCCAACTGCTGAGCCACGGACGACTTCTCCCGGTCCGCGGCCCTGCGCCGCTCCCCCAACTCCTCGACGAGCGCGGCACATTCCTTGCGCCGCTCCCCCGTACGCTGCTGCGCCTCGGCCAACTCCTCGCACTGCGCCGCGAGTTGCTCAAGTTCGGCGGCGGCCTCGTCGACCGACGCCTGCACTTCGAGCAGGCTGGGCGCCCCCGCGGAACCGCCGTGCGCGAAGTGCGCCCCGAGCAGGTCGCCCTCGGCGGTGACGGCGGTCAGCTCCGGATGCGCGTAGACCAGGTCCTCGGCGTCCTCAAGCGTCCCCACGGCGACGATCCCGCGCAGCAGCCGCCGCACGGCGGGCATCAGTTCGTCGGGTCCGCGCACCAGATCGGCGACATACGGCGGTCCTTCGGGCCGCTCCGGCTGTACGTCATCGGGGGCACCGCCGAGCAGCAGCGCCGCGCGCCCCGCGTCCTGCTTGCGCAGCAGCCGGATCGATTCGGCCGCCGTGCTCGGACCGCTCACCGCGATCGCGTCGGCACCGGCCCCGAGCGCGGCGGCGACCTGCACCTCGAAGCCGGGGGCGACGGTGAGGAGTTCGGCGGCCGGGCCGAGCAGCCCCGTCAGCTGTTCCCTGGCGGTGAGCAGCGCGCCCGTGCCGTCCTTGCGGCGCAGGCCGAGGGCGAGCGCGTCGTGGCGTGCGGCCACCGCGGCCCGCTTGCGCTCGGCGCCGGTCGCCGCCTCCCGTGCCGCGGTGAGGGCCGCGTCGGCCTCGGCGAGGTCCCGCTTCGCCGCGTCGTGCCGCTCGCCCAGCGCCTCGTCGTCCGCGTCGAGCCCGTCGACCTCGGCCTTGAGCTGCTCGTACTCCTCCTGCGCGGCGACCGCTCGCTCCGCGGCCTCGTCCCGCGCGACGGCGAGCCGGTCGATCTCGGCCTGCGCGGACGCGGCCCGCGAACGCGCCGCGTTGACCTGCCCGCCGAGCCGTGCGAGCCCTTCGCGCCGGTCGGCGATGGCCCGCGCGACGTCCTTGAGCCGCCGCTCCTCGACCGCCAACTCCCGTTCGAGCTCGGCCCGGTGGGCGACCGTGTCGTCCAGGGCGTGCTCGGCCGCTTCGAGCGCGGCCGTCAGCTCGGCCTCCTGCTCCCTGATCCGGGCGGCCTCGCGCTCCATGTCCTCGGGGTCGCGCCCGCGCCGCTCCTCGGGGGGCGCCGCGGTGGCGCTCTTGACCCGGGCGTCGGCCAGCGAGACGGTGCCGCGCACCCGCTCGGCCAGCTGCGAAAGGTCGTACCAGGTCTGCTGGGCCCGCTGCAGGCGCGGCGTCAGGCGCCGCACCTCCTCCTCCAGCTGGGCCTCGCGCTGCAGGGCGGCCCTGAGCTCGGCCTCGGCGCTCTCCTTGCGTTCCTTGAGCGCGGCCTCGTCGGCGACCTCCGCGGTCAGCGCCGCACGCAGCCGTACGAGATCGTCGGCGAGCAGGCGCAGCCGGGCGTCGCGCAGATCGGCCTGGATGACGGCGGCCCTGCGCGCCACGGCGGCCTGCCGGCCGAGCGGCTTGAGCTGGCGCCGCAGCTCGTCCGTCAGGTCCTGCACGCGCGCGAGGTTGGCCTGCATCGCGTCGAGCTTGCGCAGCGCCTTCTCTTTGCGCTTGCGGTGCTTGAGGACGCCCGCGGCCTCCTCGATGAACGCGCGCCGCCCCATCGGGTCGGCGTGCAGCACCCCGTCCAGCTGTCCCTGCCCGACGATGACGTGCATCTCACGGCCGATGCCGGAGTCGGAGAGCAGTTCCTGGATGTCGAGGAGGCGGCAGGTGTCGCCGTTGATCTGGTACTCGCTGCCGCCGTTGCGGAACATGATCCGCGTGATGGTGACCTCGGCGTACTCGATGGGCAGCGCGCCGTCGGAGTTGTCGATGGTGAGGGAGACCTCGGCCCTGCCGAGCGGGGGCCGCCCGGTGGTCCCGGCGAAGATGACGTCTTCCATCTTGCCGCCGCGCAGCGACTTGGCGCCCTGCTCGCCCATGACCCAGCTCAGCGCGTCGACGACATTGGACTTGCCGGAACCGTTCGGTCCGACGACGCAGGTGATGCCCGGCTCGAACTTCAGCGTCGTGGCCGACGCGAAGGACTTGAAACCGCGCAGAGTCAGGGCCTTGAGATGCACGCCGTCGGACTCTACCTTTCACTGACCGTTTCACCCATGAAGGTGCAGGGCACATCAGACGGTAAAGGAAGCAGCGTACGCGGGGGCAAGAAAGAAGGGACGCCGAAGCGTCCCTTGCAGATCTGGAGACAAGCGGCTGACACGGACAGCCCGACCACTCGTTGCCTACGAGGTGCCTTTGCTGGAAGGCGCCTTGTGCGTACTTGAATCGAGCAGTGGTCAGGTGAGCGCAGGCTCCGCCTGGGGTACGTCGATGCTCTCCAGGAGCGATTCGTGAGAAGCGGCAGCCGCCAGCGCGTCGTTCTCGGCCTGGATCCTGACGAGCTCGGATTCCAGGTCCTGGACGCGCTGCTGGAGCCGTCGCATCTCGGCGAGGAGTCGCGGGTCGCTGCCGCCGACGTAACCGAGAAGCGCCTTTGCCATGATGGATGGTCCTCCACACTGAGTGACCGACCGAAGCGGTGTGGGTCGTGAGGGAATCGCACCCGCGGTGCTTGGCACTCTTTGTACTTGCTGGGTCTTGCTGGCCGTTCTCACATGCCAAACAGCTAAGGTGCGCGGGGCTTCCAGAGTCTCACCAAAAAGTTTGACGGTCAACACGATCACACCCCGTATTGGCGGGCGACCCGGGGGCGCGCGGCCTCGGAACGGGCGGCGCTGCTACTCCTTCGGGGCCCTGGGGGCGTGGAGATCATCCTTACCTGGGGAGCCTGCCACGACAAGCGGTTCTTGGCAACCACCAGGTCTTTTCTGCCCCCGGCAGTTGCCGGGGACACTGCACCCGGGCGTCGGCGGACCCCGTGAGGGCGCCGTCGCCCGGGTCACGGTCAGCGGATGGCGAAGGTCTCGTATATGCCACGTGGTGTGTCCCAGATCTCGGTGACCCCATCGACCCGTCCGGGTGTGTCGCCCTCGCGAAGCCAGTCGAGCAGTGCCTGACAGCCGGCCCGGGGGCCCTCGGCGACGACCTGCACGCGGCCGTCGTCCAGATTGAGAGCAAAACCACTCAGGCCGCCGATCTCGAGAGCCTTGGCTCGCGTGAACCAGCGGAAACCCACAGCCTGCACGCGTCCTCGTACCCAGGCGGTGAGTCGTACGTCGTCGTTCATGGGTGCACGCTAACCGGCCAATTGCTCTGGAGGCACTTCGCCCACATGCGCCATCGCGTACAGTCCGGACTCGATGAGCCTCACTCGTATGAGTGAGTCACGTTGATCGTAAGGATGAAAGGCCAGGAGATGGGACGCCACCGACGCTCCGGCGCTGGGCCGGCCGCCGCCACCCCTGAGAAGCACCCGGGGACGGTGTCGCACCGCCGCAAGGGCCGTGCCTCCGCCCCCGTCCGCACGGGCCTGCTCGGTGTCTCCGCCGCCGTCGCGATGGGTGCCGTCGCGGTCGCGTCGGGTGTGCTGCCCGGTGGCGACAGCTACCAGCTGGGCGGCGGCAGCGAGTCCGGCAAGGTGCGCTCGGCGGGCTCCCCTAGCGCGGTCGACCCCCAGGGCGGCGCGGACGGCAGCGCCGAGCGCGGCGAGGCATCCGCCCCGAGCCGTGGCACGGGCCGCGCCGACGCCCCTTCGCCGACCCCGTCCAAGGCCGACCCCGAACCGTCGAAGACGCCGTCCGAGAAGCCGGCGCCGAAGACGCCGAAGCCCGACGCCGACAAGAAGAAGACGCCGCCGAGCCCCTCGCGCACGCCCGCGGAGAAGCCGAAGCCTCCCGCGGCGACCCCGCAGTCGCCGTCCGCCGAGAGCGCGGCCGAGGCCGCGGTGCTCACCCTGGTCAACGAAGAGCGCGCCAAGGCGGGCTGCCGCCCGGTGAAGGCCGACGACCGGCTCGCGACCCTGGCCGGGCAGTTCAGCTCGGACATGGCACAGCGCGACTTCTTCGACCACACCGACCCGGACGGCGCGACCCCCTGGGACCGCGCCGAGAAGGCCGGCATCTCCGACCTCGGCGGCGAGAACATAGCCCGCGGCCAGGCCAACGCCCAGTCCGTGATGGACGCCTGGATGAACAGCGAGGGCCACCGCGCCAACATCCTCAACTGCGACTACAAGACCATGGGCGTCGGCGCCCACTTCGCCCCGGGCGGCCCGTGGTGGACCCAGGACTTCGGCTTCTGACACAAGGGCCCCACGTCACAACGGACGCCGAGCCACCACCAAGTACCGCCTCGGACCACGCAGACGATCGCAAGGGTCACCGCGATCATGAGGAGCCCGACCGCCGAGCACGACCCAGCGGGGTCGCCGCTTCGCCTCGCTGCCCTCGGGCAGGAGAGCCAGCAACTCCACGTCCTGCTTCAGGATCTCCCGCGTGATCGGGCGCCTGCGGCGCGTCTGTACTGCGCCGCCGAGCACGGCGATGGCGGCGACCACGATCGGGATGACGTCGGCCGAATTCAATGTCCCTCCCGGCAGGCGAGCAGGGGACTGACCCCTTCAGCCTGCCTCACCGGCGCCCCGTCGACGGTGGGAAGGGCGGGATTTCCGCGGCCGGTTCAGGCCGCCACGGCCGCCCTGCCCGCCGCGAAGACGCGGGCCGTTTCCGTGATGCGGCGGCCGAGGTGTTCCGCTGTGGCGATGTCGGCCTTGTGTACGGCGTCCGGGCCCTCGTCGGAGTTGGTCTGGGCGGCGGCTCCGGAGAAGAAGCCGAGGCGGTTGAGGTCGTTCTCCGAGCCGGTGGTGGAGTTCCAGCCGGGGGCCAGGCCGAGGTTCACCCAGTGCATGGCGTGCTGCGCGGCGAGGGTCTGGAAGAACTGAAGGGTGTGCAGCTTGTCGCCGCTCTTGGAACCGGAGTTGGTGAATCCGGCGGCCAGCTTGTTGTGCCAGGTCTGGCCGAACCAGCGCTTGGACGTGGCCTCCGCGAAGACGTGGAAGGCGCCCGAAGCGGTGCCCATGTAGGTGGGCGAGCCGAAGACGATCGCGTCGGCGGCGTCGAGCAGTTCCCACTGGGCCTCGGTGATCTCGTCGACCTTGATCAGGTGGACGGTGGCACCGGCGTCGGCCGCGCCGGAGCGGACGGCCTCGGCGACGACGGCGGTGTGGCCGTAGCCGGAGTGGTAGGCGATCGCGACAACGGGGCTGGTCATGTCGGGGGTACTCCTCGCGAGCGAGATGCCAGAAATATCTGGCAGGGCGGTGGCGGCCTCGATCGAGGCACGAGAAGAAGGAAAGCACTAACTTTCGGTTAGCGCAACCCAGCAGTTAGCGCTGCGCGGGAGTATGGTGTCTGCATGGATCCCATCGCTCCCGCCGACGACGCCCCGGACCTGGCGTACGACGTGTTCTCCAAGCAGTGCCCGTCCCGGAGCACGCTGGAGCACGTCACGGGACGCTGGGGCGCGCTCACCCTCGGCGCGCTGCACGACGGCACGTTCCGCTTCAACGAACTGCGCCGCCGCGTCGACGGCGTGAGCGAGAAGATGCTGTCGCAGACCCTGCACGCGCTGGAGCGCGACGGCCTGGTGCAGCGCGACGCGCAGCCGACGAACCCGCCGCGCGTGGACTACCGGCTGACCCCGCTGGGACGGGAGATCGCCGAGCGACTGCTCGCCCTGATCCACTTCGTGGAGGGCAGGCAGGGAGATGTGACGAAGGCTCAGGAGCGTTACGACGAAGCGCGCGGCGGCCTCTGACAGCGCGGGCAGAAGTAGCTGGACCGGTTCATCCAGGGGCGCCTGCGGATCGCGGTGCCGCAGCGTCGGCAGGGCTCGTCCTCGCGGCCGTAGGCGTCCAACGACCGCTCGAAGTAGCCCGATTCACCGTTCACGTTCACATAGAGGCTGTCGAAGCTGGTGCCTCCGACGGCGAGGGCCGCGTTCATCACATCCCGTACGTGGCCCAGGAGTTCGGCCGTGCGGGGACGCGTGAACGTGCCGGTGGGCCGTTCGTAGTGCAGCTTCGCGCGCCACAGCGCCTCGTCCGCGTAGATGTTGCCGACGCCGCTGATCAGCGACTGGTCGAGCAGGGCGCGTTTGATCGTCGTACGCCGACCGCGCAGCGCGAGGTGGAAGGCGTCGTCGTCGAACGCCTCGTCGAGCGGGTCGCGGGCGATGTGCGCGATGACGTCGGGCAGCCCGTCGGCGGTGTTGTCGTGCAGCGAGAGCCCGCCGAAGGTGCGCTGGTCGACGAAGCGGAGCTCGGTGCCCTGCGCGTCGTCGAAGCACATCCGGATCCGCAAGTGCTTCTCGTCCAGGGCCTCTTGGGGCTGGACGAGCAGCTGGCCGCTCATGCCGAGGTGGGCGAGGACGGACTGCGCGGAGTCGGCGAGCGGCAGCCACAGATACTTGCCGCGGCGCTGCGCGAGCCCGATGCGGTGCCCCTTCAGCCGGGCCCCGAAGTCCTCGCCGCCCGCGAGGTGGCGCCGCACCGCGCGCGGATGCAGCACCTGCACGTCGGAGACGACCCGTCCGCTGACCCAGCGCTCAAGGCCGCGCCGTACGACTTCGACTTCGGGCAGCTCGGGCACGGGGCTCCTCGACTGGAGAGCGGGGCGGGAACCGGCAGCGTATCGCGTGCCCCACGCCCGCCGCCGCCACGGGGGCACTACGCGTGAACCCCCGCAGGACCGAGGTCCTGCGGGGGTTCACGAGGAAAGAAGGTGTCAGGCCGGAGCGGCGTCCGAGGCCGAGGGGGCGTCGGCGGTCCCCTCCGCTTCTGCCGCGGCCTCGGCAGCCTTGGCACGCTCGTCCGCTGCCGCGCGAATGGCGCGCCAGGCGGACTCCGCGGCCTGCTGCTCCGCTTCCTTCTTGCTGCGGCCGGTGCCGGTGCCGTACGAGACGCCTCCGACGCGGGCGGCAGCAGTAAAGGTCTTCTCGTGGTCCGGGCCGCTCTCCGTGACGAGATACTCGGGCACGCCGAGGCTCTCCATCGCGGTGAGCTCCTGAAGACTGGTCTTCCAGTCCAGGCCCGCGCCCAGGTTCGAGGACTTTTCGATCAGCGGGTCGAAGAGCCGGTGCACCAGCTCGCCCGCCGCGTCCAGACCCTGGTCCAGATAGACCGCGCCGATCACCGCTTCAAGGGTGTCGGCGAGGATGGATGCCTTGTCCCGGCCTCCCGTGCCCTCTTCGCCCCGGCCGAGCCGGATGAAGGAGCCGAGTTCGAGGCCGCGGCTGACCTCCGCCAGCGCACGCGAATTGACCACCGCGGCCCGCAACTTGGCCAGCTGGCCTTCGGGCAGGTCGGGGTGGGTGCGATACAGCGTGTCCGTGACGACGAGGCCGAGCACCGAGTCCCCGAGGAACTCGAGCCGCTCGTTCGTCGGCAGGCCGCCGTTCTCGTACGCGTACGAACGGTGGGTCAGCGCACGCACCAGAAGGGCGGACTCGAGCTTGTACCCGAGCCGCCCTTCCAGAAGCGTGTGGGACGAGGCCGTTGTCTCCGCCAATTTCTTGGCGTCTTCCGCCTTCTTGGGGCTAGACACGGTGCCTCTCACCAGCCGCTCAGACCTCGAGGACCTGGCGCTTGTTGTAGGTGCCGCAGCTCGGGCACGCGATGTGCTGCTGCTTGGGCTCCTGGCAACGCTCACACGAAACCAGGGTGGGGACCGCAGCCTTCCACTGCGACCGGCGGTGGCGCGTGTTGCTGCGCGACATCTTCCGCTTCGGAACAGCCACGGCTACTTCTCCTGCTTCTCGTCGACGTGCGCTGATCGAGGCGCGTCGCCGCTCATCTCGTCCTTCTCGCCGTCCTGGATGGTCCCGGCGAGTCCCTGCAATGCCGCCCAACGGATGTCGACGGCGTCGTGGTGGTGGTCCGGGTCGTCCGCGAGCCGCACTCCGCATTCGGAGCACAGACCCTGACAGTCGTCCTGGCACACCGGCTGCATCGGCAGTGCGAGCACCACCGCATCACGCAGCACAGGCTCGAGGTCGAACAGGCCGTCCTCGAGAAAGAGCCTGCCCTCGTCTTCCTCGGCGTCGTCGGCCGGTTCCGCTGCGCGGCCCCGGTCGTCGGCGTCAGGGTACGAGAACATCTCCTGGAAGTCCGCGTCGAGCTCAAGCTCGAGCGGCTCCAGACACCTTACGCACTCCCCCTCGGCCGATGCACGGGCGGTGCCTGTGACAAGCACCCCTTCCATGACCGACTCGAGGCGGATCTCCAGCTCGACCGGGGCGCCCTGCGGCACTCCGATGACCCCTTCGATGCCGAAGGCGTCCGGCGAACCGGGCGCTTCGATCTCACGGGTCAGCCGCTGCTGCGCACCGGGACGCCGCCCCAGCTCGTGCGTGTCGAACACGAGGGGGTTGCGGTGGTCAAGGCGCGTGCTCAGGGCTTTTCCTGCTTTCGGATCCTGGAAGTTCATAGGAGGGGCCGCCGCACTGATGCGGCAAAAACGCCGCTTGGGTGGGCAGCCCGGGTCGCGGACGTATGCGCGACCGAAGAGCCAGGATACTGGACCTTTCGCTCTCGGCCCAATCCGCCCCCTACGGGCCCTTCAGTGCGGGCTTTCAGCGCCCCTGCTCGTACTGGCGGAGCTGCTCGGCACTGATCATCGTCGTGTCGAAGAGGCTGGTCTCGTCGAGCACGGCCGGCTGCTGGGGCTGGGCGTGCTGCTGGGGCTGCTGGACCTGGGCCTGCTGCAGATGGCTCTGGTCGTAGCCCTGCTGGGCATAGCCGTACTGGTCCTGGTGCTGGTACCCGTACGGGTCCTGCTGGCCGTAGGGCTGCTGCTGGTACGCGTACTGGTCCTGGTGCTGATACCCGTACGGGTCGGTCTGCTGGGGCTGCGCGTACGGATCCTGGGCCGGGATCTGGGGGGCCTGCTGGGGCGGCTGCGGCGGCGGGGCCTGCTGGGGCTGCGGCTGGGCCTGTGCTGCGACGGCCGCCGCCGGGTCGGCGAGGTCCGCCAGGAAGTCGGCGTCGGTGGTGTGCTGCTGGGCGGCGGCGCCCTCGGTGAGGCTGCCCAGCTCGTCGGCGGGCGCCCGGCCGTGCAGGGTCTGGCGGCCGCGCCCCACCGCCTCCAGGGTCTTGGCGAGGACCGCCTCGAAGGCGCCGAGCTTGGCGTCGACGTACGCGTCGGCGTTGCGGCGCAGCGTCTCGGGGTCGTGGCTGCGCTCGGGGGCGTCCTCGTCCTCGTAGCCCTGCTCGTCCAGGCCGGGGCCGGTGCCGAGGAGCTTCTCGCGGCCGCGGCCGACGGAGCCGAGGGTCTTGGTGAGGACGACCTCGAAGTTGGCGAGCTTGCTGTCCACGTAGTCGTCGGCCTCGACGCGGACCTCGTCGGCGGCCTGGCGGGCCTCGGCGAGGATGCGCTCGGCCTCGCCCTGGGAGCGGCGGGCGACCTCCGTGTCGGAGATCAGCGAGCCGCGCTCGGCGTGCGCGGTCTCGATGATCCGCTCCGCCTCCTGGCGGGCCTGCTCGACCAGCTGCTCGCGGCCCCCGATGAGCTCCTGGGCCTGGGCGAGGGAGCCGGGCAGCGCCTGGCGCACCTCTTCGAGCATCGAGAGCAGATCGGCGCGGTTGACCACGCACGAGGCCGACATGGGCATGGAACGGGCGCTGCCGATCGCCTCGACGATCTCGTCGATCTTCTTCTGCACGTCCACCGGGTGCTCGCCACTCTCTACAGCTTGTTGTGAGACGGACGGGACGACTGTAAGGCCAGCGGGCGCCCGCCCGACACCGGGTGACGAACTGTCAGTGGTCCGCGGGGGCTACTTCTTGCCCAGGCGTTCGACGAGCGCCGCGTGGACGGTCGGCGGCAGCAGATGGGCGACGTCGCCGCCCCAGGCCGCGACCTCCTTGACCAGCGAGGAGGACAGGAAGCTGTAGGTGGGGTTCGTCGGAACGAACAGCGTCTCGACACCCGAGAGGCCGTTGTTCATCTGGGCCATCTGGAGTTCGTAGTCGAAGTCGCTGACCGCGCGCAGGCCCTTGACGATGGCCGGGATGTCGCGCTGCTTGCAGAAGTCGACGAGGAGTCCGTGGAAGGACTCGACCTCGACGTTGCCGAAGTCGGCGGTGACCTCGCGGATCAGTTCGATCCGCTCCTCGATCTCGAACAGGCCCTTCTTCGACTGATTGATCATCACCGCGACGTGCACCACGTCGTACAGCTTGGAGGCGCGAGCGATGATGTCGAGGTGTCCATTGGTGATGGGGTCGAAAGACCCCGGACAGACGGCGCGGCGCAACGTGAGTCCCTCGCTCTCCGGTCCGGTCATGGCGCGATCGCTGAGTCGTCGCACGTAGAGGCGGCGCGACCGTACCAAAACGTCCCTTCGCCGTAGCGACGGGACCTGAGGGGCTCGAAACCCTCCGGCCAGCCGAATTCTCCGCCTCTTGTACTGCGTTCAACGGTGACGAGCGCGTCGTCCGTGAGCCAGCGTTCCGAGCGGAGTGTGAGCAGGATCTCTCGAAGATCGTCATCGCCGACGGCGTACGGAGGATCGAGGAAGACCAGGTCGTACGGGGTGGTGGGGGCGCCCGCCTGGACGATCTGGGCGGCTTTGCCCGCCCGCACCTCGGCGCCGGGCAGACCGACCGCCTTCACGTTCTCCCTGATGGTCCGCGCCGCCCTGGCGTCCGCCTCGACGAGCAGGGCGTGGCCCGCGCCGCGGGAGAGCGCTTCGAGGCCGACGGCGCCGGAACCCGCGTACAGATCGAGTACGCGTGCCCCGTCGAGCGTGCCCTGGAGGGCCTGCCAGGTGGAGAAGAGGCCCTCGCGCGCGCGGTCGGACGTGGGGCGGGTGCCGTTGCCCGGCGGGACGGCCAGGCGGCGTCCGCCGGCCGTGCCGGCGATCACGCGGGTCATCTGATTCCTTCTGGCTTGCTGGGGTGCGCCACGTTGATGGGCTGACCCCACGATATGGCGTGCACGGGCCTCACCCCTTGTCGAGGTACTGCTCGCGCTCGGCGTCGAGCAGGGCGTCCAGGGCGGTACGCAGGGCGGGCAGCCGCTCAAGCTCCGGGTCGTCGGCGACCACGGTGACCGCCTCCTCGCGGGCGGCCGCGATGACCTCCTCGTCCTCGATGACCGCGAGCATCCGCAGGCTGGAGCGGACGCCGGACTGGGCCTGGCCGAGCACGTCGCCCTCGCGGCGCTGCTCCAGGTCGATGCGGGAGAGCTCGAAGCCGTCGAGGGTCGAGGCGACGGCGCCGAGGCGGCCCCTTGCCGGGCTGGCCTCGGGCATGTCGGTGACCAGGAGGCAGAGGCCCGCGGCGGAGCCCCGGCCGACGCGGCCGCGCAACTGGTGCAGCTGGGAGACGCCGAAGCGGTCCGCGTCCATGATCACCATCGCGGTGGCATTCGGGACGTTGACCCCCACCTCGATGACCGTCGTGGCGACCAGGACCTGGGTCTCGCCCGCGGCGAAGCGGCGCATCACCGCGTCCTTGTCGTCGGGCTGCATCCTGCCGTGCAGGACCTCGACCTTCAGACCCTGGAGCGGGCCGCGCGCGAGCTGCTCGGCGACATCGAGGACGGCGAGCGGGGGCCGCTTCTCGGCGGTGGCGTCTTCCTCCGCCTTCTTCTCGGCCTTCTTCTTGGCCTTCTTCGGGTCGGCGGCTTCGTCGATGTCGTCGCCGATGCGCGGGCAGACCACGTACGCCTGGTGGCCCTTCTCCACCTCCTCACGCACGCGCTCCCACGCGCGGGCGAGGAAGTGGGGCTTGTCCTGGGCGGGGACGACATGGCTGGCGATCGGCGAGCGCCCGGCCGGGAGCTGGTCGAGGACGGACGTCTCCAGATCGCCGAAGACGGTCATCGCGACCGTGCGCGGAATGGGCGTGGCCGTCATGACCAGGAGGTGCGGGGGCTGCTTGCCCTTGCCGCGCAGGGCGTCGCGCTGCTCGACCCCGAAGCGGTGCTGCTCGTCGACGACGACCAGACCCAGGTCGTGGAACTGGACCTTGTCCTCGATCAGCGCGTGCGTGCCGATGACGATGCCCGCCTCGCCCGTGACCAGGTCGAGCAGCGCCTGGCGGCGGCCTGCGGCGCCCATCGAGCCGGTGAGCAGCGTGACCTTGGTGGCCTGGTCGGCGCCGCCCAGCATGCCTCCCTCGGCCAGCTCCCCCATCATCTCGACGATGGAACGGTGATGCTGCTGGGCGAGGACTTCGGTGGGCGCGAGCATCGCGGCCTGCCCGCCCGCGTCCACCACGGCGAGCATGGCGCGCAGGGCGACCATCGTCTTCCCGGAACCGACCTCGCCCTGGAGGAGCCGGTGCATCGGATGCTCGGTGGCGAGGTCGTCGAAGATCTCCTTGGAGACCTTCTCCTGCCCTTCGGTGAGCGTGAAGGGCAGCTTGGCGTCGAAGGCGTCGAGGAGGCCGCCCTCCTTGCGCCTGCGGGCCACGGCGGGCAGCTGCGCGTCCGCGTACCGCCGCCGGGCCAGGGCCACTTGGAGGACGAAGGCCTCGTCCCACTTCAGGCGGTCGCGGGCGGCGGCGATGTCCGCCTTCGTGTGCGGCCGGTGGATCTTCAGGAGTGCTTCGGGGAGCGGGATGAGACCGCGGCCGTCGCGGAGGGCGGGCGGCAGCGGGTCCACGGCCTCCTGGGCGCTGGGCAGGACCATGTCGACCGACTTGGCGATCTTCCAGGACTCCAGCTTGGCGGTGGCCGGATAGATCGGCAGGAGGGCACCGGCCCAGGACCCGACGGCCTCGCCGACCTCGTCGCCCTCGGCCTTGATCAGTTCGTACGCGGGGTGGGCCAGCTGCATCTTGCGGTTGAAGACGGACACCTTGCCCGCGAACATCGCGCGGGTGCCGGGGAGCAGGTCCTTGTGCGGCTTGTGGATGCCGCGGCCGAAGAAGACGAGCTGGACCTGGCCGCTGCCGTCGGTGATGGTGACTTCCAGGCGCTGGCCCCTGCCGCCGTTGAACGTCAGGATCCGCGCGCTCGCGACCTGGGCGACCACCGTGACGTGCTCGTCCAGCGGCAGGTCGGCGAGGCGGGTGAGCTCGCCCCGCTCGGCGTACCGCCGGGGGTAGTGGTGGAGCAGGTCGCCGACCGTGTGCAGGTCGAGGTGCTCGGCCATCACCTTCGCGGTGGCGGGGCCGACCACTTTCTTCAGGGGTTCATCGAGCGCAGGCACGAGATCCATTGCACACCACGCCACTGACAATCCGCCGTACGTCCCCCGAATCCCCCGGCCGACGGCCGCGCTACTCGACGCCGATCAGCATGAGCGCCGACTGGCGGCCCCCGCGGTAGACCACGGTGTCGACGGCCAGATAGGTCTCGCGGACATGCTTCTCCAGCTGCTCGGCGACCGTGTCGGGCACGGATTCGCCGAGCACGAGCGTGACCATCTCGCCGCCCGCGGAGAGCATGCGGTCGAGGACCTCGGCGGCGGTGCGGGCGACCTCCGAGCCGATCACCGCGACATCGCCGTCGATCAGGCCGAGGACGTCCCCGGCCTGGCAGATGCCCGCCATGGTCCACGACTGCCGCTCGGCGACGGTCAGTTCGCCGTACCGGGTCGTGCCGGCCGCCGACGTCATCGCGACGACGTCCTCGTCGAAGCGGCGGTCCGGCTCGTGCACGGCGAGCGCCGCGATGCCCTGGACCGCCGAGCGGGTGGGGATCAGCGCGACGCGCACGCCCTCCGTGCGGGCCTGTGCGGCCGCGGCGGCCGCGGTGTGCCGCAGGTCGGCGTCGTTCGGCAGGAGCACCACCTCGCGGGCGTGCGCCCTGCGGATCGCGTCGACGAGCTCGCCGCTCGCCGGGGGCTCCCCCACGCGCGTGGGCACGGTGGTCGCCCCGGCCTCGGCGTAGAGCCCCGCGAGGCCCTCCCCTGGCACGACGGCAACGACGGCCCGCTGCGCGCGTTCCCGGGGCGGCTGCGGTCCTGTGTGTGCGTCGCCCACTCCGAAGTGGGTGATCCGGATGCGGTGCGGGCGGCCCGCCTCCACGCCCGCCTCCACGGCAGCTCCCGCGTCGTCGACATGGACGTGGACGTTCCAGAGCCCGTCGCCGCCGACCACGACGAGCGAGTCGCCGAGCCGGTCGAGCCGGGTCCGCAGCCGTGCGACGGCGGTGTCGTCCGCCTCCAGGAGGTAGATCACCTCGAAGGCAGGACCACCCACGTCGCCGGGCAGGTCCTCGCACACGACGGCCTCCACGCGCGCGTGACCGCTCCCGGTGCTCTTGAAGGCCGCGCCCTTGGGGGCCGCGCTGTTCTTGAGGGCCGCGCTCTTGGGCGCCGTGCTCTTGAGGACCACCGTCTCGCCCGACAGGGCACCCACCAGCGCCCCCAGCACCGCCACGAGTCCCCGTCCCCCGGCGTCCACCACTCCCGCGCGGCCCAGCGCCGCGAGCTGTCCCGGTGTCTCGTCCAGGGCCGCGCAGGCCCCTTCGTACGCCGCCCTGGCCACCGCCCCGCAGTCGCCTTCGGCCCCGGAGGCCGCGTTCGCCGCCGCGGTCGCCACCGTCAGGACGGTGCCCTCGACCGGGTGGGCGACGGCTTGGTACGCGGACTCGGCGGCCTGCCGCAGCGCGCGCTCCAGGGTCGGCCCGTCGGCGTGATCTGCCTCACTCGCGTCCTCGCCGTCGGCGCCGCCCAGGACCTGGGCCATGCCCCGGAGCAGCTGCGACAGGATCGTGCCCGAGTTCCCGCGGGCGCCTATGAGTGCTCCGTGCGCCATCGCGCGCACGGTCTCGGCCAGTGAGGGGCGGGACGGCTCGTGGCCCGTGAACACCGCGTCGACCGCCTGGGAGGCGGATTCCACGGTCAGATAGAGGTTCGTTCCCGTGTCCCCGTCCGCGACCGGATAGACGTTGATCGAGTCGATCTCCTCGCGGGCCCTGCCGAGGGCGTCCAGAGCCAGTCGGCACCAGGCGCGCACCGCGACCGCGTCGAGGTTCTGCGGCACCTGTTCGCCTCCTTGACCATCCGGAATGGACGCAGCGTAGACCCAGGGTGAACAGGGGGCCCGGGGCGGGGGCCGGGCGAGCCATGGTAGTTTCGTTGTACCGAAGCAGTCGTTGTATGCTGCTCCGGTTGCCCGATACGCATCGGGACATTCCTCCTGGCAACGCCACTCCGATCATTGCACTGATCCCGGCATGCCGGGTTTAACCGTAAGTGCATCTGAAGTCTTTGGAGTGACCCGTGGCTGCCAACTGCGACGTCTGCGGCAAGGGGCCGGGCTTCGGCAACAACATCTCGCACTCGCACCGCCGTACGCCCCGTCGCTGGAACCCGAACATCCAGCGTGTGCGTGCCGTGGTCGGCGGGACGCCGAAGCGCCTCAACGCCTGCACCTCGTGCATCAAGGCCGGCAAGGTCTCGCGCTGACGCCAGCGCGGCCACCTAGCTGGTTGCTGAATCAGCCGGTTCCCTTCGGGGAGCCGGCTTTTTCGTATGCCCTCTTCCGTGCCCCATCAGGCCTTCACGCGTGCGTGGCTGCTGCCAGAATCTGACGGATGCGCTTCGGCATCCTCGGCCCGCTCGACGTACGCGCCCCCGACGGCACCCCGCTGGACCCCGGCGGACCGCGCCCCCGCGCGCTGCTCACGCTGCTGCTCCTGGACGCGGGCCGCACGGTCCCCGTGGCGCGGCTGACCGACGGGCTCTACGGGGACGAGCCGCCCACGGGCGCCGCGAACGCCCTGCAGTCCCAGGTCTCCCGGCTCCGCAAGCGTCTGGGCCTGGGCATCGAGGCCGTGCCCACCGGCTACCGCCTCACGGTCTCCCCCGAGGACGTCGACCTCCACCGTTTCGAGCGCCTCGCCCGCGAAGGGCGGCGGCTGCTCGGCTCCGGTGATCATGCCGGGGCCGCCGTGCTCCTGAGGGAGGCGCTCGGCCTGTGGCGGGGCCCGGCCCTCGCCGATCTGCCGGACGCCGCTCCCCTCGTCACCCGCCTCGAAGAGATACGCCTGGCCGCCGTGCAGGACCGCGTCGACGCCGATCTCGCGGTGGGCGGCGGCCCCGACCTCGTACCGGAACTGCGGGAGCTGATCTCCGGGCATCCGCTGAGCGAACGGCTGTACGGGCAGCTGATGCGGGCGCTGCACGCGGGCGGGCGTCCCGCGGAGGCGCTCACGGTCTACGAAGAGGCGCGGCGGGCCCTCGCCGACGCGCTCGGCACCGACCCGTCGGCCGAGCTGTCCGCGCTCCATCTGGAGCTGCTGCGGGGGCAGGCACCGGCCGGCCCGCGGGGCGTCCCCGCGCAGCTGACGCGGTTCATCGGGCGGGCCGACGAGCTCGCCCGGATCGGTGCGCTCCTTGCGGATGCCCGCCTGGTGACGCTCACCGGGCCCGGTGGTGCGGGCAAGACGCGGCTCGCCGTCGAGGCCGCCCGCGTACTGCCGGACGTCTGCTTCGTGGAACTCGCGCCGCTCGCCGACGGGGCCCAGGTGCCGTACGCGATCCTGACCGCGCTCGGGGTGCGCGACGGCCTGCACACCCCGGGCGGCGACGCCACCGAGCGGCTGCTTTCCGCGCTGCAGGGGCGGGAGCTGCTGCTCGTCCTGGACAACTGCGAGCACCTCGTCGACGCGGCGGCCTCGGTGACCGGACTGCTGCTGGGCGCCTGCTCCGGAGTGCGGGTCCTCGCCACGAGCCGGGAGGGTCTGGGGATCACCGGCGAGGTCCTGTGGCCGGTTCCGCCGCTGGCCGCCGAGCCCGCCGCCCGGCTCTTCGCCGACCGGGCGGCGGCCGTGCGCCCCGATCTGGAAGGCCCCCGCGACGCACACGAACGGCGCCTGACCGATGAGATCTGCACGGCCCTCGACGGTCTTCCGCTCGCCATCGAGCTGGCCGCGGCCCGGCTGCGCACCCTCACCCTGGACGAGCTCGCCGCGCGGCTCGGCGACCGCTTCCGGCTGCTCTCGCGCGGCGACCGCACGAAGGCTCCCCGGCACCGCACCCTGCACGCGGTCGTCGAGTGGAGCTGGGAGCTGCTCGACGACGAGGAGCGGGAGCTCGCCCGCCGTCTGACGGTGTTCCCCGCGGGGGCGACGCTCGACGCGGTGGAGGCCGTCTGCGGGATCCCGTACCCGGAGGATCTGCTCGCCTCGCTCGTGGAGAAGTCGTTCCTGGAGGCGGCCGACGGGCGCTACGGCATGCTCAGGACGATCCACGCGTTCTGCGCCCGGCGGCTCGCCGACGCGGGCGAGGAGGACCGGCTGCGGGACGCGCACGCCGCGTACTTCCTGCGCCTGGCCGAGCAGGCCGAGCCGATGCTGCGCGGCGGCGACCAACTGCCGTGGCTGGCCGGGCTCTCCGCCGAGAGCGGCAACCTGGACGGCGCGCTGCGCCATCTGACCCGCACCGCCCCGCACGGCGGTCTCCGGCTGCTGGCCGCCCTGTCCTGGTTCTGGCGGCTGCGGGGGCTGTACGGGGAGCGCAGGGCGCGCGCCGTCGAACTCCTCGACGCCGTCGGCACGGAGCCGCCGGACGGCCTCTTCGAGGAGTACGTCCTGTGTGTGATCAACACGATCGCGGGCGACGGCGACGACCCCGGGGAGCCGGAGCGCCTCGCCCACGCCGACCGGCTCGTCGCCGGGCTCGAGCAGCCGCTCAGGCTGCCGCATCTGGTCGTGCAGTGGTCGGTGGCGGGCGGCCCGGACCACAGCATGGCGGAGCGGGTGCGTGCCCAGGTCGGCGTGCATCCCTGGGGTGTGGCGCTGCTGGATCTCGGCCTGGGCTTCCAGGAGCAGTTCGAAGGCCGCCCCGGGGCCGCCGAGGCGGCCTTCGCCAGCGCCCTCGCGGGCTTCAGGGAGACCGGGGACCGCTGGGGCATGGCCAACTGCCTCGATCCGCTGGGGATGTTCGCGGACTGGCGCGGCGAGCGGGACCGGGCGCTCGCCCTGATCGACGAGGGTCTCGTGTACGTGCGCGAGCTCGCGGCCCCCGAGGAGACCGCCGACCTGCTGCAGCAGCGCGCCAGGGTCCTGCTGCACCGGGGCGACTTCGAGGAGGCCGCCGCCCATTACAGGCGCGCCGCCGATCTGGCCCGCACCACCGGTGTCCCCGACAAGGTGGCGACCGCGCGGCGCGGCCTCGGTGACGCGGCCCGCCTGTCCGGTGACACGGCACGCGCGCGTGAGCACTACGAAGCGGCTCTGGAGACGTACGCCGCCAACTGGTTCAGCCTCGCGCAGAGCGTGCGGACCCTCGTGGGTCTGGGCCGTACCGCGCTCGCCGAGTCCCGTCCCGAGGAGGCCGCCGACTGGATCGAGCAGGCCCGCGTCCTGGCCTCGGACACCGGTGAACTGGCCGAGGTCGCCGAGGCGTTGGCGGCCGTCGCCGAGGACCCCGAGGAGGCCGCCCGGTTCCTCGGCGCCGCGCACGGCCTGCGCGGCACCCTGATCGCCGGTGACCCCGACGTCGTACACGTCGAGGAGGCGGCCCGCGCGCGGCTGACTCCGGAGGCGTACGAGAAGGCCTTCGAGCAGGGCCGCGGCCTTCGGTCAGCGGCGGTCAGGGAACGGTAGGCGCACGGTCAGCGGCCGCGTCGAGGCTTCCCCCATGACGAACTCGACGAGCACCCCGCAGACCGCCACCCACAGCCTCACCCACCTGAACGTCCTGATCTCGGGGGCCAGCGTCGCTGGCCCCGCGCTCGCCCTCTGGCTCGCCCGCTACGGGGCCCGCGTCACCGTCCTGGAGAAGGCGCCCGCCCTGCGCGAGGGCGGCTTCGCGGTCGACTTCAGGGGCGAGGTGCACCGCACCGTGCTGCGCCGCATGGGCATCTGGGACGAGGTCCACCGCCGGCAGACGCACATGGGCCGCCAGACCATCGTCGAGGCCGACGACCGGGAGCGGGTGGATCTGCCCGCGTTCCTGATGAGCGGCGACGTGGAGATCTTCCGCGGCGAGCTCTCCAAGATCCTGTACGAGCGGACCAAGGACCGTGTGGAGTACGTCTTCGGAGACTCCATCGCCTCGCTGACCGAGGACTCCGAAGGCATCGACGTGACCTTCGACCACGGCGCTCCCCGCCGCTTCGACCTGGTCGTCGGCGCCGACGGACTGCACTCCCACACCCGCCGTCTGGTCTTCGGCGACGAGTCGCGGTACCTGCGCTTCCTCGGCTACTACGTGGCGGGGTTCGGCATCCCCAACCACCTCGGCCTCGACCGCACCGCCCGCATCTACAGCGAGCCCGGCCGCAGCATCATGATCAACAACTATGACGGCGACCCGTCGGCGGCGGGCGCGTGCCTGGTCTTCAAGTCCGAACGGCTCGACTACGACCGGCACGACATCGGCCGGCAGAAGGAGATCCTCGCCGACCGGTTCGCGGGCCTGGGCTGGACGCACGCGGCAAAGGCCCTGGACGGCCTGGAGAGCGCCGACGAGCTGTACTTCGACGCCATCGCCCAGATCCACATCGACCGGCTCTCACAGGGCCGCGTGGTCCTGCTCGGCGACGCCGGGTACGGCGCCACGATGGGCGGCATCGGGACCGGCACCGCGCTGGTCTCCGCGTACGTCCTGGCCGGTGAGCTCGCGGCCGCGCGGGGCGACCACCGGACCGGCTTCGCCGCGTACGAGGCGGAGATCCGCGCCTACGCCAAGGGCTGCCAGAAGAGCTCCGGCAACGCGGGGCCCTTCCTCGCCCCGGCCACCGAGAAGAAGATCCGCAGCCGCGACCGGATGTACCGGATGCTCAGCTCCCGTTTCCTGGCGGGCTTCTTCAAGAGGCTCACCGAGAAGGCCGCGAGCGACCTGACGCTCAAGGACTACGCCCGGCAGCCCGCGCGGGGCTATGCCTCCCTGAACCGCCAGCCGTGATCCACCGGGCCGATCCCGTCGCCGAGTGCGAACCCGGCGGCGATCGCCCCGGTGACGTACTCCTTGGCCGCCATGACGGCCTCGGGGACGCTCTGCCCCTTCGCCAGCTGCGCGGCGATCGCGCTGGCGAGCGTGCAGCCCGTGCCGTGCGTGTGGCGGTTGTCGTGGCGCGGGGCGCGCAGCACGTGCTCTTCGGAGCCGTCGGTGAGCAAGTCCACGGCGTCGCCGCTGAGATGGCCGCCCTTGATGAGCACCCACCGCGGCCCGTACGCGAGGACGGCGGCCGCGGCGCGCCGCATATCGTCCTCCGACTCGACGTGCACGCCGGTGAGTTGGGCGACCTCGTCGAGGTTGGGCGTCGCGACCGTGGCGACCGGCAGCAGCTTCGTGCGGACGGAGTCCAGGGCGGACGCCGCGAGCAGCGCGTCACCGTGCTTGGAGACGCCCACCGGGTCGACGACCGCGGGCGCGTCCGTGCCCGCGAGCAACTCGGCGACGGCCTCGACCAGTTCGGCCGACGCGAGCATGCCGGTCTTCACGGCCTGTACGCCGATGTCGTCGACGACGCTGCGGTACTGGGCCCGCACCGCCTCCACCGGAAGCTCCCAGAAGCCCTGCACGCCCAGGGAGTTCTGCGCGGTCACGGCCGTCACGACACTCATGCCGTGCGTGCCGAGGGCCAGCATCGTCTTCAGGTCGGCCTGGATGCCCGCGCCGCCCCCGGAGTCGGACCCGGCGACGGTGAGCACCCGCGGCGGCGCGGTCACTCCGCGTCCCCGTTGTCCCCGAAGTGGTCCCAGCCCTTGCTGGTCCACGGGGCGCCGTCGACGGTCACCTGGGGCAGCGCCGAGGGGTTGAGGACCTCGCCGATGACCTTCCAGCGGGCGGGCAGCTTCACGTCGGCGGGGAACGTCGCCACGATCGCGTGGTCCTCGCCGCCGTTGAGCACCCACTGGAGCGGGTCGACGCCGACGGCCTGACCGATGTCGTTCATCTGCGAGGGCACGTCGACGTCTCCGGAGCGGATGTCGATGCGCACCTTGCTGGACTCGGCGATGTGGCCGAGGTCGGCGATGAGCCCGTCGCTGACGTCCGTCATGGAGGTCGCGCCGAGCCCGGCGGCCGCGGGGCCCGCGTGGTACGGCGGTTCGGGCCTGCGGTGGGCCTCCACGAAGGCGCGGGGCGAGCGGAAGCCGCGCGAGAGGACCGCGTGCCCGGCGGCGGACCAGCCGAGCCAGCCCGTCACGGCGACGACGTCGCCCGGCTGGGCACCCGCGCGCGTGACCGGCTCGTGGTTGCGCAGATCGCCGAGCGCGGTGATCGAGACGGTGATGGTGTCGCCGCGCACGACGTCGCCGCCGACGACGGCGGCGCCCGCGACCTGGCACTCGTCCCGGAGTCCGTCCATCAGCTCGACGGCCCAGCTGGCGGGGAGTTCGGCGGGCACCACGAGGCCGAGCAGCAGCGCGGTGGGGACGGCGCCCATCGCGGCGATGTCCGCGAGGTTCTGGGCGGCGGCCTTGCGGCCCACGTCGTACGCGGTGGACCAGTCGCGGCGGAAGTGCCGCCCCTCAAGGAGGATGTCCGTGCTCGCCACGACCCTGCGGTCCGGAGCGGACACGACCGCGGCGTCATCGCCCGGGCCGAGCCGTACGGCCGGAGTGGAGGTGAGCCGGGAGGTGAGCTCTCTGATGAGCCCGAACTCCCCCAACTCGCCCACGGTTCCCTTCACCGAGTCTCACCATGCCCTTTCACGCTGCTCGGCCCCCGGTCGCGAGCCGCCACTGTCATCGGTACGGTCGACGTGACCGTCAACTTGTGTTGTCCGTCCACCACCATGTGCGCGCCACAGCTCACCCGGGTCTCCCCGTGGCGAGCGGCGACGCGGTACCGTGGCGTCCCTTCTCCCCACATGATCCTCGTGGCCGCCCTGGAGGTTCCGTGGTACAGGCGTACATCCTGATCCAAACAGAGGTCGGCAAGGCGTCGACCGTCGCCGAGCTGATCGGCAAGATCCCAGGAGTGATTCAGGCCGAGGACGTGACCGGACCCTACGACGTCATCGTGCGCGCCCAGGCCGACACCGTGGACGAGCTCGGCCGCATGGTGGTCGCGAAGGTTCAGCAGGTGGACGGCATCACCCGAACTCTGACCTGCCCGGTCGTGCACTTGTAGCCCCCGTCTACCCTGGCCCGGTGAACATCCCCCGTCTCCGGCGCCGCTGCCTCACAGGAACGTCCGCCCTCGCCCTGTTGATCACGACAGCGGCCTGTTCAGTTACGGACGACGAGGCGTCAGTGGCGGTTCCGTCCCCGGACGCTAAGACCGCGGGACTCTGCCGGAACCTGCACGAACAGCTCCCGAAGAAGATCGACGGGTTGGAGCGCACCGACCCCGGACCCGAGTCCGAGCTGACCGCCGGCTGGGGAGACCCGGCGATCATACTGCGCTGCGGTGTGCAGCGGCCCCCCGAGATGATCGACCCCGATTACGCCGCGCAGAACGGCGTGAAGGTGAACGGTGTCGCCTGGCTGCTGCAGAAGAACGACGACGGGTCGTACACCTTCACCACAGGGGCGCGCCTCGCCTACGTAGAGGTGACCTTGCCCAAGGAGCGGACGGGGGACGGCCTGGGGCCGCTCACGGACTTCGCCGGACCCATCAAGAAGACCGTCCCCACGGGGATCGCCTGACCCCCGGGGAACCGTCCCGCCTCCTGGAGGGCCGCTAGCGCAGGCCCGTCGAGCGGTTGAGCGCCGCCTGGATGAGGCGGTCCACCAGCTCTTCGTAGCTGACGCCGCTCTTCTCCCACATCTGCGGGTACATCGAGATGGGCGTGAAGCCCGGCATCGTGTTGATCTCGTTGATCACGAACCGGCCGTCCTCGGTGAGGAAGAAGTCCGCGCGCACCAGGCCCTCGCAGGACGCCGCCTCGAACGCCTCGACCGCGAGCCGCTGGATCTCCGCGGTCTCCTCGGGCGTCAGCGGGGCGGGCACGATGCCGGGCGTCGAGTCGATGTACTTCGCCTCGAAGTCGTAGTAGTCGTGCGCCTGCACCGGGGGGATCTCGGCGGGGACGCTCGCCCGCGGCCCGTCCTCGAACTCCAGGACGCCGCACTCGATCTCGCGGCCGCGCAGCAGCGCCTCGACGAGGATCTTGGGGTCGTGGAGCTGCGCCTCGGCGATCGCCTCGTCGAGGCCCTCGAAGGAGTCGACCTTCGTGATGCCGATCGAAGAGCCCGCGCGCGCGGGCTTGATGAACAGCGGCCAGCCGTGCTCGCCCGCGAAGTCCGCGATGCGCTGCCGGGCGCCCGACTCGTCCTGCCGCCACTCGCGCGGGCGGATCACCAGGTAGGGGCCGACGTTCAGCCCGAAGGACGTGAACACCCGCTTCATGTAGTCCTTGTCCTGGCCGACGGCCGAGGCGAGGACTCCGGAGCCGACGTAGGGCACTCCGGAGAGTTCGAGCAGCCCCTGGAGGGTGCCGTCCTCTCCGTAGGGACCGTGCAGCATCGGGAAGACGACGTCGACCTCGCCGAGCGCCTTGGGCACGGAGCCCGGCTCGCTGTAGACGACCTCACGGTTGCCGGGGGCCAGGGGCAGTACGACGCCGCCGTCGACGGAGTCGGAGAGGTCGGCCACGTTCGGCATCTGGCGGTCGGCGATCGCCATCCGCTCGGGCTCGTCGGCGGTCAGCGCCCAACGGCCGTCCGTGGTGATGCCGATCGGCAGCACGTCGTACTTGGAGCGGTCGATCGCGCGCAGCACGGCGCCCGCCGTGACGACGGAGATGCCGTGCTCCGAGCTGCGGCCGCCGAACACGACGGCCACACGCGGCTTGCGGAGCGACTGCTCAGAGCTCGACTCGGGGCGCTGCTCAGGGCTCTGGGGGAGGTTCTCGCTGCTCATATCGCGTCGAGAGTACCCGCTGTCCCAAAATCAGTCAGCGACGCTCGGGCTTGGCACTGCGCGACATGAGCTCCTTGAGGGCGACCATCGGCGGGGTGCCCTCGTGCACGATGCCCACGACGGTCTCCGTGATCGGCATGTCGACGCCGTGCCTGCGGGCCAGATCGAGCACCGACTCACAGGACTTGACGCCCTCCGCGGTCTGCTTGGTGACCGCGATCGTCTCCTCCAGGGTCATGCCCTTGCCGAGGTTGGTGCCGAAGGTGTGGTTGCGCGAGAGCGGCGACGAGCAGGTCGCCACGAGGTCGCCGAGGCCCGCCAGTCCGGAGAACGTCAGCGGGTCGGCGCCCATGGCGAGCCCGAGCCGGGTGGTCTCGGCGAGGCCGCGCGTGATGAGCGAGCCCTTGGCGTTGTCCCCCAGGCCCATGCCGTCCGCGATGCCGACGGCGAGCCCGATGACGTTCTTGACGGCGCCGCCGAGTTCGCAGCCGACCACGTCGGTGTTGGTGTACGGGCGGAAGTACGGGGTGTGGCAGGCCGTCTGGAGGCGTTGGGCGACCGCCTCGTCCCGGCAGGCCACCACGGCGGCCGCGGGCTGCCGTGCGGCGATCTCGCGGGCGAGGTTGGGCCCGGTGACGACGGCGACGCGGTCCGCGGGGACCTTCGTGACGTCCTCGATGACTTCGCTCATCCGCATCGCGGAGCCGAGTTCGACGCCCTTCATGAGCGAGACGAGGACCGTGTCGGGGGCGAGCAGCGGCGCCCACGCGGCGAGGTTCTCGCGCAGCGTCTGCGAGGGCACGGCGAGCACCGTGAAGTCGGCGCCCGCCACGGCCTCCGCGGGGTCGGTGGTCGCCCTGAGGTTCTCCGGGAGCTCGACGCCGGGGAGGTAGTCCGGGTTGGTCCGCGTGGAGTTGACCGCTTCGGCGAGTTCGGTGCGACGGCCCCACAGGGTGACGTCGCACCCCGCGTCGGCGAGCACCATGCCGAAGGCCGTACCCCAGGAGCCCGTTCCGAAGACGGCGGCCTTCACAGGGCCTGCCGAGTTCACGGGGTTCGTCACTTGCTGTCCTCCGGGGTGCTCTTTTCGGTGCTCTGCGGGGTGCTGCGGCCCGCGGCCTTGCGTCGTTGCTCACGCCGCGCCTTGCGCGGGTCGTACGGCGTCTGAGGGGCCTTCTCGCCCCTGACCTCTTCAAGGAGTTCGGTGATCGCGGCCATGATGGTCTCGGTCACCTCGCGCAGCACCTCGGCGGTCGGCTCCTTGTCGTAGAAGCGCGACAGGTCGACGGGGGCTCCGGCCTTCACCTGAAGGGTCTTGCGCGGGAAGAAGGAGGGCTTCTTGCTGTAAGGCGGCAGTGCGAGGTTGGCGCCCCACTGCGCGACCGGAATCACCGGGCACTTCGTCTTCAGGGCGACCCGCGCGGCACCGGACTTGGCGGTCATCGGCCACATGTCGGGGTCCCTGGTGAGGGTGCCCTCGGGGTAGAACGCGACGCACTCGCCGCGTTCGATGGCGTCGACCGCGGCGCGGAAGGCGTCGAGGGCGTTTGTGGTCTCGCGGTAGACCGGGATCTGGCCCGTGCCCTTCATCACCTTCGCGACAAAACCGCCCTTGAAAAGGCCGTCCTTTGCCAGGAAACGCGGCACCCGTCCGGTGTTGTACTGGAAGTGCGCGTACGAGAGCGGGTCGATATGTGAGTTGTGATTCACCGCCGTGATGAATCCGCCGTCGGCCGGAATGTGTTCCATTCCACGCCAGTCCCGCTTGAACAGAACCACCAGCGGCGGTTTTGCGATGACCGCCGCAAGGCGGTACCAGAAGCCGATTCTGCGGCGGGACACGCGGACACCTTCCTCCATGAACCTGGTCGGCCGCACAAGTGTCGCCCCAGGCTGCCTGTCTGTCGAGAACACCGTACGCCCACCCGTCTCCCGCCACCGCCCCTCCAATGAGCCCCTCCAACGAGCCCCTGCGCGACGTACCTTTCCCCGGCCTCGGTGCCCGGATCCCCCAGCAGGTCACAATGGGCGCGACGCGAAGGACGGAGCGCTCGTGCAGTGGACCCTGGTCATACCCCTGAAGCCGCTGGCGCGCGCCAAGAGCAGGCTCGCCGCGAGCGCCGGCGACGGCCTGCGGCCCGGCCTCGCCCTGGCGTTCGCGCAGGACACCGTGGCCGCCGCGGCGGCCTGCCCCGCGGTACGGGATGTGGCGGTCGTCACGGACGACGCCCTGGCCGGCCGTGAGCTGGCGGCGCTGGGCGCGCGGATCGTCCCCGATGCGCCGGGAGGGGGCCTCAACGCCGCTCTGCGGCACGGAACGGCCGCCGTGCGCGCCGAACGGCCCGAAGCGGCTGTCGCGGCCCTGAACGCCGATCTGCCGGCGCTGCGCCCGCTGGAATTGGCCCGGGTCCTCGACGGGGCCGCCCAATTCCCCCGGGCATTCCTGCCCGATGCCGCGGGAATCGGCACAACACTGCTCTCGGCCGTGGCCGGAACGGAATTGCGGCCGGTATTCGGCGGGGCGTCCCGCGCCCGGCACACGGCGTCCGGGGCGGTGGAACTCGCGCTGGACGGCGTCGATTCCGTACGCCAGGACGTGGACACCGGCGACGACCTGCGGGCCGCACTCGCGCTCGGCGTCGGCCCGCGCACCGCGGCGGCCGCGGCCCGGCTGCTCATCGCCGACTGAGTACGCTGCCCCCATGCAGGCGACCGCGTACACGTACGACTCCGAGACCCGCAGCGGCAGCGTGCTGCTCGACGACGGCACCCCGGTGCCTTTCGCGGCCCCCGCGTTCGACGCGGGCGGGCTGCGGCTGCTCCGGCCCGGTCAGCGCGTCCGCATCGAGGTGGACGGCGAGGGCGAGGCGCGCCGCATCACGCTGGTGACGCTGCAGACGTTCTGAGACGGGCCCCGGACGCCCCAAGGCGCCCTCCGGGGGCGCCGAAAAGCCGTCCGGACACACGACGCGGGCCGGGCTCCCCCGTGGGAGTCCGGCCCGGCGCGTGAGTGCCCTCGTGCCCTTACTTCTTGCGGGCCGTGGCCTTCTTGGCGGTCGTCTTGCGCGCCGTGGACTTCTTCGCGGGCGCCTTCTTCGCCGTGGCCTTCTTGGCCGGTGCCGTCTTCTTGGCGGTGGCCTTCTTGGCGGGCGCGGCCTTCTTGGCGGTGGTCTTCTTCGCCGTCGCCTTCTTGGCCGTGGCCTTCGTCGCCGTCTTCTTGGCGGTGGCCTTCTTGGCGGCGGTCTTCTTCGCCGTCGCCGTGGTCTTCTTCGCGGTGGTCTTCTTGGCGGTGGTCTTCTTCGCCACTGCCTTCGTCGCCGTCTTCTTGGCGGTGGCCTTCTTGGCCGCGGCCTTCTTGACGGTCGAGCGGGTGGAAGTGCCACCCGAGAGGCTGCCCTTGGGCGCCTTCTTGACCGCGACGTCGTTCTTCGGGAGCTTCTTCGAGCCGCTCACCAGGTCCTTGAAGCCCTGGCCCGCGCGGAACCGCGGAACCGAGGTCTTCTTGACCCGCACGCGCTCCCCGGTCTGCGGGTTGCGGGCGTAACGGGCCGGGCGGTCGACCTTCTCGAACGAGCCGAAGCCCGTGACCGAAACGCGGTCCCCGCTGACAACGGCACGGACGATGGCGTCCAGGACCGCGTCCACGGCGTCGGCGGCCTGCTGACGGCCGCCAACCTTGTCGGCAATCGCTTCTACGAGCTGCGCCTTGTTCACGTCTTCCCCTTCGGAGACATTGCCGGGAGCGAAATACTCCGGCTTTTTCGCACGTTAGGCAGATATATACCGCAAATCAAACACGAAACGGGCTAATCACCCTTGTGCCGCAACGAACTAGACCATCTCGGAGTTCCTCGAAGGCATGTTGAGGCTTGTGGCTCAGGCGTCTTCGGGGAATCGGCCCTCGTCAACTTCGTCGAGGGACGCCATCAATCGCTCCAGACGCCTTGCCGCATCGGCGAGATCGTGTTTGGCCGCGGCCGTAATGACCAGCAGCTTCCGGGTCAGCGCCATCCGTACGCCCTCCGGGACTTGCAGTGCACGCACCCGTGAGTGCGCTTCCTTCAGTTGGTCCGCGACGAGCCCGTAGAGCTCGAGTTGGCTGTCACGTCCCATGCACCGATTGTGCCATCTAGGGCGAGTTGTCGCCTCCGCAGGGGGTAACTACCGCCGTCCGCCGCTCTCCTGAGGGTACCTGCTCAAGCCGAGTACAAGGGGATTTCAAGCCTCTTCTCCCTTCCGGAACAAGGGAGTTGAGACCACCCATTCAGGTCATCGGGGCCCCTGGAGGAGCGCACACAGATGTACCCCCAACCGTCCACGATTGGGGGTACACGGGGGTGTTGCGGGGTGTCAGACCTGCGCGGTTCGCGGCTTGTACGAGGGGCGCCGGGTCTCGTACGAGGCGATGTCGGGCTCGTTCTGCAGCGTGATGCTGATGTCGTCGAGGCCGTTCAGGAGCCGCCAGCGGGCGTTTTCGTCGAGTTCGAAGTCGGCGGTGATGCCCTCCGCACGGACCTGGCGGTCCTGGAGGTCGACGGTGATCTCGGCCTGCGGGTCGTTCTCGGTCAGCTCCCAGAGCGCGTCCACGACCTTCTGGTCGAGCACGACGGTGAGCAGGCCGTTCTTCAGCGAGTTGCCGCGGAAGATGTCGGCGAAGCGGGAGGAGATGACGGTCTTGAAGCCGTAGTTCTGCAGCGCCCACACGGCGTGCTCGCGGGAGGAACCCGTACCGAAGTCGGGACCCGCGACCAGGACCGTGGCGCCCTGCCGCTCGGGCTTGTTGAGCACGAACTCGGAGTCCTTGCGCCAGGCCTCGAAGAGCCCGTCCTCGAAACCGTCCCTGGTGACCTTCTTCAGCCAGTGGGCGGGGATGATCTGGTCGGTGTCGACGTTGCTGCGGCGCAGCGGTACGGCCCGGCCGGTGTGCGTGGTGAAAGCTTCCATGATTCTCAGACTCCGGCGGTCACGGGGGCGTCGGACAGGTCGGCGGGCGCGGCCAGGTGGCCGGTGACCGCGGTGGCGGCGGCCACCTGCGGGGAGACCAGGTGGGTGCGGCCGCCCTTGCCCTGCCTGCCTTCGAAGTTGCGGTTGGAGGTGGACGCCGAGCGCTCGCCGGGGGCCAGTTGGTCGGGGTTCATGCCCAGGCACATCGAGCAGCCCGCGTGCCGCCATTCGGCTCCCGCGGCGGTGAACACCTTGTCCAGGCCCTCCTCGACGGCCTGCAGGGCGACCCGGACCGAGCCGGGGACGACCAGCATCCGTACGCCGTCGGCGACTTTGCGGCCCTCGACGACGGAGGCGGCCGCGCGCAGGTCCTCGATGCGGCCGTTGGTGCACGAACCTACGAAGACGGTGTCGACCTTGATGTCGCGCAGCGGCTGCCCGGCGGTCAACCCCATGTATTCCAGGGCCTTTTCGGCGGCGTTGCGCTCCGAAGCGTCTTCGTACGAAGCCGGGTCGGGGACGCTCGCCGAAAGGGGCGCTCCCTGGCCGGGGTTGGTGCCCCAGGTGACGAACGGCGCGAGGGCGGTGGCGTCGATGTAGACCTCGGCGTCGAAGACCGCGTCGTCGTCCGTCTTCAGGGTCTTCCAGTACGCCACGGCGGCGTCCCAGTCCTCGCCCTGCGGGGCGTGGGCGCGGCCCTTGATGTAGTCGAAGGTGGTCGCGTCGGGGGCGATCATGCCCGCGCGGGCGCCCGCCTCGATCGACATGTTGCAGATGGTCATGCGGGCCTCCATCGAGAGCTTCTCGATGGCCGGGCCGCGGTACTCCAGGACGTAGCCCTGGCCGCCGCCGGTGCCGATCTTCGCGATGATGGCGAGGATCAGGTCCTTGGCCGTGACGCCGTCGGGCAGCTCGCCGTCGACCGTGATGGCCATGGTCTTCGGGCGGGCCATCGGCAGCGTCTGGGTGGCGAGCACGTGCTCGACCTGGGAGGTGCCGATGCCGAACGCCAGGGCGCCGAAGGCTCCGTGGGTCGAGGTGTGCGAGTCGCCGCAGACCACGGTCGTGCCGGGCTGGGTCAGTCCCAGCTGCGGTCCCACCACGTGGACGACGCCCTGCTCGACGTCGCCCAGCGGGTGCAGGCGCACCCCGAACTCGGCGCAGTTCTTGCGCAGCGTCTCCAGCTGGGCGCGCGAGACCGGGTCGGCGATGGGCTTGTCGATGTCGAGGGTCGGGGTGTTGTGATCCTCGGTCGCGATGGTGAGGTCGAGCCGCCGCACCTGACGGCCGGCCTGGCGGAGGCCGTCGAAGGCCTGGGGGCTGGTCACCTCGTGCAGCAGGTGCAGATCGATGTAGAGGAGGTCGGGCTCGCCCTCGGCGCGCCGGACGACGTGGTCGTCCCAGACCTTCTCCGCGAGTGTCCTACCCATCGCTTTCCCTCCGACCGGCCGCTTCGCCGGCCCAACTAGAGAATCTGTTCGCCGACGCGCGTACCCCTCGTACCGCGCGTCGACCGCGAAATCCGTTGGTCCGCGGATCGCTCGTACAGAGTGGCGCGTTCCACGGAAATTTGAACTTGCGTTTCACAGAGTGAGACGCGAGTATCGACGCATGGACAACTCTAGCGGCGTCGGCGTTCTCGACAAGGCGGCTCTTGTCTTGAGCGCCCTGGAGTCCGGTCCGGCCACCCTCGCAGGACTGGTCGCGGCCACCGGGCTCGCACGACCCACGGCCCACCGACTGGCCGTGGCACTGGAACACCACCGGATGGTGGCGCGGGACATGCAGGGCCGTTTCATCCTCGGCCCGCGCCTGGCCGAACTGGCCGCCGCGGCGGGCGAGGACCGCCTGCTGGCGACGGCGGGGCCGGTCCTCACGCACCTGCGGGACGTGACCGGCGAGAGCGCGCAGCTCTATCGCCGCCAGGGCGACATGCGCATCTGCGTCGCCGCGGCCGAGCGCCTCTCGGGCCTGCGGGACACCGTCCCCGTCGGCTCCACGCTCACGATGAAGGCGGGCTCGTCGGCCCAGATCCTGATGGCCTGGGAGGAGCCCGAGCGCCTGCACCGCGGCCTCCAGGGCGCCCGTTTCACGGCCACGGCCCTCTCGGGCGTACGACGCAGGGGCTGGGCCCAGTCGATCGGCGAGCGGGAGCCGGGCGTCGCGTCCGTCTCCGCGCCGGTGCGCGGCCCCTCGAACCGCGTGGTCGCCGCCGTCTCGGTCTCCGGACCGATCGAGCGCCTGACCCGCCACCCGGGCCGTATGCACGCGCAGGCGGTCATCGACGCGGCCGGACGCCTCTCCGAGGCCCTGCGCCGCTCGGGCTGACACATGGAGCGACCAGGAGGAGGCGCCTCAACGCCGCGGCGCCCCTCCCGGCCACGCTCCCCCACAGAACCCCCGTAGCCCCCTGGCCCCGCGGAACCCTCAGACCGCCCTGAGGCGATCGGCCGCACGCTCCCCGCGACGGCCCACCGGAATCACGCCCGTGGCCTTGCCCAGGCCGAACTCCGGCATGTTGACGTACACGGCCTCATGGGCCCCGGCCGGCACGACGAACGTCTCGTGCCAGAAGCCGACCTTCCCCTTGCCTTCCCGGATGCGCCGGTTGAAGGCCGCCCACGCGGGCCGGTGTTCCTTGTCCTGCGCCGCGGAGTAGGCCAGCAGCTTCTCCTGCGACTCCCAGTACTGGACGACGTACACCAGGCGCGTGCCGCCGAACAGCAGCCGGTATCCGAGCATCCCGCTCCCCCGGTCCTTCGACAGCTCCTTGAGCATGCGCGGCATCGCGACGAAGACGGGCCACCAGCTGCGTACGGCACGGAAGTTGTTGATGCGCATCCCGATGTGGAAGACGACCACTCCGTCCCGCGCGTCGGCGGTCATGCGCCCTTCGATCGGCTTGCTGCTCATGACGGTTCCCCCTTCGTAGAGCCCTGGCCGAGCATTGGATAGTTCCGCTATCCATGATTGGATAGTGCCACTCTCCAAACGGCGGCGCAAGAGGGAGGCACGAGTCGATGAGACTGGCGGAGCTGAGTCGGCACAGCGGGGTCCCCACGGCCACGATCAAGTACTACTTGCGCGAGGGGCTACTGCCGCCGGGCCGCCGTGTGACGGCGACACAGGCCGAGTACGACGACTCGCATCTGCAGCGGCTGCGCCTGGTGCGGGCGCTGATACAGGTGGGCCGGGTGCCGATCGCCTCGGCGCGCGAGGTGCTCGCCGCTCTGGAGGACGAGTCGCTGGACCACAACTCCCGCCTGGGCACGGCCGTGTGGGCCCTGCCGCACGGCCCGGAGTCCACCGAGGGCGACCGGGCCGCGCAGGAGGCGCGCGACACGGTCGACGCACTGCTCGAAGGTCTTGGCTGGGCACACGCGCAGGAGTACGCGGACGCGTCACCGGCCTATCGGATGCTGGTGACCGCGGTGGCCACGCTGTCCCGGCTCGGATATCCGTGCGCCGTCGGCGACTTGGCGCCCTATGCCCGCTCGGGGCATCAACTGGCCGTCGCCGATCTGGACTTGATCGAGCGGTACGAGTCGCCGGACCGGCAGGTGGAGGCGGCCGTCGCGCTCACGGTGCTGTACGAGCCGGTGCTGTTGAGCCTGCGGCGCATCGCACAGGCCGAGGAGTCCAATCGCCGCTACAGAGCGGGCGGTTCGGCCGAGGCGGCGGAGGCGGAGGCGGAGGCGGAGGCGGAGGCGGAGGCGACCGAGGGGTGATCAGCCGGGGCGTGATCAGGAGATGAGGAGATCCACCCCCGGACACGGCGAAGGGGCCCTCCCTGATGGGAAGGCCCCTTGTCGCTTCTGTACCCCCGACCGGATTCGAACCGGCGCTACCGCCTTGAGAGGGCGGCGTGCTAGGCCGCTACACAACGGGGGCGAGGATCTTGTGTTGCCACACGATCCAGCTGGGCTACCAGGACTCGAACCTAAACTAACGGAACCAGAAACCGTCGTGCTGCCAATTACACCATAGCCCAATGTGGTCTAGACCAAGTCTAGGACCTACAGTACCCCCGACCGGATTCGAACCGGCGCTACCGCCTTGAGAGGGCGGCGTGCTAGGC
>NZ_JBHYJI010000043.1:0-32589 GCF_042740435.1 Streptomyces sp. NPDC059002 | reverse complement strand
TACGCCGCTACACAACGGGGGCCCTAGCGATCCTGCATCAGAAACAGTGGGTGCGACCCGATCTGTTCCCGCGGGAAGGATCTGTACCCCCGACCGGATTCGAACCGGCGCTACTGCCTTGAGAGGGCAGCGTGCTAGGCCGCTACACAACGGGGGCTTTGCGGATCAGGATCCGCGGTTGCAGATGAGCTCTGCGAGCTGGCCTACCAGGACTCGAACCTAGACTAACGGAACCAGAAACCGTCGTGCTGCCAATTACACCATAGGCCATCAAAGCGCAACCCCTTGCGGGGGTTTTGTTTGATGTGCGCTTCCCGGCCGGACCTTTCGGCCCTCTCGGGCGGCGCAGGAAGAACATTACCCGAAGGTGGACGGCGCTCCAAAACGGGTATCCGCCCGCAGCAGCGCGGGGAGCTCGGAGAGGCGCGTGATGCGGTGCACCCCCGACGGGCCTTCCTGCGCCGAGCCGTTGCGGTCCAGCCAGATCCCGACGAGGCCCGCGTCCCTGGCTCCCCTGGCGTCGATCTCCGGCTGGTCGCCGACGTACGCGACGACCGAGGGGTCGAGCCCCAACGTCGTACAGACGGCGAGGAACGCCTCGGCCGCGGGCTTGGAGACGCCGAGGTCGGCGGCGCACAGGACGGCCTCGAAGCGGTCGCGTACGCCGAGGACGCGCAGCTTGCGGTCCTGGACGACCAGGGCGGAGTTGGAGAGGACCGCGTGGCGGTAGTCGGCGGCGAGGGCGTCCAGGGCCGGGACGGTGTCGGGGAAGAGGGACCAGGCCGATTCGTAGTGACCGATGTAACGGGCGAACCAGGCGTCGGCGTCGGGGTCGGTCAGCGCGGGGATGCCGAGGAAGTCGCGCACGCGGTCGCGGCGCTGCTCCTGGAAGTCCGTCTCCCCCGCGCCGAAGCGGGCCCAGTGGCGCTCGGTGGTCTCCCGCCAGTGGGCCAGGGCGTGCTCCACGGACGCGTACCGCTCCAGGAGGCCCTCGGCGGAGAGGTGCGCGCGCAGTCCCGCGGCATCGGCACGCGCGTAGTCGAAGATCGTGTCATCTATGTCCCAGACCACCGCTTTGATCGCCATACGGCCGACGGTAGCCGCAGCTGCCGATCCCGGCTGGGGGTTCGGGGGTTATCCCCCGAAGAATGCAGTATCTATGTCCCAGACCACCGCTTTGATCGCCATACCGCCGACGGTATGCGAAGGGCCCGGCAGCCGTCTCGGCTTCCGGGCCCTTCGTTTCGTGCGGGGCGGATCAGGCGGTGAGCTTCGCCAGGGCCGCGTCGATGCGGGTCAGGGTCTTGTCCTTGCCCAGGATCTCGAGGGACTCGAAGAGGGGCAGGCCGACCGTGCGTCCGGTGACGGCGACGCGGACCGGGGCCTGGGCCTTGCCGAGCTTGAGGCCGTGCTCCTCACCGGCGGCCAGGACGGCCTCCTTGAGGGACTCGGGGGACGTCCAGTCGGCCGCCTCCAGCTGGGCGCGGGCCGTGCGCAGGAGTGCGTCGGAGCCCTCCTTCATGGCCTTGGTCCAGCTCGGCTCGTCGAAGACCGGCTCCGGCAGGAACAGGAAGTCGACGTTGTCCGTGATCTCGGAGAGGACCTTGAGGCGGGTCTGCGCGTGCGGCGCGATGGCCTGCCAGGCGGCCTCGTCGAAGTCGTCGGGGGCCCAGTTGGCGTGCGGGGCCTTCAGCCAGGGCTCGCAGGCCTCGGCGAAGGTCTTCACGTCCAGCATGCGGATGTGGTCGGCGTTGATCGCCTCGGCCTTCTTCAGGTCGAAGCGGGCCGGGTTGGCGTTCACGTCCGCGAGGTCGAACTTGGCGACCATGTCGGGGATCGAGAAGACGTCCTGGTCCGCGGAGAACGACCAGCCGAGGAGGGAGAGGTAGTTGAGCAGGCCCTCCGGGAGGAAACCGCGCTCCCTGTAGAGGTTGAGCGACGCCTGGGGGTCGCGCTTGCTCAGCTTCTTGTTGCCCTCGCCCATGACGTACGGGAGGTGGCCGAACTCGGGGATCGTCTTCGCGATGCCGAGCCCGATCAGCGCCTTGTAGAGGGCGATCTGGCGCGGGGTGGAGGAGAGCAGGTCCTCGCCGCGCAGGACGTGGGTGATCTCCATCAGGGCGTCGTCGACCGGGTTCACCAGCGTGTACAGCGGGGCGCCGTTGGCGCGCACGATGCCGTAGTCGGTGACGTTCTCGGCCTGGACGGTGATCTCGCCGCGGACCAGGTCGGTGAAGGTGGTGGCCTCGTCCGGCATCCGGAAGCGGACGATGTGGCTGCGGCCCTCGGCCTCGTACGCCTGCTTCTGCTCGTCGGTGAGGTCGCGGCAGTGGCCGTCGTAGCCGGACGGCTTGCCGGCGGCGCGGGCGGCCTCGCGGCGGACGTCCAGCTCCTCGGTGGTGCAGTAGCAGGGGTAGGCGTGGCCTGCGGCGAGGAGCTTTTCGGCCACGTCCTTGTAGATGTCCATGCGCTGCGACTGGCGGTACGGCGCGTGCGGGCCGCCGACCTCGGGGCCCTCGTCCCAGTCGAAGCCCAGCCAGCGCATCGAGTCGAGCAGCTGCTCGTACGACTCCTCGGAGTCGCGAGCCGCGTCGGTGTCCTCGATGCGGAAGACCAGGGTGCCCTCGTTGTGCCGGGCGTAGGCCCAGTTGAAGAGAGCGGTGCGGACCAGGCCCACGTGGGGGTTGCCGGTCGGCGAGGGACAGAAACGTACGCGGACGTTCGCGTTAGCCACGCTTGATCACCTTGTTGGTGAGAGTGCCGATGCCTTCGATGGTGACGGCGACCTCGTCGCCGACGTTGAGGGGGCCGACCCCTGCCGGGGTGCCCGTGAGGATGACGTCGCCCGGGAGCAGCGTCATGGCCTCGGTGATGTTCACGATCAGATCCTCGATGGGGTGGATCATCTCGCTGGTGCGGCCGAGCTGGCGCTGCTGGCCGTTGACCGTGCACTGGATGGTGAGGTCGTTGGCCGCGGCCAGGTCGATGTCCGTCTCCACCCAGGGGCCGAGCGGGCAGGCGCTGTCGAAGCCCTTGGCGCGGGCCCACTGCTTCTCGCGGCGCTGGACGTCGCGCGCGGTGACGTCGTTGGCGCAGGTGTAGCCGAAGATCACGTCCTTGACCCGCTCGCGCGGGACCTCGCGGCACATGCGGCCGATGACCACGGCCAGCTCGGCCTCGTGGTGCACCTCTTCGGAGAACGAGGGGTACGTGATGGCGTCGCCGGAGCCGATCATCGACGTCGCGGGCTTGAAGAAGGCGAACGGGGCGTCGGGCACCTCGCTGCCGAGCTCCTTGGCGTGCTCCGCGTAGTTGCGGCCGAAGGCCACGATCTTGTGACCGATGACCGGAGGCAGCAGCCGGACCTTGCTCAGCGGGACCTTGACACCGCTGAGCTCGAAGTCGGCGACGTACGGACTGCCCTTGATGATGTCGACGACGAGTTCGTCGGGCTTGTCGCCCTCGACCGCGCCGAAAGCGACATTGCCGTCGATGGAGAACCTGGCGATGCGCACGTGAGCGTTAGCCCCTTGCTGGGATGGGTGGAGTCGGACACTCCAGGCTAACGCGGGGGCCTGCGGCCTGCGTGCGACCTGCCCCCGGGTGACCTGGCGCTCATCGCCGCTGTGCGGCTCGTCCTCAGACGCCGGACGGGCTGGCCTGCTCCGGCGCGACCATGAGGATCGTGCGCTTGGGGTTGGCGGTCTGCGTCGGGAGTTCGACCGCGTGCTCCGGGAGCTCGGGGGCGGCCTGCATCTCGTCGGCGTCCGTGAGGTGCGCGAGAGTGGTGCGGCGCGGGTTGGCTATGTTGCGGAACATCGTCGACTTCACAGTCTTCATCTGTTGTTCGGACCCTGTCGGTTGGGGCGTCACACGGCGGACGCGGCTTGTCGGATTCGCCATCCCTGTAAAGCGTCAGGCTAAACATCCAATTCCCGGCCAAAGTCCGGAAGAGGCCATGATCTTCATGTGAGTTTGCTCACGGAGGAGCGGGCAAAACGGTCAATTCGCCTCGCCAGCTGGCCACTTGGAAACGGACATTGCGCCACTGAAGGCACCATTCCGCTCCTGATCATGAAGACTGGGACACCCCCTCCCGGTAGCGACTTTGGGGGAATGAGTCCGATTTCTCCTAGATCACTTTCTACGTCTCGTGACACCGCACTCACAACGCGTCACGTAGGTCGCGACGCGACACACGGGCCTTGTTGGAGATCCGGCACTGTGCTGGAATTCCCGGGACCGCCGCGGGATCGAACCGGCGCGCAGGGGCGCAACGCAGCGCCGAGTGGCGGCGGGAAGGGGGAGCAGCGCCGGTCACTCACGACCACCCATGGGGCGCCGCGCGCCCCACGACGCCGACACCGTCCCGCCGTTACGCGGAGGGACGCCTGGTCCAGAGGTTGCGACGCTAGTGCAGGGACGTTTCAAGAGGGATGGCAAGGGGTCTTCCCAGGCCGACCGCGGCCGAGGGGATGCTGCGGCGGAGCCGGAGCGCGGGACCGACCGCGGCTCCTCGCCCCAGCACGCTCAGAACCCCGGCCCGGGTGCGCCCGGTGACAGCGGCCCCGGCGCCGCGCGCCTGGGTGCGGGCACCGGTCCGACGGCCGCCCCGGCCAAGGGCAAGGGTGCGGGGGCCAAGACGCCCAGCGGCCCCGGCTCGCGAATAGCCCTGCGCAACTGGCGCATCTCCACCCGCCTCGTCTCGCTGCTCGCGCTCCCCGTGATCACCGCGACCTCGCTCGGCGCGCTCCGCATCAACTCGTCCATGGACGAGATCCAGCAGCTCGACAACATGAAGCTGCTGACCGAGATGACCAAGCAGGCCACCGAGCTGGCCGCGGCGCTCCAGGAGGAGCGCGACAAGTCGGCGGGCCCCCTCGCGCACGGTGCGAAGGCCACCGACTACACGGTCAAGGGCGCGCGCGACAAGACCGACCGCGTGTACCGGAACTTCCTCCAGGGCACCCAGGACCTCAACGACACCGACGGCGAGAAGGGCCTCCTCGGCGTCCGGCACAGCGCGGTCCAGATCACCCAGCAGCTCCAGGGGATCAACAAGGTCCGCAAGGACGCCTACAAGGACAACCAGTCGACCTCGCAGACCGTCGAGGCGTACAGCCAGCTGGTCGAGCAACTGCTCAAGCTCTCGCAGGACATGGCGCAGGCGACGAGCAACCCCGACATGATCCAGCGCACGCGTTCGCTGGCCGCCTTCTCCTCGGCCAAGGAGTACGCGTCCGTCCAGCGCGCGATCATCGCCGCGGCGCTGCCCGCGAACGACGACGACTACGGCAAGATCTCCGAGACCGACCGCACCTTCGGTCTCAGCGCCAACGAGAAGGAGCGCGCGGAGCTCCAGACGTTCAGCAAGATCTACGCCGGCAACGCCGACGAGCTGACCAGGCCGATCGACGGCGGCAACTCCTCGATCAAGGCCGCCAACGAGTACTCCAAGCGCGTACTCGAGCAGGAAGGCGGCATCAAGCTCCAGGACAAGCGGTCCTACAAGGACTGGGTCGACGCGGACACCACCAAGATCGACGCGATGTCCAAGATCGAGCTGACGCTGCTCGGCGAGATGGAGCAGAAGGCCCGCGAGCTGCGCAACGAGTCGGAGCAGTCGGCCATCCTCAACGGTGCGCTGATCCTGCTCGTGCTCGGCGTCTCGCTCGTCGGCGCGTTCGTCGTGGCCCGGTCCATGATCCGCTCGCTGCGCCGCCTCCAGGACACCGCGACCAAGGTCGCCCAGGACCGCCTGCCCGAGCTGGTCAAGCAGCTCTCGGAGTCGGACCCGCAGGACGTCGACACCTCCGTCGAGTCGGTCGGTGTGCACTCCCGGGACGAGATCGGCCAGGTGGCCGCGGCCTTCGACGACGTGCACCGCGAGGCCGTCCGCCTCGCCGCCGAGCAGGCCCTCCTGCGGGGCAACGTCAACGCGATGTTCACCAACCTCTCGCGCCGCTCCCAGGGCCTCATCCAGCGCCAGCTCTCGCTCATCTCCGAGCTGGAGTCCCGCGAGGCCGACCCGGACCAGCTGTCCTCGCTGTTCAAGCTCGACCACCTCGCGACCCGTATGCGCCGTAACGGCGAGAACCTCCTCGTGCTCGCCGGTGAAGAGCCCGGCCGCCGCTGGACCCGGCCCGTGCCGCTCGTCGACGTGCTCCGTGCCGCCGCGTCCGAGGTGGAGCAGTACGAGCGCATCGAACTGTCCGCCGTGCCCTCGACCGAGGTCGCGGGACGCGTCGTCAACGACCTCGTGCACCTGCTCGCCGAGCTGCTCGAGAACGCCACCTCGTTCTCGTCGCCGCAGACCAAGGTCAAGGTCACCGGTCACGCGCTGCCCGACGGCCGCGTACTGATCGAGATCCACGACACCGGCATCGGCCTCTCCCCCGAGGACCTCGCCGCGATCAACGAGCGGCTCGCGTCGCCGCCCACCGTGGACGTCTCGGTCTCCCGCCGCATGGGTCTGTTCGTGGTCGGCCGCCTCTCGCAGCGCCACGGCATCCGCATCCAGCTCCGGCCGTCCGACTCCGGTGGTACGACCGCGCTCGTCATGCTGCCCGTGGACGTCGCCCAGGGCGGCAAGAAGGCTCCCGGCAAGCCCGGCGCGCCCGCGCCGACCGGTGGTCCCGCGGCGGCCCAGGCCGCCGCGGGTGCCGCGGCCGCGCGACGCGGTGTCGGCGCGGGCAACAACGCTCCCGGTCTCGGTGCAGGACCCGGCCGCGGCGGTCCCGCGCTCGGCGGCGGCCCCGGTGCCGGTGCGCCGGGCGGTGTGGGCCGGCTCGGTGCCGGTGCGCCGCGTGGTCAGGTCGCCGGTTCGGGTCCGCGGGCCGCGCTGCCCGCGAGGGACACGGGACAGCGTCCGCCGTCGGCTCCGCAGGGCCAGGGCCAGCAGCCCGCGCTGCCGGGTCAGCCGCAGCAGGGCGACCGCTCCGGTGCGGGCGCCGGTGCCTTCGGGCAGCAGGGTGGCCGCGGTGACGCGGGCGCTCCGCAGCCGCCGGTGCCGCAGCAGCGCACGAACGCCATCAACGAGCCCGGCGACCAGGGCCGTCGGCCGCAGCTGCCGCCCCGCGGGGGGCCGCGCGCCGAGCTGCCCGGCGGCAACCCGCAGCCCCGCGTGCCCAGTTGGAGCGACGAGAACGCGCAGCCGCAGGTCTCGCGCGAGCCCTTCGACGCCCCGCGCGGTCACGAGGAGCACGAGTCCACCGGGCAGTTCGCGCAGCCCGCCGCCGACGATCTGCAGGGTCCCGGCTCCACCGCGCAGTTCGCGCGCCCCGACTTCGACGGCCCGCCGCCGGGTACGCCCGCGCCGCAGGACGACGCTTCGCAGGGCACCGGACAGTTCGTCCGCTCGGATGTGTTCGGCGGGCAGCAGGACGCCCCGCAGGCACCGGCGCAGGGCCTGCCGCAGGACCAGGGCGACGGCCTCGCGCCGCGCGGCGGCCGGGAGATGCCCGACTACACCGTGCCGCGTCCGCCGGCCCCGCGCCGCGGCCAGGGCGACCCGAACCAGGGCATCCCCCAGCAGCCGCAGACGTCCGCGCAGCAGCCGGGCCAGGCCCAGCCGCAGCACCAGGACCCGCTGGGCCAGGACGACCCGCTGGGTCTGGGCCCCGTGCAGACGCCCGCCGCCGGTCCGGGTGACGGTCGTACGCCGCTGTACGACACGCTGGAGACCAACTGGTTCCAGCAGCAGAACCAGCAGGCCGCGCAGCAGGACCAGGGCCAGGGTCAGCAGGCCCCGCAGGACGGTGGCCAGGCCCCCGAGCCCGTACGCCACCAGGCGCCCGAGCCCCCGCAGCGCCAGGCTCCCGAGCCGCCGCGTCGCCAGGCACCGGAGGCCCCGCAGCGTCCGCTCCCCTCGCGCCCCCAGCGCCAGGCCCCTGCCGCGCCCACCACCGGTGGCAACGGCGGGTTCAACGGATTCGGCGGGAACACCGGGACCACCGACAACACGGCGAACACCGGAAACACCGGAAACGCTGGAAACGCTGGAAACACCGGGGCCCCCGGCACCAGCACCAACGGAACCAACGGCAGCGGCACGCCCGCCACCTGGCGCAGCTCGCCCAACGACGAGCTGGGCCGCCAGGCCGAGCGCGTCCGGCAGCCCTCCGCGGGCGGCGTCACCACATCCGGTCTGCCGCGCCGCGTCCCGCGGGCCAACCTGGTCGCGGGCACGGCCCAGCAGCAGCAGGAAAGCACAGGTCCGCAGGTCTCGCGTGCGCCCGATGACGTGCGCGGCCGGCTGACGAATCTCCGTCGGGGCATCCAGCAGGGGCGCCAGGCCGGTACCGGCCAGACCGGCAGTTTCCCTCGCCCCACTCACCAGCAGGAGCGTTAGTTGAGTCCGATGAGCCAGGCGGCACAGAATCTGAACTGGTTGATCACCAACTTCGTGGACAACACCCCTGGGGTGTCCCACACGGTCGTGGTCTCCGCCGACGGCCTCCTTCTGGCGATGTCCGAAGGCTTTCCGCGGGACCGCGCCGACCAGCTCGCCGCGGTCGCATCGGGCCTGACCTCGCTGACCGCGGGCGCCTCCCGGATCTTCGAGGGCGGCACCGTCACGCAGACCGTGGTGGAGATGGAGCGGGGGTTCCTCTTCATCATGTCCGTCTCGGACGGCTCGTCCCTGGCCGTGCTCGCGCACCCCGAGTGCGACATCGGCCTCGTCGGGTACGAGATGGCGCTGCTCGTCGACCGAGCGGGCGCCGTCCTCACCCCGGACCTCCGCGCCGAGCTGCAGGGCAGCCTGCTCCACTAGCCGCAGGCTTCGAAGCTTCCGCCCCTTCGGCCGCCCCACCGACCGAACGTACTGACCAACCGTCCGGCCGCCACACTGCCCCCACCGGCTCTGTCAGACGGCACACGCAGATGACCTGCTGTCCCGCCCGGAGGATCCATGACCCCGCCCACCGCCTCTCACAACCCGTACGGCTCGGACGCGTCGTACGGAATGGAGGGCGACCAGCCGCTGGTGCGTCCCTACGCGATGACCGGCGGCCGGACCCGGCCCCGCTACCAGCTCGCCATCGAGGCGCTGGTGAGCACCACGGCCGACCCGGCCCAGCTGATGGGGCTGCTCCCCGAGCACCAGCGGATCTGCCACCTCTGCCGCGAGGTGAAGTCGGTGGCCGAGGTCTCGGCGCTCCTGTCGATGCCGCTCGGTGTGGCCCGGATCCTCGTGGCGGACCTGGCGGAGGCCGGGCTCGTCGCCATTCACCAGCCCGGCGGGGACGAGAACGCCGGCGGCCAGCCTGACGTGACACTGCTCGAAAGGGTGCTCAGTGGACTTCGCAAGCTCTAGCGGCGGAGCGACGACCCGCTCCACCACCAGCGCGAAAATCGTGGTGGCGGGCGGCTTCGGCGTGGGCAAGACCACGTTCGTCGGGGCGGTCTCCGAGATCAACCCGCTGCGCACCGAGGCCGTCATGACGTCCGCGTCCGCGGGCATCGACGACCTGACCCACACCGGGGACAAGACGACGACCACCGTCGCGATGGATTTCGGCCGCATCACGCTCGACCAGGACCTGATCCTGTACCTCTTCGGTACGCCGGGTCAGGACCGCTTCTGGTTCATGTGGGACGACCTCGTGCGCGGTGCCATCGGCGCGGTCGTGCTCGTGGACACCCGCAGGCTCGCCGACTGTTTTCCGGCCGTGGACTACTTCGAGAACAGCGGTCTGCCGTTCGTCATCGCCCTCAACGGCTTCGACGGTCACCAGCCGTACACTCCGGACGAGGTGCGCGAGGCGCTGCAGATCGGCCCGGGTACGCCGATCATCACGACCGACGCGCGACACCGTGCAGACGCAAAGAGTGGCTTGATCACGCTGGTCGAGCACGCACTTATGGCACGTCTCAAGTAGGCAGGGCCATACGGCAGTTGCCGTAGATCTCACGGAGCGATCTGTGTCCTTGGACACGACCGCCCGCCGTGTTCATAACGTTTCGACAGAGAATTGCCAGGTGACCGCCACACATCGCGGTCACCTGGTGTCGCTGTGCTCACAAGAGCCCCGCCTTTTGGCGGGGCTCGCTCTTTATGACCGATTTATCTGAGGCTTACACCACTTGGAACTTCCGCTTCCGACTGTTTGGAAGAGCGGCCCCTGACGTGCTGGAATGCGCTGAACTGCCCAGTAGCACGGGCCTTGGAGACGACAGCGGCACGACGTGAGTGCCGCCGCCGAGAGGTTGTTGGTCGAGTGAGGCGAAGCAAGCCGAGCCCCGCGGCACCCCCCACCGGGGACGCGCGGGGCAACTTCACCCCGCCGCCGCGCGCGGCGGCGTCCCCCGTTGACCCGGCCGCATCCGGCACCGAGCCCGTGGCTCCCTCCGGCGGACGGATGTCGCCCCGCAACTGGCGTGTGCCGACCCGGCTGAACGCGATCCTGCTCATACCCGTGCTCGTCGGCCTGGTCATGGGCGGCTTCCAGGTGAAGGGCTCCATCGACACCTGGCACGAGGCCCAGGACGCCGAGAACACCGCCCGCCTGGTGCGGGCGTCCCTCGACTACGGCAACCGCCTCATCGAGGAGCGCGACATCTCCGCCGCCCCGCTGCTCAAGGGCGACCGGGACAACGCCGCCGTGCTCAAGGCCCGCAAGGCCACCGACCGGGCGGCCGCCGACTTCAAGGCGGCGGCCGAGAAGATGCCGGACAAGGAAGGCCTCAACCGCCGCCTCGAAGGCTTCCACAAGGTCGAGCCGAAGCTCGCCGCGCTGCGGCAGGCCGCGTACACCACCAAGCTCCCCGGTGTGAAGACCGAAGAGGGTTACGTCGCCATCCAGCACCCCCTGATGGAGTTCGCCAACGAACTCGGTCTGGGCACCGGCAACATCACCAGCTACGGCCGTACCGTCTACGCGATCTCGCTCTCCAAGGCGGCGCTCTCCCTGGAGCGCTCCATCGGCACGCACCTGCTGGTCAAGCCGGGCCCCGGCACCGGCTCGCTGACGCTGCAGCGCACCTCGCTCTCCTCGTACGCCTACCTCGAGCGCATCGCCATCGAGGAGTACACCGGCGGCGGCACCCCCGAGGACGTCGCCAAGCTGGAGGACGCCAAGAAGGAGCTGACGGCCGCCGGCGAGAAGCAGGCCAAGGAGGCCGCGGCCGCCGCGAAGGGCCAGGGCAGGACGTTCGTCCCGCCGCCCTCGCAGGAGAAGATGGTCGCGGCCCTCGTCAACCTGCCGAGCACGCAGCCCAGCGCGCGGGTCGAGCTGGCCGGCGACGGCATCACCCGTGAGACGTGGTGGGCCACCACCACCGCCAAGTTCGACGCGTACCGCACCATCGAGTCGGACCTCGCCGACAAGGCCGTGGACGAGGCGTCGGACATCGCCGCCACCGCCCAGCGCAACGCGTACATCACCGGCGCCATCGTGGTGCTCGCGCTGCTCGCCGCGTTCATCCTGGCCGGGCTCATGGCCCGCCAGATGTCCCGCTCGATGCGCCGCCTGCGCACCGCCGCCTTCGGCATCGCCGAGCAGCGCCTGCCGATGCTGGTCGACCAGCTCTCCAGGACGGACCCGGGCCGCGTCGACACCCGGGTGGAGCCCATCCCGATCACGTCCACGGACGAGATCGGCGAGGTCGCCCGCGCCTTCGACCAGGTGCACCGCGAGGCCGTGCGGCTCGCCGCCGAGCAGGCCCTGCTGCGCGGCAACATCAACGCGATCTTCACCAACCTGTCGCGCCGCAACCAGTCGCTGATCGAGGGCCAGTTGACCCTCATCACCGACCTGGAGAACAACGAGGCCGACCCGGACCAGCTGGAGAACCTCTTCCGCCTGGACCACCTGGCGACCCGTATGCGCCGCAACGGCGAGAACCTCCTCGTCCTCTCCGGCGAGGAGCCGGGCCGCCGCTGGGACCAGCCGGTGCCGCTGGTCGACGTGCTGCGCGCCGCCTCCTCCGAGGTGGAGCAGTACGAGCGCATCGAGCTGGCGGGCGTGCCGGAGGCCGAGATCCACGGCCTTGCCGTGACCGACCTCGTGCACCTGCTCGCCGAGCTCCTGGAGAACGCCACCACGTTCTCCTCGCCGCAGACCAAGGTCCGCGTCACCGCGACCCGTCTTCCCGACGGCCGCGTCATGGTCGAGATCCACGACAAGGGCATCGGCCTGACCGCCGAGGACTTCGCGGACATCAACCACAAGCTGGCCAACCCGCCGACCGTGGACGCCGCGATCTCGCAGCGCATGGGCCTGTTCGTGGTCGGCCGGCTCTCCGACCGGCACGGCATCCGCGTCCAGCTGCGCCCCTCGGGCGAGCAGGCGGGCACGACCTCGCTGGTCATGCTGCCGGACGGGATCACCCACGGTGGCGGTGGCGAACACCACCCGCAGGACCCCGAGTTCACCGTCTCCTCGATCATCCCCGAGCAGCAGGCCCTGGAGGCCGAGCCGCTGCGCACGGCCGCGGAGCTCGGCTTCGACGACAGCCGCTACCACGGCGACGGCGCCGAGACGGGTCCCGAACTCGACCCGGTCGGCCGCTCGTTGATGCGCGAGGAGCGCCGCGCGGCCCTGGAGGCGCAGGCCGGTCACCGTCCGCTCTTCCGCGACGAGGTCGAACCGCAGGGCCAGGCGCAGCAGTTCCAGCAGCAGGGCGCGTACGAGCAGGGCGCGTACGAGCAGGGTGGGTACGACCAGGGCGGTGCGCAGGCTCCCGCGTACGACGGGCAGGGCGGCTACGACCAGCAGCAGACCGCGTACGACCAGCAGATCGGCTACGACCAGGGCCAGCAGGCGTACGGGAACGAGCAGTACTACCCGGCGCCGGACGGCTACCAGGACCAGCAGGTCAGCTATCCGGAGCGGGCCCAGCAGGACGACTGGCCCACCCGGGACGGATACCAGGACAACTATCAGGCCGAGTACGCTCCGGATCCGGAATCTGCTCCGGCCGCTCCCGCGGACGATGCGGAACGCGTAGGCTTCGACCGGCCGGGGCCGGTCCCGTCCACCGTCCACGAGATGACCGACGCGGGCCTCCCGCGCCGTGGCTCCACCGCTCCCGGCGGCAACGGAAGCGCCCCTGTCGGCGCCGTCGACGAGAGCAGGAACGCCACCGTCAGCAGCGACAGCGGCAGCGATGATGAATGGCGTTCGTCGAACGACGAGCGCTGGCAGCGAGCCGAGCGCCTCAAGGAGCCGAAGGCGGGCGGGGTCACCTCGTCCGGGCTCCCGCGGCGGGTGCCCAAGGCCAATCTGGTCGAGGGCACCGCGGAACAGACCCCACAGGGCGGCCCCCAGGTCTCCCGCGACCCCGAGGACGTACGGGGCAGGCTGAGCAACCTGCGCCGCGGCGTCCAGCGGGGACGCACTGCAGGCAGTGACACGAATGGCCAGGGCTTCAGCCCTGATAGCACCTACAACCAGGAGCGTTAGTGTGAGCCCGATGAGCCAGGCGGCGCAGAACCTGAACTGGTTGATCACCAACTTCGTGGACAACACCCCCGGGGTGTCCCACACCGTGGTGGTCTCCGCCGACGGACTCCTTCTGGCGATGTCCGAAGGCTTCCCCCGCGACCGGGCCGATCAGCTCGCCGCGGTCGCCTCGGGTCTGACCTCGCTGACCGCCGGGGCCTCCCGGATCTTCGAGGGCGGCTCCGTGACCCAGACCGTTGTGGAGATGGAGCGAGGATTTCTCTTCATCATGTCCATCTCCGACGGCTCCTCCCTCGCCGTACTCGCCCACCCGGATGCGGACATCGGTCTCGTTGGGTACGAAATGGCACTTCTTGTCGATCGCGCGGGCAGCGTCCTCACCCCGGACCTGCGTGCGGAGCTCCAGGGGAGCCTTCTCAACTAACAGACAGACGGTGCGTTTTCGCGCCTCGTGGCCGTAAGGTTTCGGGACGCGGCTCCACAGTGATGGTGCCCGGCACAGTTGGAGGAGGAAGCAACGTGGCAACACCCCCAGACGGTTCGTCATCGGCGCACTGGTCCCCTGGTCGCGGCCAGGGCGGCCAGCACGACGGCGGCCCGAACCGGTACAACTTCCCCTCCGCGCCGAGCCACCGCCGCCAGCCGTACGCGCAGCCCCAGCAGCCGCCCCAGCAGCCGGGACCACGCCCCTACGACCAGCAGCCCGGCCGGATCCAGCCGGTCCAGCCCCAGCGGCGCGCCCCCGAACCGGCGCCCGCGGGGTCGGCGAACAACCCCCTGGTGCGCCCGTACGCCATGACGGGCGGCCGCACCAGGCCCCGCTACCAGCTCGCCATCGAGGCGCTGGTGCACACCACCGCACAACCGCACCAGCTGCAGGGCCAGTTGCCCGAGCACCAGCGGATCTGCAACCTGTGCCACGAGATCAAGTCAGTGGCTGAGATCTCGGCACTGCTCTCCATCCCCCTCGGCGTCGCCCGGATCCTCGTAGCCGACCTGGCGGAGGCCGGACTCGTCGCCATCCATCAGCCCGGCGGCGACGAGTCCGCCGGCGGCCAGCCAGACGTGACACTGCTCGAAAGGGTGCTCAGTGGACTTCGCAAGCTCTAGCGGCGGAGCAACAGCCCGCTCCACCACCAGCGCGAAAATCGTGGTGGCGGGCGGCTTCGGCGTGGGCAAGACCACTTTCGTCGGGGCGGTCTCCGAGATCAACCCGCTGCGCACCGAGGCCGTGATGACGTCCGCGTCCGCGGGCATCGACGACCTCACCCACACCGGAGACAAGACCACCACGACGGTGGCCATGGACTTCGGTCGCATCACCCTGGACCAGGACCTGATCCTGTACCTCTTCGGTACGCCGGGGCAGGACCGCTTCTGGTTCATGTGGGACGACTTGGTCCGTGGCGCCATCGGCGCGGTCGTCCTGGTCGACACGAGGCGGCTCGCCGACTGCTTCCCCGCCGTCGACTACTTCGAGAACTCCGGACTTCCCTTCGTCATCGCCCTCAACGGCTTCGACGGCCACCAGCCGTACACGCCCGACGAGGTCCGCGAGGCGCTGCAGATCGGCCCGGACACGCCGATCATCACGACCGACGCGCGACACCGCGCCGATGCCAAGAGCGCGCTGATCACGCTGGTCGAGCATGCGCTGATGGCACGTCTTCGCTGACGCTCACGCTGTACACGGCCGAGGGCGGGGCCGGTTCACCACGAAAGCGGTGAACCGGGCCCGCCCTCGGCCGTGTTCGCCCACCGCAGGAACGACTGAGCCCCGCCCTCCCGAAGGAGAGCGGGGCCCGAAGTCAGCAGCCGGACGGGGCTCAGCCCTGCCAGCTGTGCGGGGCGCGGAAGCCCGGGGTGCGCTCGAGGCGGCGCCAGCCGGCCTTGTCGCGGCCGCGGCGGGCCGGGGCGGCGGGCTGCGCGGCGGCGCGGGCCAGCAGGACGGCGGTGATGGCCGCGACCTCTTCGGGGTCGGCGTGACCCTTCTCGACGCGGATGTCGGGAGTAGTCATGTGCAGCGTTCTCCTTGTGGGCTACTGCGGCGCAGGGTTACTGCGGAGGGTTGCCGTGCTTGCGCGAGGGCAGGTCGGCGTGCTTGTTGCGGAGCATCGCGAGGGACTTGATGAGTACCTCGCGGGTCTCGGCGGGGTCGATGACGTCATCGACGAGGCCGCGCTCCGCCGCGTAGTAGGGGTGCATCAGCTCGGCCTTGTACTCCTTGACCATGCGTGCGCGCATGGCCTCGGGGTCCTCGGCGGCGGCGATCTGCCGGCGGAAGATCACGTTGGCGGCGCCCTCGGCGCCCATCACCGCGATCTCGTTGGTCGGCCACGCGTAGGTCAGGTCCGCACCGATGGACTGCGAGTCCATCACGATGTACGCACCTCCGTAGGCCTTGCGCAGGATCAGCGAGATCCGCGGCACCGTCGCGTTGCAGTACGCGTACAGCAGCTTGGCGCCGTGCCGGATGATCCCACCGTGCTCCTGGTCGACGCCGGGCAGGAAGCCGGGGACGTCCAGCAGGGTGACGATCGGGATGTTGAAGGCGTCGCACATCTGCACGAAGCGGGCGGCCTTCTCGGACGCCTCGATGTCCAGGACACCGGCGAGCGACTGCGGCTGGTTGGCGACGATGCCGACGACCTTGCCGTCCAGGCGGGCCAGGGCGCAGATGATGTTGCGCGCCCAGCGCTCGTGGATCTCCAGGTAGTCGCCGTCGTCGACGAGCTCCTCGATGACCTTGGCCATGTCGTACGGCCGGTTGCCGTCCGCGGGGACCAGGTCGAGCAGGACGTCCGAGCGGCGCTCGGCCGGGTCCTCGGACTCGTGCGCCGGCGGGTTCTCCCGGTTGTTGGAGGGGAGCATCGAGATCAGGTAGCGGACCTCGGCCAGGCAGGTCTCTTCGTCGTCGTACGCGAAGTGGCACACGCCCGACGTCTCGGCGTGCACGTCCGCGCCGCCCAGACCGTTCTGGGAGATCTCCTCGCCGGTCACCGCGCGGACCACGTCGGGTCCCGTGATGAACATCTGCGAGGTGTCGCGGACCATGAACACGAAGTCGGTGAGGGCGGGCGAGTAGGCCGCGCCGCCCGCGCACGGGCCGAGCATCACGCTGATCTGCGGGATGACGCCGGACGCCTTGGTGTTGCGCTGGAAGATGCCGCCGTATCCGGCGAGGGCGGAGACGCCCTCCTGGATGCGGGCGCCCGCGCCGTCGTTCAGGGAGACCAGCGGCGCACCGGCCGCGATGGCCATGTCCATGATCTTGTGGATCTTGGTGGCGTGGGCCTCGCCCAGGGCGCCGCCGAAGATCCGGAAGTCATGGGCGTAGACGAAGACCGTGCGGCCCTCCACCGTGCCCCAGCCGGTGATGACACCGTCGGTGTACGGCTTCTTCGCCTCCAGGCCGAAGCCCGTGGCGCGGTGCCTGCGCAGCTGCTCGACCTCGTTGAACGAGTCCGGGTCGAGAAGCAGCTCGATCCGCTCGCGTGCGGTCAGCTTGCCCTTGGCATGCTGTGCCTCGGTCGCCTTCTCGCTGGGCCCGCGCAGCGCCTCCGCACGGATCTCGTGCAGTTCGGCCACGCGTCCGCGTGCGTCGGTGGGTTCACCCGCCGAATCACCAGCGGAAGCGGTCTCGTCCAAAACGGTCATGGATCGACCTTACGGAGCACACCAAGGGAAACGGACCGTCGACTCTGTACAGTCTCCGGGCCGTTTTCCTGGCAGCCCCGAACAGAAGAGCGCGGGGTTACTGAAGAAGTGACTGCTTAGCCCCCCGCCCGCTGTAGGGGTTCTACAAAAGAACCCCTCGACCGCGGCCTCGGCGGGGGCCGGGTCAGATGAGAGACAGCTCACATCGGCGGCTCTCGCACGCCGTCCCCGGCGTGATCCGCAGCCGCAGCGATCCGTCGGTGCCGAGCACCTCGACCGCCGGATCCTTGGCCACGACCCGGACTCCAGGGCGGTTCCAGGTGAATTCGAGGGGTTCTCCAGTGCGCGGAGGCTCGCTCACATGAACCGTAGCGCTTCTCCCGCGGCGGCGGATCAGTACGCTCGCGGGCCGCGAGACGGTGAGCCGCCCGGCCCGGCCCGGCTCCCAGAAGTTGGCCGCGGTCAGACCGAGCGAGTCGACGGCCACGGCCTGGGCCGTCGCCGAATTGGCGAGGACCGACAACCAGCCGCGGTCACCGGCCCGGGCGGCGAGGGTGCGGCGCGAGGGCCCCGGCATGAGGAGATAGACGTACGAGGCGTCCGCGGGGTCGGTGCCGTGGTCCAGCCAGAGCGTCTGCCAGCGCCGGGTCCGCCGCTCGGTGGAGCTGGTCGCGTTGATGTCGGACCAGGCCCCCGTGCGGTCCTCGCGGAGCGCCTTCAGGGCGGCCGCACCGCCGGGGAAGACCCAGCCGCCGTGGCCTTCGAGGTGGGCCCAGCGCGGGCTCGGGCGGTCGTCGAGGGTGAGGGCCGCGGTGATCCCGGCGCCCAGGCACACCACGGCGTCGGCGACGCCGAACCACGACTTGCGGGCCACCAGCGTGGAGTCGAGGCCCTTCAGATGCTGGCCGACCGCGGCGAACTCGCCGTCCGTGGCGCCGCCGACCCAGCGCACGGCGGGCCTGGCCGCGCCCCACTCGCCGCCCGCCTTGTCGACAAGTCGCTTGGTGGCCACGGTCGTTCCGGGCAGCCGGGAGAAGTCGACGGTCGGCCAGAACCAGTCGGTGAACTGGTCCGTGCGCTCCCCCGCCGCCCACCAGGACAGCATCCCCGCGCCGGTGTGCCAGCCGCGCGGGTTCTCGCCGTTGCCGCACTCGTAGTACGCGATCCGCTCCGAGCCCATCGAGATGCTCGCGGTGAATCCGGGGCGGCGGTGCACGGCGCGGTCCATGGCGGCGAAGAGGCGGTGCCCGACCGGTTCGGGCGCGGCCGGCACCGCGGAGTCCGCCACCGCGTGCAGCCGGGCGAGGTCGGCGACCCCGAACTGCCGGGCCGCGAGGATCGGTGTGACGGTGTCCCGCTCGATCCAGCCCTTGATCCGCGCGTGCCAGCGGGTCCGCTCCTCGGGGCTCGCACCGCCCGCGAGCAGGGCCATGGCGGCGATCAGGCCCTGGCTGTGGAAGTGGTCGCTGCGCATGATCTTGCGGTCGTCGCCCTTGAGGCAACCCCGGCTGATGGCACGGCCGTTGACACTGTCCATGGCCAGGCCGTCGAGGACGAGCGGCGCGTACGCCCGTTCCACGCTGTCCAGGATGATCTGCTTCCTGGGGTCGGTGACCTCCCACGTCGACCCGCCGAGCAGCGCGAACAGCCGCCCAAGACCGTCGAGCATGACCTGGCCGTACGTCCCCGAGTACGCGACCCAGGTGTACTGGATGAACGAGCCGTCGGCGTAGAGGCCGTCGCCCTTGGTGACGTACGGGAAGACCGGCGAGAGGGCGTCGCGGGCGAGGGCGACCTTGGCCGCCTGCCTGCCGAGGATGCCGCGCAGGGCGACGGAGCGGCACAGTTCCCCAAGCTCTTAAGGAGCAGGGGAGGCCCCATTCCCGGTTGGCGCCGGTGGAGGTGCCGGTGTAGTCGCCGAGCGCGGAGTCGGGGATGAAGTGGTCGACGGCGGTGAAGGCGTTGTCCCGCTGCGTCGCGGTGAGGTGGCCGTGGAGCGCCGCGACGATGTCCATCAGGAGGCGGGGGCTGCCTGTCTGCCACTCCCACCAGTTGCCGTAGCGGGTGGTGGCCGCGTTGTAGACGGTGGCGCCGACGTGGTCGATGCCGCGCAGGATGTCGGCGAGGAGGCCCGCGTCGCCCGTGGCTCCCGTGCCCTCGTAGACGTACGCCTGGGTCATCGTCCACAGCCTGCTGCAGCTCAGGGTGATGCCGGCGGGCGGGTCGAAGGGGGCGTCGGGCCAGAGGGACTTCGCGGCCGGGGCCATGGCGGCGCGGAAGGTGCGGGCGAGGTCGCCGGTCTCCTTGAGGCGGGACGCGTACGGCTCGGCGGCGGGGTCGTAGCCGGTGCCGAGGGAGATCTCCAGCCAGCGCTCGCGCAGGGTGTCGAACTCGTCGTCGCGCCGGGCCGCGTACGCCGGGAAAGGGACGGTCGACATGACTGCTCCGAAAGCGGTTGCTGTAAGGAAGGTGCGGCGATTGAGGGTCATGCGACAGGGGTGCATCAACGGAGAGAAAGCGCTGTCTATCCCTCTGACAGAGATACCGGCGTCGATCCCGCGGAGCGCCGGGCGCGCTTGACGCGGAACACGAACGCTTGGTGCGGAACACGAAGTCGGGCGCCGCGCGACTCCCGCCGCGCGGCGCCCTCCCGCGAAGTACCCCTGTAACCTCGCAGGTTCACTGGGGCGTCGCCGGGTCGGCGACGCCGGTCCTGGTCAGCGCGTGGCGTCCCGCTTGAAGAGCGAGCGTGCCCACAGGTAGCCGATCAGGACGAGCGCGATGCCCCAACCCACCGCCAGCGGACCGAACTTGCCGATCTCGCTGCCGTTGAGGAGACCGCGCAGGGTCTCGGTGAAGGCGGTGTAGGGCTGCCACTCGGCGAAGTGGCGCAGCCAGTCCGGCATCGAGTCGAGCGGCACGAACACGCTGCTGAGGAAGGGCAGCAGGAACGAGAACGGCAGGGCGATGCTGCTCGCCGACTCCGGGGCCTTGACCAGCTGGCCGAGGGCGACGGCGACCCAGGTGAGGGCGAAGCACATGAGGGTGAGGAGCCCCGCGACGGCGAGCCACTCGATCGGTTCGGCGCCGGAGCGGAAGCCCACGAGGAGGGCCACCCCGAGGACGAGGACGATGCTGAGCAGCGTCTGGATGACGGCGCCGACGGCCCGGCCCGTCAGGACGGAGGCGCCGTTGATCGGCATGGTCCTGAAGCGGGCCACGATGCCCTCGGTCATGTCGGTGCAGACGCCGACCGTGGTCGGCAGGACACCCGAGCCCACGGCCATCAACAGGATGCCGGGGACGAGGTAGTTGATGTAGTCGCCGGACCCCGATGAGCCCATGCCGGCCGACATCGTGCCGCCGAAGACGTAGTTGAAGAGCAGCAGCATCGAGATGGGCATGCCCACCAGGCTGATCGTCATGGCCGGGTAGCGGCGGGCGTGCTGGAGGTTGCGGCGCAGCATCGTCAGGGAGTTGCGCCGTGCCGTGGTCGGCACGGGCCGGTACGAGCGGGAGACGGCCGGGGCCGTGGTGGACGCGGCGGTGGCGGAGGTGGTCATCGGGTCGTCACTTTCTCGTTGTCGGGGCGGCCGGTCACGGCGAAGAAGACGTCGTCCAGGTCGGGGGTGTCGATGGTGAGGCCCTCGACCGCGATCTCGGCGGCCTCGACCCAGTCGAGCAGGGACTTCACCGACTGGACGCTGCCGTCGCTGGGGATCTGCAGGGTGAGGGCGTCATCGCCGCGGGTGGCGACGCCGAGGGTGCTCGCGGCCCGCTCCAGACCGGCCTCATCCGCGAACCGCAGCACGACGTGGCCACCGGGCACGAGCCGCTTGAGCTCGGCGGGGGTGCCCTCGGCGACGAGCTTGCCGCCGCTCAACACCGCGATGCGGTCGGCGAGTTGGTCGGCCTCTTCCAGGTACTGCGTGGTCAGCAGGACGGTGACGCCGTCGGAGACGAGGTCGCGGATCATCTCCCACATGCTGAGCCTGCTGCGCGGGTCGAGGCCGGTGGTCGGCTCGTCGAGGAAGATGATGCTCGGGTTGCCGACCAGGGTCATCGCGATGTCGAGCCTGCGCCGCATACCGCCGGAGTACGTCGACGCGGGCTTCCGGCCGGCCTCGACGAGGTCGAACCGGTCCAGGAGATCGGCGGTGAGCTGGCGGGCCTGGCGGCGGCCGAAGCCGTACAGGTCGGCCATGAGGAGCAGGTTCTCCTCGCCGGTCAGGAGGTTGTCGACGGCGGAGAACTGACCGGTGACGCCGATCGCGGCGCGCACCTTCTCGGGCTCCCGGTCCAGGTCGTGGCCCGCGATCGTCACCTGGCCCGCGTCGGCGCCGATGAGTGTCGACAGGATCTGCACCGCGGTGGTCTTGCCCGCACCGTTGGGGCCGAGCAGGGCGAAGATCGTCCCTTGGGGGATGTTCAGGTCGATGCCGTCGAGCACGGTCTTCTCGCCGAAGGACTTGCGCAGGCCGGTGGCGGAGATCGCCGCCGGGCGCGCCTGGTGGGGCGTTGCCATGTCCGTTCCTTTTCGGGTGAGGGCAGCCTCGGTACCGGACACCAGTTCGAAACTGGTCCCGGACGGCTGCCTGGGTGGCAGCTGGGGAATGGGGGGTGAGGGGTGAGGGGTGGAGGAGTAAAAGAGGTGGAGCGGCGGGGCCGTGCGCGTCAGGCGCGGTGGACCACGATGTCGCCCATGCTCGTCCGGGCCCGCACCTTGAGCGTCTCCGTGGGCTCGCCCGGCGTGTCCGACGCCTCCAGCGACTGCTTCACGCTGCCGAGCTTCGTCTGGACGTCCAGCCAGGTGGCCGTGCCCTCGCGGATGCCGATCTCGATCTTGCCCGCGGCGGTCTCGAGACCGGCCTCGCCGCGGGTCAGCTCGCCGACGCTGATGGCGCCGCTCGCGGTCTTGACGCTGACGTCGGCGGCCGCGCGCTCGATGACGACGGAGCCGTTGGACGCCTTCACCTTGATGTCGCCGCCGATCTCGCCGAGGACGGTGGAGCCGTTGGAGTTCTTGACCTCGACCGACCCCGTGACCTCGCCGACGCGGATCTCGCCCGATCCCGTGCTGACCTCGGCCGAGCCGTTCGCGCGGCCCACGGAGACCTCGCCGAAGCCGGTCTTCACCCGGACTCCGGCCGCCCGCTCGATCTGCACGTCGCCCGCGGACGTCTTGAACTCGCAGTCGCCGAGCCTGCCTTCGGCGGCGAAGTGCACCATGACGGTGTTGATGTGCAGTTCGGAGCCGGCCGGCAGCGCGATCTCCACGTCGATCGACGGGCTCTTGCCGAACAGGGAGCGTTCCTTGGGCCCCTTGACCAGCAGCTTGCCGTTGGCGAACTCGACGCGGGTGCGCTCGGCCGCCTTGACGTCCAGGTCCCGGTTCGCACTGCTGGGACGTACGTCGACGACGGTGTCGGCGCGGTCACCGGCCACGACGCGGAGGGCTCCCACGTCGAGGGTGACGGTGGCGGTGATGGGCTTCGGGGTGTCGAAAGAAGGCATGGCTGTCCCGTCCTCATGGCTCGGCGTGCGGTGAAGTTCGGCGTGAACCGTGGTGAAGTCCTGTGCGTGGGGCGGGAGTTACCGCACCCATCCGGTGAATCCGTTGCCGACGCGGGTGGCCTCGCGGCTCGCCGTCGCGGCGGGCCCGCCACCGGGCCGGTCCAGGGCACCGGAGACCGCGCGGACGAGCCAGGCGTTGACCGAGAGGCCGTCGCGGTTCGCCGCTTCCTCGACCCTGGCCTTGACGTTGGCCGGCAGGCGGAGGTTGATCCGGGCGGTGCCTCCGTCGTCCGGCGCTTCGGGGGCGGGGGGCGGCGGCGGGGGCGTCGACTGCGCCGACATGAGCGCCGCGTACTCGGCCTGGGCGTCGAACGCCTCGGCCGCGGGCGGCGGGGTCACCACGAACTCGGGGTCGAGTCCGCGCAGTCGCAGGTCGACCGAGCCCGGCGCGAGGTCGATGGTGATCTCGTCCGCGGCGGCGGACAGCGCGTTCAGCAGGGTGAGCCGGGCTGCCGACTCCAGCGGGGCGGTGAGGCGCTCGGCCAGGGCCCGCGCCTCGTCGCCGCCCGCTTCGGCGGCCACGGCGAGCTCCTGCCTGAGCTGGTCGACGTACTGCGTGAGGTTCATGACGCCAGCATGGCACCACAATGGCGCCATCGCAAGCGGCTGTGGCGGCGGGTTCGGTGCCACGGGTTGCGCTTGGGGCCGTTTTCGCAGGTCAGAGCACATCTCTACGTGGTGCCAGGCGGTGAGAAATTCTTCGCCGGGGGCGCGGAAGGCTCAGCGTGGGGCAGATTTGGCGCCACCATGGCGCCATGTGGCACCGGGCTTGGGGGCACACGGGCGGGTGAGGCGAGTCGCGGCGGGCGGCGACCACCGCAGGCGCCGCTACCAGTGACACCTCCCGCGCCGGAGATCTCGCCAAGCAGCAGTGGACCCAGGAGAACAGCGGGGCCCTTGGTTCGCGGTCCGGAACTCCGCGCGGCCCGCACCCGCCGCCGAGGCACGGCTCCCGGCACAGGCGAACCGCATACCGGAGCCGCACGCCGCGCGGAATCTTCGGGACATGGGGACACTGGGTATCGGCGTGGTCGCGGCCCAGTCGGCGGAATCGGAGCCCCCGGGGCGCGGCAGTCCGAGAAGCGCGGGGCGGAAGCCCAAGGGTGAGCGCGCGGACTCCCTCGATGGCGGTGCGTGATCATGCGGCGACTTCGCGCTACAGGTTGAACATTGAACCGAATCGCGCTACATTCAATCTCGTTGAACATTCAACAGAAGCTCCGCACGGAGCTCGTCCCCAAGGAGCACGTCATGGGTCTCTTCAACCGCAAGAACGACACCGCCGCCACGACCGCCGCACCCGCCGCCGCGGCCCAGGCGGGACCGGACCTCGCCGCGCTGACCGGCACCTACACGATCGACCCCTCGCACACGACGATCGGTTTCGTGGCCCGCCACGCGATGGTCACCAACGTCAAGGGCTCCTTCCGCGAGGCCTCCGGCACGCTGCACCTGGACGGCTCCGACCCGTCCCGCTCGACCGCCTCCATCGACGTCACGATGGAGAGCATCGACACCGGCAACGCCGACCGCGACGGTCACCTCAAGAGCGCGGACTTCTTCAAGACGGACGAGTTCCCCCAGATGACCTTCCGCTCCACCTCGGCCGAGGCCCTGGGCGGCGACGACTACCGCATCACCGGTGACCTGACGATCCTCGGCACCACCAAGCCGCTCAGCATCGACCTGGAGTTCAACGGCGTCGCCAAGGACCCGTTCGGCAACGAGCGCGTCGGCTTCGAGGGCAAGGCGGAGATCCTGCGCTCGGAGTGGGGCCTGACGTGGAACGCCGCGCTCGAGACCGGCGGCGTTCTCGTCTCCGACAAGATCAAGCTGAACTTCGACATCTCCGCGATCAAGGACGCCTCCTGAGGCCGCTCCGTCCGCGGTGTGCCGTCGCCTACGGCCGACGCGTCAACAGCCCCAGCGCGTCGGCCAGTTGACCCCGGACCGCGGGATCCCCGAGAGTGCCGTCCTCGGCGAGGGTCCCCCGGTCCACCTGGACCCGCACGCACGCCTCCTCCACGACCGCCGCGCCCGTGTAGCCCAGCACGCCGCGGAGCGTGGCCGTCGCGCCCTCGCCCCGGCCCGGGGCCGCCGCGTTCACCCAGGCGACGGGCTTGTCGCCGATCTCCGTGCCGCCGACCGTCCAGTCGAGCAGGTTCTTGAAGGAGCCCGGGAGCGTGCCCGCGTACTCCGGAGTGCAGACCAGGATCGCCGTCGCCCCTGCGATCGCCGAGCGCAGCGCGGCCACCGGTGCGGGCAGCGGGTCGGTGTCGTCGTCCGGGTTGAAGTGGGGCAGCTCGCCCAGGCCTTCGTACAGGACAGTGCGTATCCCCTCCGGAGCCACGGCGCGCGCGGTCCGCAGGACGAGTTCGTTCGATGAGCCCGGGCGCAGGCTTCCGGAGAGCAGAAGGATCACTGGAGACATCTCCCGAACGTACCCCGCACGGGCGCGCTACGGTTCCGTCGTGCCCGAGTTCATACAGCAACTGCCCGCTCTCCTAGGCGTGATCATCGGTGCGCTCGGTTCGTACGTGGCCATCATGCGCGGCGACCGGGCCCGCTTCCGGCGCGAGCAGGAAGCCCGCTGGGAGGAGCGGCGGCTCGCCGTCTACACCGAGTACGCCCGGGTCCTCAAGCAGTCGGTCACCCTGACCTACCGGGTCGCCGCCCACCTCGGCAACGACCCGCACCCCCACCCCCTCTCCCCCGAAGCCGCGGCCCGTCAGTTCACGGAGGCCGCCGACGCACGCGATCCCGCCGGGGAGTCGCTGCTGCTGCTCGGGGCGCCGGAGGTGGTGGACAGGGCGCGGACCTGGGTCGTCACCGTGATCGAGATGGAGCGGTTCCTGCGGGAGGGGACGCGGGATCCGGCGGCGTGGGCGGGGCTCCTCGAACGGCAGCGGGCCGCCCGGGAGGGGTATTACACCGCGGTGCGGCGGGACTTGGCGTTGCCGCCCGGGCATCCGGGGCGGTGGCCCGTGTCGGGCGCCGACGCGATTCCCGGCGGGGGCGCCGTGCCGGGGTCCCCGGCTGCGCCTGCGCCGCGGGGCGACTGAACGTACGCGCTCAGAAGCCTCCGCCGCCGAAGTCGCCTCCACCGAAGTCGCCGCCACCGCCGAAGTCTCCGCCGCCACCGCCGAAGTCGCCCGGGTCGAAGTCCGCGCCGGAGAAGTCGCCGCCCTCGTAGCCGCCGCCGAAGTCTCCGTAGCCGGAGCCGTAGTCGGCCGCGTAGGCGGGGCTCGACATCATGCCGCCGAGCATGGTGCCGAGCAGCAGGCCGGGGAGGATGCCGCCGCCGAAGTAGCCGCCCGCCCACGGGCCGTAGGCCGGGCCCGCCTCCCAGTAGGGGCGGCGCTCGCCGGACTCGGTGGTCACGGTGCGGACCATCGGGTCCTGCCCGTCGGCGAGGCGTGCCGCGTCGGCCGCGCAGACCGGGACCTCGCGTTCGGCGCCGCCCGCCGGTGCCCACCGTGCGTCCTGCACGGACGGGCCGTGCCGGGGGTCGAAGAAGCAGGGGGCGCGGCGCTCGGGCAGCGGCCTGCCCGCACGGCGTGCGGCGAGCAGCGCGAGCGAGAAGCGGCCGTCCTCCAGGGCCTGGGTCACGCCCCGCACCTCTTCGGGGCGGGTCGCGGCCGCCATGAACGACTTCGCCTTCTCATAGGCGTCCAGGGCGCGTTCGTAGTCGGCGCGCATCGCGTCGTCGGCGCCGGACTCCGCCGGGTGGAAGTCGAGCCGGTCCAGTTCCTCGCCGAACGCGGTGATGTCCTCGTCGACCACGACCGCGAGCTTGCGCAGCGCCTCGCGCTGTTCCTCCTCGCGCCGCCGCCGGTTGCGCCTGACCACCGCGTACGCGCCCGCGCCGCCGGCCACGACGACCGCGCCGACACCGATCAGGGCGCCCACCGGGACCCCGTCGTCCGAGCCGCCGCCCCAGGAGGCGGGAGCCTTGCCGGTGGTCTGCACGAGCGCCTGGTCGACGAAGTGGTTGAGCTGGGCGTTGGTGTCCTCGCCCTGGACCAGGGAGACGAGGTTCTCGACGGCGTTGTTCGTCAGGGCCGCCTTGTCGGCCTGGGCGTCGAAGCCGGCGCCGAGGCGGACCGCGTACACACCGGTCACGCCGGTCTCGGCGCGCAGCTTCCTGAAGAGGTCGGGCTGCGGGAAGTTCCGCGGCAGGACGGCGACGAAGATCGGCTTGTCCGCCTTCTTGATCTTCTTGGCGAGCGCGTCGGCCTGGGCTCCGGACAGCTGGTCCGACGCCTGCGGGTCGACGTACACCGGACTCTTCTCCCAGGCGTCGGCCACCACCGAGGTACTCGACGCCGCCAAGGCCCCGGGTGCCGCGAAGGACACGGTTCCCAGGGCCAGCAGCAGGCCCGTCAGAACGATGGTGATCCGCTTCGTCCGATTCCTCATACTTCGAACGTAACCCAGTCGGGCCCTCGGCGGCCTCCTCCGGAGGGCTACTCCACCGGTTCGACTCCGGCCCGCAGCAGGCCGAAGGTGTACGCGTCCTCCAGCGCGCCCCACGAGGCGGCGATGACGTTCTCCGCGACGCCGACCGTCGACCACTCGCCGACGCCGTCGGAGGTGGAGATCAGGACGCGCGTGGTGGAGGACGTGCCGTGCTTGCCCTCCAGGATGCGGACCTTGTAGTCCACCAGCTCCAACTTGGCGAGCTGCGGATAGATCCGCTCCAGGCCGACCCGCAGCGCCCGGTCGAGTGCGTTGACCGGGCCGTTGCCCTCGGCGGTGGCGACGATGCGCTCGCCCTTGGCCCACAGCTTCACGGTGGCCTCGTTGGCGTGCGTGCCGTCGGGGCGGTCCTCGACGATGGCCCGCCAGGACTCGACGCGGAAGTAACGGCGGGCCCGGCCCTCGGCCTCCTCGCGGAGCAGGAGCTCGAAGGAGGCGTCGGCGGCCTCGTACGTGTAGCCCTGGAGCTCCCGCTCCTTGACCCGCTCCACCACGCGGCCGACCAGCTCGCGGTCGCCGCCCAGGTCGATGCCGAGTTCCTTGCCCTTGAGCTCGATGGAGGCGCGGCCCGCCATGTCGGAGACGAGCATCCGGATGCGGTTGCCGACGAGGTCCGGGTCGATGTGCTGGTAGAGGTCGGGGTCGACCTTGATCGCGGAGGCGTGGAGTCCGGCCTTGTGCGCGAAGGCGGAGACGCCGACGTAGGGCTGGTGCGTGGACGGGGTGAGGTTCACGACCTCGGCGATGGCGTGCGAGACGCGGGTCATCTCGCGCAGCGATCCCTCGGGCAGGACCTGCTTGCCGTACTTGAGTTCCAGGGCGGCGACGACGGGGAAGAGGTTGGCGTTGCCGACGCGCTCGCCGTAGCCGTTGGCGGTGCACTGCACGTGGGTGGCGCCCGCGTCGACGGCCGCGAGGGTGTTGGCGACGGCGCAGCCGGTGTCGTCCTGGGCGTGGATGCCGAGCCGGGCGCCGGTGTCGGCAGCGACGGTGGCCACGACGGCCTGGACCTGCGCGGGCAGCATGCCGCCGTTGGTGTCGCACAGGACGACGACGTCCGCGCCCGCCTCGGCGGCGGCGCGCACGACGGCCTTCGCGTACTCGGGGTTGGCGCGGTAGCCGTCGAAGAAGTGCTCGCAGTCGACGAAGACGCGGCGGCCCTGGGCGACGAGGTGGGAGACGGTGTCGCGGACCATCTCCAGGTTCTCGTCGAGGGTGGTGCGCAGGGCCAGTTCGACGTGCCGGTCGTGGGACTTGGCGACCAGCGTGATGACCGGGGCGCCGGACGCGAGGAGGGCGTTGACCTGGGGGTCGTCGGCGGCCTTGGCGCCCGGGCGGCGGGTGGCGCCGAACGCGACGAGCCGGGCGTTCCGGAAGGTGATCTCCTGCTGTGCCCGCGCGAAGAACTCGGTGTCGCGCGGGTTGGCACCGGGCCAGCCGCCCTCGATGAAGCCCACGCCGAAGTCGTCCAGATGCCGGGCGATGGTCAGCTTGTCCGCGACGGTGAGGTTGATGCCTTCGCGCTGCGCGCCGTCGCGCAGCGTCGTGTCGAAGACATGGAAGGAATCGTCGGGTGTGCTGGTTTCCGTCATGCTGATCTGGCTCCTGTGTCGGATCTCGGTCTTACCGGAAGGACCGGCTCCACCGCCCCCAATGATCCCTTGCGCTCCGTGTCCGGCTGCAGTTGGGCCGGGAAACGAAAAAACCCCTCGCGGGTGCGAGAGGTCTGCGCGCGGGTCGAGGACGACGGTGTCCGCCCGTACATGGTGGTACGAGACGGTCACTGCGGACCGGCGCGCCTGCTGCCCATAATCATGGCGAACGAGAGCACGGAGGCAGCCTGCCACAGCGTGCTGACGCCGCGCTGCCCCGTCTCACGATGCGGGCGGCCGCCTGGACAGGCCGCCCGCACCGTGGTGGGACATCTGCGTACATGCCGTACGAAGAGGTACGGATCAGCGGGTGTGGCGCACGAAGATGTCGTCGCCGTCGTTGGTGTCGCCGGGCAGCAGCGTGTCGTCGGACGACGCGAAGGCGACGCGGCGGGCGTCGGCCGCGATGCCGCCGGGCAGGACGCTCGCCGTCGCGGCGCCGCCGTCCGTGTCCGGGGTGAGGAGCGTGGTGGTGCCCTTCTTCAGGTCCCGGAGGTAGACGGGCCACTCCTTGCCGTACCGGGAGCCCGGTTCGGTCACTTCCGACATGTACGTGAGGTGGCGGCCGTCGGCGCTGATGGCGGGCGCGCGGGTGTAGGCCTCGCCGGGGCCGCCCTGGGTGCCGTGGATGCGCCGGTTCTTGCCGGAGGCGATGTCGTGCACGAAGACGTTCCAGGCGACGTCGTCGTCATCGGGGACGAGGTGGGTGTCGCGGGACTCGAAGACGACGGTGCGGCCGTCGGCGCTGAGGGCCGGGGCGAGGGACTCCTTCTCCGTCTTGGCGCCGTCGTAGGAGCGGTCGATCTGCGTCAGTCCGCCCGTCCCTCGGTCGCGCAGCCAGATGTCGCTCCAGTCGTCGCCGCGCGGGCCGTTGGAGTAGTTGCGGGCGTAGACGACCCGGCTGCCGTCGTCGCTGACGGTCGCGGAGTGCGAGGTGCGCGGCTCCCAGCTGTCGTCGGGCTGGCTGATCCGCTCGGTGCTTCCGGTCCTGCGGTCGCGCAGGAAGACGGCTCCGCCGTCCTCGCGGTGCTCGGTGTCGAAGACGGCGTAGCGCGCGTTCGCGCTCAGTGAGACGCCGCCCGCGCCTCTCCCGTCGAAGCCGTCGGGCAGCTCGACGTCGAGCCGTTCGGTCTTCCTGGTCCTGCGGTCGTAGATCCGGACGTCGGAGTCCGAGTAGGCGCCGGCGGGCGAGGAGACGAAGGCGACATAGCGGCCGTCGGCGCTCAGGGCGGGTCCCCGCAGCTCGCGGCCCGCCAGGGTGATGCGCTCGGTCTTCTCGGTGCGCAGATCGCGTACGAAGATGTCGCGCAGCCCGTTCGTGTCGCCCGCGGTCAGGTCGGTGGCCGCGGAGTCGAAGGCCGCGAACCGGCCGTCGCGGCTGATGGTCGCCCCCGAGGAGCGGCCGTCGGCGGCCTTGCCGTCCGCCGTGACGCTGACGCCTTCCGTGCCGGGCACCCGCACTCCGGCGGGCGCGGCGACGGCGGCGGGCAGGGCGGTGACGGTGGCCGCGGCGACGGCCGCCGTGACGGCCAGGACGAGTCGCTTGCGCTGGGTGCAGTACATGGTCGGGTCCCCCGTGGTGTGGTGGTTCGGCGCCTGCGGCACACGAAGCTGCCGGAGCCGTTCGTGGGATACAAACGCACCACCGGACGGGAGGGCAATCCGCCGGACTGCGTACAACCTCACCAGGCCGCCGAGCGTCGTCAGGCGTCCGGGGCGAGCGCTCCGTCCAGGAACTCCCGTACATGCGTGAGGACTTGGTCGCGTCCCGTGCCGCGCAGGCCGATCGCCACGTGGATCGAGAAGCCGTCGAGCAGCGCGCGCAGGCGGGACGCGAAGCGGTCGGGGTCGATCGGCCCGAACTCGCCGCGCGAGACGCCCTCGGCGAGCAGCGCCACCAGGTCGCGGTGCCAGGCGCCCTCGATCGCGGCCTGCCGGTCGCGGCCGTGCTCGTCGGTGTTCAGGGAGCGGTTCCACACCTCCAGCCAGAGCGTCCAGTGGGGGTCGCCGGTGGCGTCGGGGACGTACAGCTCGACGTAGGCGTCCAGGCGCTCGCGGGCCGTGCCCTGCCGGGCGAGCAGGCGGCCCCGCTCGGCGCCGAGGCGGCCCTCGCTCCACTCCAGGGTGCGCAGGAGCAGCTCGTCCTTGGAGCGGAAGTAGTAGAGGAGGTGGCCGGAGCTCATGCCGACCTCGGCGCCGAGCGCGGCCATGGTGAGCTTCTCCAGGCCGCGCTCGGCGATCATCTCCATGGCGGCCGCCAGTACGTCCTCACGCGGCGGTGCGTTCTTCCGCGCGCGGGCCTGACCGCCACCTGCCATGGAGCACTCCTCGTCGATCACACCTTGGGCTGCTGCTGGGTGATGCAGTGGATGCCACCGCCCCCGGCAAAGATCGTACGGGCGTCGACGAGCGTCACGGTCCTGTCGGGGAAGAGGCCGCGGAAGATGCCCGCGGCGATCTCGTCGTTCGGGTCGCCGAAGGCGCACAGGACGACGCCGCCGTTGCAGAGGTAGTGGTTGATGTAGGAGTAGTCGACCCAGCCCTCGTCGTCCTTGAGGACGGTCGGTGCGGGCACCTCGACGATCCGCAGGGTGCGGCCGCGCGCGTCCGTCTGGCCCTTGAGGGTCGCGATGATCTCCTTGCTGACCTCGAAGTCGGGGTGCGAGGGGTCCCGCTGGGAGTGGACGAGGACGACGCCGGGCCCGGCGAACGCGGCGACGATGTCGACATGGCCGAGGGTGCCGAAGCCGTGGCCGGGGTAGTCGGCGGTGAGGCCGCGCGGCAGCCAGATCGCCTTGGTGGTGCCGAGCTGGGCGTGGATCTCCGCCTCGACCTGCTCCCTGGTCCACTCCGGGTTGCGCTCGGGGCCGAGCTGCACGGTCTCGGTGAGCAGGACGGTGCCCTCGCCGTCGACGTGGATGCCACCGCCCTCGTTCACCAGCTTCGAGGCGTACGTCCGGGCGGACGCCAGCTCCGCGACGTACGCACCGATCTTGGCGTCGTGGTCCCAGCGGGCCCACTCCTGGGCGCCCCAGCCATTGAACGTCCAGTCCACGGCGGCCAGTTCGCCCGCGCCGTTGGTCAGGAACGTGGGCCCGATGTCGCGCATCCAGGCGTCGTCGAGGTCGCGCTCGACGACCTCGATGTCCGCGCCGAGCAGCTCCTCGGCGTACGCGGACTGGCCGGGCCCGCACACCACGGTGACGGGCTCGAAGCGGCGTACGGCGCGGGCGACCGAGGCCCACGCGGCGCGGGACGCGTCGAGGCCCTCGGGGTCGTCGAAGGTCGGGTTGGGGCACGGCCACGCCATCCAGGTGCGCTCGTGCGGGGCCCACTCGGCGGGCATGCGGAAACCGTCGGCGGCAGCAGACATGACGTACACCTTCAGGGTCAGAGGAAGTAGAGGCGGTTGAGGGAGACGGATTCGGCGGGTTCGGAGCGGACCGGTTCGCCGTCGAGGGTGACGAGGCCGGAGCGCTGGTCGACGTCGACGGCTCCGGTGCGGGAGTTCAGGCGCAGGTCGGCGGGGCCGATGCCGCGCGTGCCGCGCACGGCGACCCTGCGGCGGCGGGTGGGCATGAGGTCGTTTCCCTGGTCGACGGCGGCCTGCGCGACGAAGGCCACGGAGATGTCGGCGGCCGTCGCGCCATACGCCCCGAACTGCGGTCCGAGGACGAGGGGTTCGCAGGTGTCGGTGGCGGCGTTCGGGTCGCCCACGACGCCGTAGGCGGGGAAGCCGGACTTGAGGACGAGCTGCGGCTTGGCGCCGAAGAACTCGGGCCGCCAGAGCACGATGTCGGCGAGCTTGCCGATCTCGATGG
>NZ_JBHYJI010000042.1:59556-82354 GCF_042740435.1 Streptomyces sp. NPDC059002 | reverse complement strand
ACCAACCCCAAACCGCCCCAGCCCCTTGACCGAAGTCATAGGGGCACCCCCCCGCTGTGGGCAGGCGTTCAGAAGGGGTACCAGCGGACGGCCGCATCCCCGTCTCGCAGTGACGCCACCCGCCTGCGGAACTCGGCGAGGGCCTTCGGGTTGGAGGGGGCGTGCTGGGCGACCCATGCGCAGCTGGCCGTCTCCCGGGCGCCCCGTAGCACGGAACACCCCTCCCACTCCCGTACGTCCCACCCATAGGTGGACACGAAGCCGTCGTACGCCTCCGGCGGGAGCCCGTACCGGTCGCGGGAGAGTGCCATGACGACGAGGTCGTGCTCGCGCAGGTCGGCGGAGAACGTCTCCAGGTCGACGAGGACGGGCCCGTCAGGACCGACGAGGACGTTGCGCGGCAGCGCGTCCCCGTGGATGGGTCCCGGCGCGAGCCGGGGCGTCAACGCGGCGGCGGCCGCGGCGAATCCGTCCCTGCGCTCGCGCAGATAGTCCGCGTCGCCGGGATCGATCGCGTCGCCCGCGAGCCGCAGCCAGCGCTCGACGCCGCCGAGCAGTTCACGGCGAGGCAGTTCGAAGGAGGGGGATTCCAGTGCGTGCACCCGACGGAGGAGCGCGGCGAGATCGCGCGGCTCGGCGGGCCGCACGGCATCGGGCAGGCGGTGCCAGAGCGTCACCGGGTGTCCGTCCACAAGACGGGCCGCGGGCTCGGCGGCCCGCACCGCGGGGACGTCCGCGCGCTCGAGCCAGGCGGCCACGTCCAGTTCACGACGCGCCCGGTCGAGCAGTTCGGGTGCGGCGCGGCCGACCTTGACGACCAGATCGTCGACGCCGAACACCGCGTTCTCGCCGAGCGCGAGCAGTTGCGCGCCACCCGCCGGACCCGCGAGCCCCGCCGCGTCCAGTACGTCCCGTGCCCGCGTCTCGTCCATTGCCCGCCTCCCGCACCAGTTGCCCCGTTCGCCCGACAGTCTCGCATTCGCACAGGCCAACGGGCGTGTGAGGGCGCGCAGCTGCTTGACGTATCAAGGTCACATCAGCACGATGACGGAGGCCGCCGGGGCGGCCAGACCCGCACGAGCCGCCCGAAGGAGCCGATTCCGTGACATTGGCGACCGCGACGAAGCGGTCAGCGAGAGGCGCGCCGGGGCAGAGACCCGCGGACCACGGCGCGTGGTTCCTCGTGCTGCCCGCGCTGATCCCGATCCTGATCCTGAGCGTGGGGCCGCTCCTCTACGGCATCGCGCTGGCCTTCACCGACTCCCAGTCGGGCCGCACCGAACCCACCCAGTGGGTCGGCGCCCTCAACTTCCAGGACCTGCTGCACGACACGCTGTTCTGGGACTCGTTCAGGATCGGGCTGCTCTGGGCGTTCGGCGTCACCGTGCCGCAGTTCTTCCTGGCTCTTGGCCTCGCCCTCCTGCTCAACCAGCCGCTGAAGATGCGCTGGCTGGCCCGGGCGCTGGCGATCATCCCGTGGGCGATGCCCGAGGTGGTCGTCGGCATCATGTGGCGGCTCGTCTACCACCCGGACGCGGGCGTGCTCAATGAAACGCTCGCCAACCTCGGCCTCGGGGAGGGGAAGGACTGGCTGACCGGCACGGCCACCGCGCTGTTCGCCGTGATCGTCGTGGGCATCTGGGCGGGCATGCCGCAGACCACCGTCGCGCTGCTCGCCGGACTCCAGAACACCCCGCGCGAGCTGCACGAGGCCGCCGCGATGGACGGCGCGGGCGCCTGGCGCCGCTTCACCACCGTCACCTGGCCCGCGATCAAACCGATCGCCCTCGCCATCACGGCGCTCAACTTCATCTGGAACTTCAACTCCTTCGCCCTGGTCTACGTGCTCACTCAGGGCGGCCCCGGCGGCCGCACCCGTCTGCCCATGCTCTTCGCCTACGAAGAGGCGTTCCGCTACGGCCAGTTCGGCTACGCCGCGGCGATGGGCTGTGTGATGGTCGCGGTGATCTCCGTGATCCTCGCCTTCTATCTCGTCGGCCGCCTGAAGGGAGGCGACGAGTCATGATGCGTACGAAGAAGACGACGCGTGCCGCGCAGTACGTGGCCCTCGCCGCCTATCTCGTCTTCCTCGCCTTCCCGTTCCTCTGGCTGATCTCCACGGCCTTCAAGCCCGCGCGGGAGCTGGGCAGCCTGCACCCCACCTGGATCCCCAAGGACCCGACCCTGGAGAACTTCCGGCAGGCCTTCGACGAGCAGCCGCTCCTCCAGGCCGCGGGCAACTCCCTGATCGCGGCGCTCAGCGCGGCCCTGATCGCGGTCGTCATCGCGACCCCCATGGCGTACGTCATGGCCAGGCACCGCAATCGCGTCGCGAAGGCGGCGACGGGCTGGGTGGTGATCAGCCAGGCGTTCCCGTTCGTCCTGATCATCATCCCGCTCTTCCTGATCCTGAAGAACCTGCACCTGATCAACTCGCTGATCGGCCTGATCGTGGTGTACGTCGTGTGGTCGCTGCCCTTCGCGCTGTGGATGCTCGTCGGGTATGTCCGCGCGGTCCCGGCCGAGTTGGAGGAGGCGGCGGCCGTCGACGGCGCGAGCAAGGTGCGCACGTTCGTCTCGGTCGTCGCGCCGCTGCTCGCCCCCGGCATCGTCGCCACGGCGATGTTCGCCTTCATCACCGCATGGAACGAGTTCTTCTTCGCGCTCGTCCTGCTCAAGACCCCGGAGAAGCAGACCTTGCCGGTCATCCTCAACCGGTTCATCGGCACGGAGGGCGTCGCGGACCTCGGGCCGCTCGCCGCGGCCGCGTTCCTCGCGACCATCCCCTCGCTGGTCATCTTCGCGATCATCCAGAAGCGGATCACGGGCGGCATGCTGGCGGGGGCGGTGAAGGCCTGATGCGTACGGCTCGCAGGACGCCACGGCTCCTGACCGCCACCGCCGCGGCCCTCGCGCTGCTGCTCACCGGCTGCGGCGGCACATCGGACGACGACGGGAAGATCACCCTCCAGTTCCAGTCCCTGGCCTGGCAGAAGGAGTCCGTCGACGCCAACAAGGCACTGGTCAAGGAGTGGAACGCGACCCACCCCGACGTCAAGGTCGAGTACCTCCAGGGCAGTTGGGACAGCGTCCACGACCAGCTGCTGACCTCCTTCGAGGGCGGTGAGGCGCCGGACATCATCCATGACGCGTCGGACGACCTCGCCGACTTCGCGTACGGCGGATACCTCGCGGACATCGGCGACCTGCTCCCCGAGCGCCTCAAGTCCGACATCCCGCAGCGCAGTTGGGAGACCACAACCTTCGGGGGCAAGGTCTACGGAGTGCCGTTCCTCCAGGAACCGCGCGTCCTGATCGCCAACGCCAAGTGGCTCAAGGAGTCGGGCGTACGCATCCCGACGCCCGAGAAGCCGTGGAGCTGGGACGAGTTCCGGTCCGTCACCAAGGAACTCGGCGACGGAAAGGACGGGAAGTACGGCGTCGCCTGGCCGCTCAAGGAGCCGGTCTCCGCGACGCTCAACCTCTCCCTCTCGACCGGCGGAAAGATGTTCCACCGGGGCGCGGACGGCAAGGTCGACGTCCGCTTCGACGCCGCCGACGAGATCATGCCGCGCACGGTCCACGACCAGGTCAACACCGACAAGAGCGCATCGGGCACGACCCTCGGCATGGGCGGCTCCGACACCCTGCCCGGCTTCTTCGGGGGCAAGTACGCGATGGTCCCGCTCGGCTTCTCGTACCGCCAGCAGATCGTCCAGCAGGCGCCCGAGGGCTTCGACTGGCAGGTGCTTCCCGCGCCCGCCGGGTCCGAGGGGCTCGCGCAGGGCGTCAGCCCGCAGACCCTGTCCGTGTCCGAGGACAGCCCGCACAAGAAGGAGGCGGCCGAGTTCATCGACTTCTTCCTGCAGCCGGACAACATGGTGAGGCTGGCGCGGGGCGACTGGATGCTGCCCACTGGCGCGGAGGCCCTGCGGGATCCCGCCCTGCACACGACGAAGGACGACTGGGCCGTGGGCCCCGCACTCGCCGAGCATCTGCGTCCGGCTCCCGCGCAGTCCGTGCGGGGGTATCCGGAGTGGAAGGACAAGGTGGCTACCCCGGCGTTCCAGGAGTATTACAGCGGGGCGATCGGTCTTGGTGAGCTGAGGCAACGTCTGGTGAAGGACGGGAACTTGGTGCTTGCGAGGTATCAGCGGTAGCGCTCCGCTGGGTGGGGCGGTTTGTTCGCTGCGGGTGCGCTGTGGCTTGTCGCGCAGTTCCCCGCGCCCCTAAAGGGGCGCCCCACCGCGTCCCGGCTGCACGAGGCCCGTCTCGTACGCCGCGATGACCGCCTGTGCTCGGTCGCGGACGCCCAGTTTGGTGAAGATGCCGGTGGCGTGGTTCTTCACGGTCTGGACGCCGATCTCCATCCGCTGGGCGATCTCGGAGTTGTCGAGGCCCGCGGCGATCAGGCGGAGCACCTCGACCTCGCGCGGGGTGAGTACGGAGAGGTCCGCGGGCGGCGGCTGCGAGGCGGCGGCCGGGGTCACGAACGTGGTGAGCAGCCGGGTCAGCAGGCGCGGGGCGACGACGGCCTCGCCGCGCTGGACGGTGCGCAGCGCGGCCACCAGATCCTCGGGCGAGACGTCCTTGGGCAGGAAGCCCGCGGCACCGGCCCGCAGGGCACCGACCACGTACTCGTCCATGTCGAACGTGCTGAGCGCGAGGACCCGGCACCGGGGCAGCTCGGCGGCCAGCCGCTCGGTGGCCCTGACCCCGTCGAGCACCGGCATGCGGATGTCCATCAGGACGATGTCGGGGCGCAGTTCGTGGGCCGCGGCGACGGCCTGTTCACCGTCGCCCACCTCGCCGACGACCTCGATGGCGGGGTCCGAGAGCAGGACGAGCGTCAGCCCCCTGCGCACCAGGGGCTGGTCGTCCGCGATGAGCACGGTGATGCGCTCGGGCTCGCCGCCTCGTGCGGGCTCGCTGCCTCGTGCGGGCTCGGGCTCGGTCGGAGAGGTCATCGGGTTCCGTCCTTCTCGTATGTGCCTGCGGGCAGCGGCACGCTCGCGACCACCTGGAACCCGCCTTCCGGACGGCCGCCGACGCGCAGGGAGCCGTCGTGCAGGGCGATGCGTTCCCGCATGCCCAGCAGACCGTATCCACTGCCCCCGCCGGGTTCGTCGGGCGCCCTGGTGTCGCCGGTTCCGTCGTCGGTCACCTCGACGGTGACGCGGCCTTCCAGATAGGCGAGCCGCACCGTGGCGCGGGCCGGCCCCGCGTGCTTGCGGGCATTGGTCAACGCCTCCTGGACGATGCGGTAGAGGGTGAGCCCGACCGTCATCGGCAGCGGGTGCGGCCGCCCGGTGACGTGGAGTTCCGTCGGCAGACCCGCGGCGGTCGAGTCGGCGACGAGCCGCTCGATGCCGTCCACTCCGGGCTGCGGCTCCGACGGCGCCTCCTCCGGCGTTTCGGTGCTGCGCAGCACGCCGAGCAGCTGGCGCATCTCCTGCAGCGCCGTGCGCCCGGACTCCTCCAGGGTCATCAGGGCCTCGCGGGCGATCTCGGGGTCGCGGTCCAGGGTCGACCTGGCACCGCCGGACATCAGGTACATGGTGGTGATGTGGTGGGCCACGACGTCGTGGAGCTCCCGTGCGATGCGGCGCCGCTCCTCGGTCACCGCGCGGTCGGCGAGGAGCTTGCGGTTGATGTCCAGCTGCCGGTGCCACTGCCGCACGGCCAGACCCACGGCGACGATGACGCCGGGGGTGACGAGCACGTCGGTGACGAGCAGCCCCACCAGGGGCACGCCCTCGCCCGCGTACCGCACCAGCTGCACGGGCACGGTCGCCACGACACCCAGCGCCACCGCGCGCCGCCCGCCGTACCTGGCCACGGTGTAGAGCGCCACCGCGACGGCGCCGCCGTAGCTGTGCGACATCGTCGTGCCCGGGTCGACGGTGAGGCCCAGGTTGACGGCGAGCTGGACGACGAGCACCGCGCCGAGCGCGGGCACCGGGTGGTGGCGCCGGAAGAGCAACGGGATCACATTGGTGGCGACGAGCAGGGCGCCGAGCACGGTGAACGGCGCCCCCGTGCCCTCCTCGCCCGGGGAGAGATAGGCGAGCATGTCGAGCCCGACCGCGACGACGGCGACCGCCGCGTCGCCCACGGTCGGCCGGGCCCGGCCCGTGGGCGGTGCCGGAGGGAAGAAGTCGCGTCCCATCCGGGCGCCTCCAAATCGAGCGGGTCGAGCACGTCGAGCGGGTCGAACACATCGAGCAGGTCAGGCATGCCGAGCGTCTTTCCGCACCATTACATCCCGGCCCGCCGGACCGTGAATCGGCGCGGAGGCGGTTCTTCCGCCCAGTACTGGAGTACTGCCTGGGACGGAGTGCATGACCCGGGTCCCGGGTGCGTCCCCTTCCGGCGGCCGACGTGTTCAAGGGTGGGCGCGTGATGACCTGTTGGGAGCTTCAAGAACTCCGCAGGGAAAAGGAACCATGATCCGCAAGCTGACCACGTTCTCCACCCGGCATCGATGGAAGATGGTCATCGTCTGGACCCTCCTCGGGGCGGCACTGTCGTTCGTGGGCCAGGCGATGATGTACGACGTCACGGACTCCCAGGCCGGGGACTTCCTGCCCAAGCAGTACGACTCGGCCAAGGCGCTGCGCACCGCCGAGGACAAGTTCGGCATCAAGCCCGACGCCAACGCGGTGACCGTGCTCGTCGCCAGGGAGGACGGCAAGAAGCTCGCGCAGGGCGACGAGCGGCGGATCGCCGACACGGCGGCCGGTCTCGGCCGGGAACGGATCACCGCGCCGAAGCGCGAAGAACCGCTCATGAAGGACCACTCCCAGACCCCGCGGATATCGGCGGGCGCCGTGGCACCCGACAGGAGTTTCCGGCTCCTGACGGTGTCGCTCGACGGAAATCCCAACGACCCGGGTCTTCAGGACGTCTACAAGGAATTCCGTGACTCGGCGCAGCACGAATTCGCCGAGGCGGACCTGCGCGTCGGATTCACCGGAGGCATCGCCTCCACGGTCGACAACACGGACGCCGAGAAGACCACGGGGGAGGTCGTCGGCGCCCTGACGATGGGCCTCATCGTCCTCCTGAACGTCCTGGTGTTCCGCAGCCTGGCGGCCGCGTTCGTCCCGCTGATCGCGGTGGCGCTCATCGGCGGTGTCGCATCGGGAGCGGTGGTCGGCGCGGCCAAGGTCTTCGGCATCGACCTCGACCCGTCCACGCCCTCGCTGATCGGTGTCGTACTCATCGGAATCGGCATCGACTACTTCCTCTTCCTGATGTTCCGGTTCAGGGAGCAGCTGCGGAACCACCCCGAGCAGGACGCCCGGACGGCCGCGGCCGAGACGACCGGACGGGTCGGCAACGCGATCACGTCCGCGGCGCTGACGATCGTGGCGGCCTTCGCGACCCTCGGCCTCGCCAGCTTCGGGCAGTTCAGGGTCCTCGGCCCCGCGATCGCCATCTCCGTACTCGTGATGCTCCTCGCCAGCCTCACCCTCATGCCCGCCCTCCTCGCCGTGCTCGGCCGCGGCATGTTCTGGCCCGCACGCGCCTGGAAGAAGGAGCGCACCGAGGGGGCGGCGGCACGCCTGGGACGCGCGGTGAGCGCCCGCCCCGTGCGGTACGCACTCGGCAGCCTGGTGCTGCTCGGCGCCCTCGGCGCGGGCACGCTCGGCATGAAGATGAGCTACGACCAGCAGGGCCTGCCCGAGACCGCCGCCGTGCGGACCGCCGAGCAGATCTCCCGCAGCCTGCCCGCGGGAGTCTCCGACCCGCACACCGTGTACGTGGAGAGCAGCAACGGCTCCGCCCTCAAGGAGAGTTCGCTCACCGGCATGACCCGGGTGCTCGGCAAGGCGGAGGGCGTCGGCGAGGTCGGCAAACCGGTGCTCAGCAAGGACCGCACGGCCGCCCGCCTCGACCTGTTCCTGAGCGTCAAGTCCGATACGCAGCACGCACGCGACCTGGTGTCGGGCCCCATCAGGGACGCCGTCGCGCGGACCGCTCCCCAGGGCACCGAGGCGCACCTCACGGGCACGGCCGCGATCTACGCCGACATCTCGACCGCCGTGGAGAAGGACCTGCGCCTGGTGTTCCCGGTCGCCGCCCTGCTGATCGCCGTGATCCTCTTCCTGCTCCTGCGCTCGCTCCTTGCACCGGTCGTGCTGATGATCGCCGTCGGGCTCGGGTTCGTGGCCACGCTCGGCGCGAGCACGCTGCTCTTCCAGCACGGCCTCGACCGGCCGGGCGTCTCGTTCACGCTGCCCCTGGTGCTCTTCCTCTTCGTCGTCGCCCTCGGCACCGACTACAACATCCTGATCACCGACCGGATCAGGGAGGAGATGGCGAAGCCGGTCCCGGCACGGCGCGCCGTGGCCGAGGCGGTGCGGCACACCGCGCCCGCCATCGCGACGGCCGGCATCGTGCTCGCCGGTTCCTTCGCCAGCCTGGCCGCGAGCCCCGCCACCCAGGAGATCGGCTTCGCCACGGGCCTCGGGATCATCCTGGCCTCGCTGGTGCTCTCCCTCGTGCTCGTGCCCGCGCTCGCCGCGCTCCTGGGCCGAGGCCTGTGGTGGCCGCGCAGGTCGGGCCGTACGCGGGGCCGACACCCCGCACCGGACGTGCAGTTCGCCCCCGGCCCTTACGAGCCGTACGAGGCCGTCCCGGCGCACGCCGAACACCAGGGGGTCCGGTGACCGGGCCCGGTACCGGCGGGGACTACGCGGGCCGCCGGTGCAGCAGCGCGTGTTCGGCGCTGCCCTCCGGAGCGGTCATCACGACCAGTTCGAGACGCTCGGGCCCTGGCAGCAGATAGCCCGTGTACGCGAGGGTGAGCGGGCCCGCCTCGGGGTGGTTCAGCCGCTTGTGGCCGGTGTTCGGGCCGCGCACCTCGTGCTCGTTCCAGGCGTCGGTGAACAACTCACCGCCGTGCGCGGCGAGTTCGGCGAGCAGCGGCTCCTCGCCGGTGCGGCCAGCCAGGGCGTTGCGCAGCCGGTGGACGTTGCCGCGCGCCACCGCCTCCCAGTCCGTGTACAGCTCCCGGGCCCGCGGGTCGCAGAGGGCGAACCACGCGAGGTTGCGGCGGTGCGGCGGGAGCGCGCCGAAGTCCGTCAGGAGCCAGGCCGCGGCATCGTTCCAGGCGAGCACGGCCCGCATCGGACTGACCAGATAGGCGGGCCACACGGTGAGCGCCCGCAGCAGATCGAGCGCCGCCTCCGGTGCGGCGGGCGGCGGCGCGGACGGCGCGGCAGGGGCGGGCCTCGCGGTGAGCCGGTGCAGATGGCTGCGGCCGTCCGCGTCCAGGCGCAGGGCGGTGGCGAGCGCGTCGAGGACCTCCGGCGACGGGTGGCGCTGCCTGCCCTGTTCGAGGCGCGTGTAGTACTCCGGGCTGATCCCGGCGAGCGTCGCCACCTCGGCGCGGCGCAGCCCCGCGAGCCGTCGGCTCGGTGTGCGGGGCAGCCCCACGCACTCCGGGGTGAGCCGGGCCCGCCGGGTGCGCAGGAACCGGGCCAGCTCGGTGAGTCGTGCGGTCATGGCCCCAGTCTCCGGTCCCACGGCACCCCGGGGCCATCCTCGAGGGTGGCCCGCACAGGGCCACCCCCACCGGGAAGCTCCTCCACGGGTGTCTGGTCCCGCACGGGCTCCCCGCGAAGGCTGCCTCACATGACCGACTCCGCACGCCACGAGGTTTCCGGGCCCGCCTCGCTCCGGACCTCCGCGCCCGCCACGGCGCCCCCCGCCCCGCGCCCCGGCCCCCGCCTCCTCCCGCTCCTCGTCCTGAGCGCGGCCGCCGGGCTCGATGCCGGGAGCGTCGCCGTTCTGAACAGCGCGCTGCCCGCCATCGGCGCCGAGTTCGGGGTGGCTCCGCAGGCGTTGTCCTGGGCCGTCAGCGGTTATGCGCTGGCCTTCGCGGGGCTGTTGCTCGCCGGGGGAGCGCTCGCCGACCGGTTCCCGCGCCGCCGCGTACTGGTCGCCGGGCTGCTCGCGCTCGCCGCGGGGACCGTGCCCGCGCTGGCCGCGGGCGACTTCTGGATGGTCGCGGCGGGCCGGGTGCTGCAAGGTGCGGGCGCCGCGGTCACCATCCCCGCGGCGACTGCGCTGGTCGCCGACCTGTACCCGGCGGGGCCTGCCCGCTCCCGTGCCCTGGGGGTCTTCGCCTCGGCGCAGGCGGGCAGTTACGGCGCGGGGCTCGTCCTCGGCGGGGTGCTCACCGGGGCGGCGGGCTGGCGGCTCGTCTTCGCGGTGCAGGGCGCGGCGGCACTGCTCACCGCGCTCGCCGCGCTGCGCGGTCTTCCGGCCGGTGCGGCGGACCGGGGCCGCCGTGTCGACCCCGTCGGCGGTACGGCCCTGGTGGCGACGGTCGTCCTTGTCGTACTCGGGATCGATCTGCTGTCCCACCCGGGCGCGGGGCGCGTCGTCGCCGTCGCCGCGGCGGTCGGTGCGGTCGGTGCGGTCGGTGCGGCGACGCTGTGGTGGCGCCGCGGCGGCGACGCGCTCCTGGACCGGGCGCTGCTGCGGATCGGGTCGGTGCGGACCTCGGCGGCCATGGCGGTGGCGTTCTACTTCTGTGTGAACGGCTCGCTCTTCTTCGTACCGCTGTATCTCCAGGACGTACGAGGGATGTCCCCGGCCCAGTCGGGACTCGCGGTCCTTCCGGTGAGCGCGGCGGTGACCGGCACGGCGCTGTTCACCGGGCGTCTCCTGGAGCGCGTCGGCACGCGGGCCGTCCTCACGGCGGGGCTGCTCCTGACCGGCGGCGGGGTGCTGCTGTGGTGCCTGACGACCACTCAGAGTCCTTACTGGTGGCCGGTGTTCGCGGGCCTGGTCGTCACCGGCGTCGGGCAGGGCCTGGCCTTCCCCGCCCTCACGGTCCTCGGCCTGCGGGGCGTCCCCCGGGCCCGGCAGGGCGCGGCCTCCGCGGTGACCGCCACGGCCCTCCAGATCGGCAGCGGCCTCGGCCCCGCGGTCCTCGCCGGGGCGGCATCGACGGCGGCCTCACCGCTTCCGGGCCAGCACCTCGCGTTCGCCGCGGCGGCGGCGACGGCGGCGGTCGCGGGGCTGGTGGTCGGGGTGCGCGGGGAGCGGTGAGGGCGGTGCGGTGAGGGCGGGGCGGCGCCACCGTCACACCGCTACCGCTACCGCTACCGCCACCGCCACCGCCACCGTCACCGTCACCGTCACACCGCCACCGACTCCTCCATCTCCTCCTCCTGCGCGAGCTCCCGCTCCCGGGCCGTGGCGCGGTGGCCGGTGGCGGGTGCGGCCGCGGCCCGCCGACGCCGTTCCCAGAGGCCTGCGATGCCCACGAGCACCAGGCCGACGGCGAGCCACGCGGTCAACGTCCAGATGTGCCCGGCGAGTTCATGGCCGCCGAAGTACAGCTGGCTGCGGATGCCCTCGACGAAGCCCGCGCCGTTCCAGAAGGCGTGCAGGGAACCGAAGAAGCCGTTCTGCAGCTCGGGCCGGAAGAGTCCGCCGGACGTCGTGAAGTTGAGCATCACGAAGAGGACCATCATCGCGAGCGTCGTCCAGCGCTTGAGGAACGTGTGCAGGCCGAGGCCGATGAAGAGGATCCCCGCGGCGTAGAGCCAGGACATGGCCCACACGCCCCACAGCCCCTGGTGCACCAGGTGGAAGATCGGACCCGCGAGTGCCGCGCCGATCAGGCTGACGGCGAAGGACACCCCGACGACGAGCCCCGCGCGCACCCGCATCCGCAGCCCCGCGCCCGCCGCGCCGAGCACCGCGACCGAGGCGTACGAGCCGATGCTGACGGCGACGAGCAGGAAGAACAGGCCCTGGCCCGTGGGGTCGTCGGCGACCGGCCTGGCCACGTCGGTGACTTCGAGCGGCACGCCCTGCCGCGCCGCGACGGGCGTGAAGATCTTCTGCGCCGCCATCGCGCTCATGTCGGAGCCCGCGGAGGCCACGATCAGCTCGGGCGACTTCGCGTCGGGGACGAACGCCCCCGCTATGTCGAGGGACTTGAGGGCGTCGACCGCCTGCTCGCGCGTGGCGAGGGTGCGGACATCGAGCGCGTCGCCCGCCTTGTCCTTGACGGTCTGCGCCAGGACCTGGGCCTGCGGTCCCGAGCCGACGACGGCGACGGGCATCTCGTGCGGCTCGGGCGTGACGAACGCGCCCATGTAGGCGAGGCCCATGCCCAGGCACATCAGCAGGGGCGTGACCAGATGGAGGAGGACGTGGCGCAGCGCGTCGCGCAGTCGGGGGGCGGGTTCCGCGGTGGCGGACATGGGTCTCTCCGGATACTCGAACTCGGCAGGTGGTTGGCCTGTGCAACCCAGATGGTTGGCATATACAACTCTTTTCGATGTTGTACTCTACAACCATTCGTCGAGAGGGAGAAATCGTGACCGAACGAGACGGGCCCGGGGCTGTGACCCCGGACGGGCCGGCCCGGGACGAGTCCATCGAGACCATCCAGCGCGAGATGACCGCGTTCGCCCGGCGGGCGCGCGCCACCGCGGCCCGGATGCACCCCGAGCTCTCGCTCGTGTCCTTCACGCTGCTCAGCCATCTCGAATTCCAGGGGGGCTGCCGGGCCACGGACCTGGCCGCGCACTACACCCTCGACAAGTCGACGATCAGCAGGCAGGTCGGCGCCCTGGAGAAGGCCGGGCTCGTCGAGCGCCGCCTCGACCCCGCCGACCATCGCGTACACGTCCTGCATCTCACGGACCGTGGCGTCGAGGTCCTGGTGCAGGTCGGCAATGCCCGCAGGGTCGCCTTCCAGGAGCGGCTCGCGGAGTGGAGCGGGCCGGATCTCGCGCGGTTCGCCGGGTATCTGCTGCGCTACAACGAGGCCGCGCGGAGCGTCACGGGCGTCGAGTAGGGGTGACGGGGGATTGAGGTTGCACGAGACGTTTCGTCTCGCATAGGGTCGCGGCATGACCTCATCCCGGCCTGCCCACATCGCCATGTTCTCGATCGCCGCGCACGGACACGTCAACCCGAGCCTCGAAGTCATCCGTGAACTCGTCGCCCGCGGCCACCGCGTCACGTACGCCATCCCGCACCACTTCGAGGAGAAGGTCGCCGAGACCGGTGCCGAGCCCCGGCTCTACACCACGACGCTGCCCTCCCCGGACGACGACCCGGAGGCGTGGGGCACCGAGCTGATCGACAACATCGAGCCGTTCCTCGCCGACGCGATCACGGTCCTGCCGGAGCTCGCCGCCGCCTACGAGGGCGACGAGCCCGAGCTCGTCCTGCACGACATCACCTCCTACCCGGCCCGCGTCCTCGCCCGCCGCTGGGGCGTCCCCGAGATATCGCTCTCGCCGAACCTCGTCGCCTGGGAGGGGTACGAGGAGGAGGTCGCCGAGCCGATGTACGCGGAGCTGAAGGAGACCGAGCGCGGCAAGGCGTACTACGCGCGCTTCCATGCCTGGCTGGCGGAGAACGGCATCACCCAGCACCCCGACCCGTTCGTCGGGCGCCCGCCGCGCTCGCTCGTCCTGATCCCCAAGGCGCTCCAGCCGCACGCCGACCGGGTCGACGAGAGCGTGCACACCTTCGTCGGCGCCTGCCAGGGCGACCGTGCGACGCAGGGCGACTGGGAGCGGCCCGCCGACGCGGAGAAGGTGCTGCTCGTCTCGCTCGGCTCGTCCTTCACCAAGCAGTCCGACTTCTACCGCGAGTGCGTCAAGGCGTTCGGCGACCTGCCCGGCTGGCACGTGGTGCTCCAGGTCGGCAAGCACGTCACCGAGGCCGATCTCGGCGATGTGCCCGCGAACGTAGAAGTGCACCCGTGGGTGCCGCAGCTCGCGGTCCTCAAGAAGGCCGATGCCTTCATCACGCACGCCGGTGCGGGCGGCAGCCAGGAGGGGCTCGCCACCGCGACGCCGATGGTGGCCGTGCCGCAGGCCGTCGACCAGTTCGGCAACGCCGACATGCTCCAGGGGCTCGGCGTCGCCCGGCACCTGCCGATGGAGGAGGTCACGGCCGACGCGCTGCGCGATGCGGTCCTCACGCTGGTCGGGGACCCCGGAGTGGCCCGCAGGCTGGGGGAGATCAAGGACGCGATGGCGGGGGAGGGCGGCACGAAGCGGGCGGCCGATCTCATCGAGGAGGAGCTGGCGAAGGCGCGGGCCGGCCGGGCCTGACGTAACGCTCCGTGATGCGGTTCGGTAACGTCCCGGTCATTGGGTAACGCTCAGGTAACGCGGCATCGTCCTGGGATGGCCATTGACTCGTCCCGCAAGGTTGACTGTTACCCCCCGTCAAAGGTTGCACGGGGGAGATCTTGTTCCTTGCACCAAGGGCTTCCTAGCGTGAGATGAACTTTCGTCGAACGCCAGGATGTTGACCCCATGCGCCGAGACATACCGCCCCTCGCAGAGGTGCGCCGCATCACCCAGAAGAAGCGTGACGCGTGGTGGACCGTGTTGCTTGTCGACCCGGTCGCCACGCCGCTCGTGCGGTTCACCGCGCGGCGGACGAACATCACGCCCAACCAGATCACGTGGGGTGCGTTCCTTCTCGGTCTGGGCTCCGCGGCGTGCTTCGCGCTGGGGGACTGGAAGTGGCTCGCCCTCGGCGCGGTCATCTACCACCTGAGCTTCATCCTCGACTGCATGGACGGCAAGGTCGCCCGGCTCACCGGGCAGGGCTCGGTCTTCGGCGCCTGGCTCGACTTCGTCTTCGACCGGATCCGCGTCATGGTGTGCGGCGTCGCCCTGATGGGCGGTCAGTACGACCGCACCGGCGACACCCTCTACATCTGGCTCGCGCTCGCCGTCGTGGCGCTCGACACCCTGCGGTACATCAACTCCCTGGAGATCTTCAAGATCCGCCACTCCATGCGCAAGCAGATCAAGTCGCGCATGCGGGCCGCGCGGCGCGCGCAGAACGAGGCGGAGCTCGCCTTCATGGAGGACCTGCTGCGGGAGAACCCCTCGGCGGACATCGAGCAGGACCTGCAGCGGGCCGCGGGCGAGGCCGCGTACGCCCCGGAGACGGCCGAGGGCGTCGAGGGAGCCGAGGGGATCGGTGCCGACGGGGAGACGGCGCCGAAGCCCAAGGCCCAAGTGATCGACCTGCACCAGGAGTTCCGGCGGAAGTTCCCCGCGTATCTGCGGGCCCGTTCGTTCCTGCTGCGGCACCGCATCCGTGCCCACCTGATCAGCGGCATCGAGTTCCAGATGGGCGTCTTCATGATCGGCCCGCTCTTCGACGCGGTGATTCCCGCGACGATCGTCTCCGGCGCGCTGCTGCTCGTCTTCGAACTCGCCATCATCTACAAGCTGTTGCTCTCGACCAGGGACTTCACGCGGACCATCGACTCCTTCGAGGAGGAGAGGGTCGCCGCTGCGGCGTAGGCCTGCGGCCTTGCTCGGCGCTTCATCACCGGCTTCGCCGAGTTCGTCCTCAATCGCCGGACGGGCTGGATGCTCCAGCCCGTCCGGCGTTCCGGCGCTACACCCGGATGCGCTCACCCTCCACGGCCGGTGTCTCCGGCTCCCCGGTCTCGTCGTGGGTCATGTCCGGCAACCATTCCAGCCACTTCGGCAAGTACCAGTTGCGCTCACCGAGCGCCGCCATGACCGCCGGGAGCAACACGCCGCGGATCACCGTCGCGTCGATCAGGACCGCCGCCGCGAGGCCCACGCCCATCTGTTTCATGGACTGCATCGACAGCGTGCCGAAGATGGCGAAGACCGCGACCATGATGACCGCCGCGCTGGTCACCACCCCGGCCGTGGTGATCACGCCGTGGGAGATCGCCTCCTTGGTCGTACGTCCCTGGAGACGCGCCTCACGGATCCGGGAGACCACGAACACGTGGTAGTCCATCGAGAGGCCGAAGAGGATCACGAAGAGGAACAGCGGCAGCCAGGCCACGATCGCGCCCACGCCCTCGGCGCCGACCAGGGGCGCTCCCCAGCCGTGCTGGAAGACCATGACCAGGATCCCGTAGGCGGCGCCCACCGAGAGCAGGTTGAGCACGATCGAGGTCAGCGCGATGGTCAGGGAGCGGAACGAGAGCAGCATCAGCAGGAACGCGAAGGCCACCACGAAGGCGAAGACCGGCGGCACCGACGAGCCGAGCTGTTCGTTGAAGTCCTTGGATCCCGCGACCTGTCCGGTGATGGGCGCCTCGACGCCCCGGACCTTGCCGAGTGTCGCGGGTCGTACGTCGTCGCGCAGCAGGTCCAGGCTCTTCTCGGCCCGGCTCTGGTCGGAGCCGCCGATCAGCGGGACCGAGAGGATCGCGACGTCCCTGTCCCGGTGCACCGTCATCTCGACGGGCCCCTTGGACGCGCCCGAACCGACCGCCCGGGAACGGAAGTCGGCGATCGCGTCGCGTACCGGCGCGGCGTCGATGTCGTCGGCCTTCACCACGACCTCGGCCGGTTCGGCGCCGCCGGGGAACGCGTCGTTGAGCCGATCGTAGGTCGCCACGATCGGCAGCGAGTCGCCGAACTCCTGGTCCAGGGTGAGCTGTTGGGTCTGCATGCCGACGGCGGGCAGGGCGATCGCCGCCAGGACGCCCGCGGCGAAGGCCACCGAGACGCCGGGGCGCTTGAGGACCCGGCCGACGACCGCGCGCCACAGCCTGCTCTCGCTCGGCACGCCGCCGCGCGCACGCCGCCGCAGGAACGGCAGGCGCCCCTTCTCCACCCGCTCGCCGAGCAGCGAGAGCAGCGCGGGCAGGACCGTCACCGAGCCGACCATCGCCACCGCGACCACCATCAGGGAGGCCAGGCCCATCGCCTCGAACTCGGTGATGCCGGTGAACAGCATGCCCGCCATCGCCACGCACACCGTGACGCCCGAGACCACCACGGCCCGGCCGCTGGTGGCCGCCGCGATCCTGAGCGCCGTCTGCGGATCGCGTCCCTTGGCGCGTTCCTCGCGTTCGCGGCGCAGATAGAAGAGGCAGTAGTCGACGCCGACCGCGAGGCCCACGAGGAGCATCACGGAGTTGGCGGTGTCGCTCATCGGCTGGACATGGCTGACCACCGCCATCAGACCGGTCGTCGCCATGATCGCGGAGAGGGCGAGCAGGACCGGGAGCAGCGCGGCCACCAGGGCGCCGAACGCGACGAGCAGGATGCCGAAGGCGACGGGCACCGCCGAGTACTCGGCCTGCTGGAAGTCGTTGCCGAAGGCGTCGTCGAACGTCTTCTGCATGCTGGCGGTGCCGATCTGCTCGATGCGCAGCCCGTCGTGCTCCTTCGCCACGCGGTCGACGGCCTTCAGGACGGGGGCGACCCGGTCGCCCGCGGTGTCCGCGTCGCCGCGCATGTCGAACTGCACGAGGGCGCTGCGGCCGTCCTTCGACACGGAGTCGCTCTTGTATGGAGAGGTCACGGCCGTCGCCTCACCGGTGGCGGCGACCGCTTTCATCACGTCGTCGACGGCGGCCCTGAAGCGCGGATCCGTCGCCTTGAGCGCCCCGGCGCCGGGACCGTCCTCGTGTTTCGCCTGGATCAGTACGCTCTCGCCCGCGGGGTCCTCGATGCCGGCGTCGTCGATGATCGACTGCGCCTGGTTGATCTCCCCCTTCAGGTCGCCGTCCTCGGTGTCCGTGCGGCCCATGGCCGAACCCAGCCCCATCGTGACGACGACGAAGAGGATCCAGATGCCGACGGCAGCCCAGCGGTGCCGTGCGCTCCATCCGCCCGCCCTCGCGGCGAGCCCCCGTGCAGTTCGGTTTCCCATGGCTCAGAACGTAGGGCGGCACGCGGGGAGGGCTCGTCGTGCTGTCCGGTGACTCGGGGGCGCGTGCCCTCGTCCCCGGGTCCGGGGCGCCCTCCGCGTCAGGAAGGAGAAGGAATTTACAAGCCCCTTACAGTTACCCGGAGTTGGGGGGTTTGCGGACCGTGATGTCCGATCCGCTGTGACTGATCCGGTTTGTTATTACGGAACCTTGTTGAACAAGTCACAGCTGTATGTAGGTATTGATCTGCGCGCGTCAATCCGACAGGGTTTCGTCCCAACACCCGGAGATCTTCCGGGCCTCACGGGCTCTCGCGGCGAACTTGTTGCCGCGGTGAACCTTCTGAGGACAGTCGAACAGCTGAATACCCCCCACACATTCCCCCCACAGAGCACTGAGGAGACCCCTCTTCATGGCAACTCACAAGCGCGCCCGCACGATGAAGCTCACCGCCGCGATAGCCACCGCCGCCACCGCGGTCGGTGTCACCGTCTTCGCGACCTCCTTCGCCGGTGCGGCCACCCCCGCCGAGGGCAAGGTGTACGGCCTGGACGCCAAGGGCGCCGTCGCCGGCAGCTACATCGTGATGCTCGACGAGAAGGCCAGCAAGGACGCCAAGTCCGACCTCGCCAAGGAGTACGGCGGCGAGCTCAAGCGCAACTACTCCTCCGCCATCAACGGCTTCTCGGCCAAGGGCCTGAGCGAGACCGACGCCAAGCGCCTGGCCGCCGACCCGGCCGTCGGCAAGGTCGTCCAGTCGAAGAAGTTCACCATCGACGCCACCCAGGACAACCCGCCGTCGTGGGGCCTCGACCGCATCGACCAGGCGGACACCGCGGGCGACAAGAAGTACACCTACCCGGACGCCGCAGGTGAGGGCGCCACCGCGTACGTCATCGACACCGGTGTCCGCGTCAGCCACAAGGACTTCGGCGGCCGCGCCACCTCCGGCTTCGACGCCGTCGACAACGACGACAACGCCGACGACGGCAACGGCCACGGCACCCACGTCGCGGGCACCATCGCCGGTGAGGCGCACGGCGTCGCCAAGAAGGCGAAGATCGTCGCCGTCCGCGTCCTGGACGACCAGGGCTCCGGCACCACCGAGCAGGTCGTCGCGGGCATCGACTGGGTCACCAAGAACCACCAGGGCCCGTCCGTCGCCAACATGAGCCTCGGCGGCGGCGCCGACGAGGCCCTCGACGAGGCCGTCAAGAAGTCCATCGCCTCCGGCGTGACCTTCGCGGTCGCCGCGGGCAACGAGTCGACCGACGCCTCGCAGGGCTCCCCGGCCCGCGTGAAGGAGGCCATCACGGTCGCCTCCTCCACCAAGGACGACGAGCAGTCGGACTTCTCCAACTACGGCTCCGTCGTGGACATCTACGCCCCCGGCTCGGACATCACCTCCGACTGGAACACCGGCGACGACGCCACCAACACCATCTCCGGCACGTCGATGGCCACCCCGCACGTCGTGGGTGCCGCCGCCGTCTATGTCGCCGCCCACCCGGACGCCAAGCCCGAGGACGTCGCCAAGGCGCTGACCGACGGTGCGACCCCGGACAAGATCTCCAACCCGAGCGAGGGCACGCCCAACAAGCTCCTGAAGGTCGTCGAGTAACCCTCGTCGTCCGCCGGGCCGCGGCCGTCGTGCCCACCCCCACGGGGCACGGCGGCCGCTTTATCGTGGGCGCATGCTGAACAGGACATACGCGGCGCTCCTTCGCGGCATCAACGTGGGCGGCCACAAGAAGGTGCCGATGGCGCGGCTCCGTACGCTGCTCGAAGGCCTTGGCCACGGCGACGTACGCACCCATCTGCAGAGCGGCAACGCGGTCTTCACGGCGGACGGCGGCGACGAGGAGACGCTGGCCGCCGGCATCCGGCAGGCCATCGAGAAGGAGTTCGGCTTCGCCGTCGACGTACTGGTGCGCGACGGGGCGTATCTGCGGGCCGTGGCCGAGGCCTGCCCGTTCCCCGCCGCGGACCTGGAACCCAGGCAGCTCCACGTCACCTACTTCTCCGCGCCCGTCGACGAGGCGCGCTTCGCCGCCCTGGACCGAAAGGACTTCCTGCCCGAGGAGTTCAGGCTCGGCGACCGTGCCCTGTACCTGTACGCCCCCGAGGGGCTCGGCCGCTCCAAGCTCGCGGAAATCCTGTCGAGGCCCGGCCTGACCAGGGGCATCATTGCCACCAGCCGCAACTGGAACACCGTCACCCGGCTCGTGGAGATGACCCGTGACTGACCGCACCCCCGCCGTCGAGGCCGCCATCGAGGGCGAACTGCGCCTGCTCGACCCCGAGGTGCGCGCCTCGCCCGAGCTCTTCGGGGCGCTCCTCCACCCGGAGTTCACCGAGTTCGGCGCCTCGGGCACACGCTGGGACCGCGCGTCGATCGTGCGGGTCCTCACGGCCCACCCCGACCCCGGCAGCCGCCCCACCACGACCTCTCAGATGCGCGGCGTGCAGCTCTCCGACGACACGGTGCACCTGACCTTCGACACGGACAGCAACGGCCGCAGGGTGCACCGCAGTTCGCTGTGGCGGCGCACGGAAGACGGCTGGCGGCTCTGGTTCCACCAGGGCACGCCCTTCCCCGCGGAGAGCTGAATCCCATGGTCGGGGCGGTGACCCGTGTGCGAGGCTCGGCGCCATGCGCTACATCATCATCGGAGCAGGGGCGATCGGCGGCACGGTGGGCGGACGCCTCGCCGAGGCCGGACACGACGTCGTACTCGTCGCACGGGGCGCCCACGGAGCGGCGATACGGGAGCACGGGCTGCGTCTGACGACACCCGGAGGGACCACCGCCCATCGGGTCAGGGTCGTGGAACGACCGGCCGAGCTGGGCGAGTTGAGCGTGGACGACGTGCTCTTCCTCGCGGTGAAGACGCAGGACGCGGAGGCGGCGCTCGACGCGTGGAGCGGCGCCCCCGTCGGCGGCCCGGCGGGCGGCGGCACCGCGGGCGAGCTGCTGCCGCTGATCTGCGCGCAGAACGGCGTGGAGAGCGAGCGGCTCGCGCTGCGCCGCTTCCGGCGGGTGTACGGCATGTGCATCTGGCTGCCCGCGACCCATGTCGAACCGGGCGCGGTCGCCACGGCGGGTGCCCCTTACACGGGCATGCTGCATCTGGGGGTCTACCCGAGCGGCACCGACGAGACGGCCGTCCGGATCGCCGCCGACCTGGAGAAGGCGAACATGATCGCGCCCGTCGTGGCGGACGTGCCGCGCTGGAAGTACGGGAAGCTGCTCGCCAACCTGGCCAACGCCGTCGAGGCGGTCACCGGCCTCATCACCACCGACGAGGCAAGGGCCCTCTACCGCCGCGCGAGGACCGAGGGCGAGACGGTCCTCACGGCCGCCGGCATCGACTGGGTGGGGGAGCGGGAGCAGCAGGAGACGCGCGGCGACCGCATCCGCTTCGCCCCCTCCGACGGCGGCGGCTCCTCCTGGCAGAGCCTGAACCGCGGCACGGGCAGCATCGAGGCCGACTTCCTCAACGGCGAGATCGCCCTGCTCGGGCGGCTGCACGGGGTGCCGACCCCGGTGAACGACGTCCTCCAGCGGGCGGCGAACACGCTCGCACGCGAGCGGCGCGCCCCCGGGTCGATGACGGTGGCGGAGCTGACCGAGCGGATCGACCGGGCCGAGCGGACCGCGCGGGCCGACCGGGGTTGACCTGGCGCGGCGGTCGGCCGGGGCTGACCTGGCACGGCGGTCGGCCGGGCGTGGCGGCGGGCGGCGGGAGCCGGGCCGATTGGCCCACTCCCAGGGCGCGTCAATGGCCCACAGGTATACGCCACTTCCCTCATAGTGTCGTCGTATGACGACCACGGACGGCGTGCGAGACGCCCACGCGAGAACCCGCATCGACTTCTACTTCGACCCGGCCTGCCCCTTCGCCTGGATCACCTCACGCTGGATCCTGGAGGTCGAGCGCCACCGCGACCTCGACCTCCGCTTCCATGTGATGAGCCTCTACTTCCACAACGAGGGCAATGAACTCCCCGACTGGTACCGGGATCTCGTCGACCGCTCCCTCACCCTGACCCGGATCGCCGCGGCCGCCGCCGAGCGGCACGGCGAGGAGATCCTGCGCGACCTCTACACCGCCTTCGGCACCCGCGTGCACCAGGAGAAGAACGAGGACTTCGACGAGGTCGCGCGGCAGGCCGTCGCCGAACTCGGGCTGCCCGCCGACCTCGTGGCGGCCGCGCAGGACCCCGCGTACGATGACGTGCTGCGCCGCAGCCACGACGGCGGCAAGGACCCGGAGGCCGACGGCTATGTCGGCACGCCGACCATCCACGTCGACAGCACCGTCTGGTTCGGCCCCGTGCTGCGCGCGATCCCGCGCGGCGAGGAGGCCGCGCGGCTCTTCGACAGCTTCCGTGTCCTTGCGGGAAACCCGGACTTCTTCGAGCTGAAGCGGACCAGGACCGGGGGCCTCGACTTCGGCTGACGCAGGGAGTTCAGCCCGCGGCGGGCGGCGCGGGCAGCCGCGAGGTGAGCAGGAGAGTGGTCAGTCCGTTCTCCTCGGGTATCGCGCGGCCCTGCGTGTAGCCGAGGCGCTTGAGGACGGTGAGGGACGCGGCGTTCTCCGAGTCCACGGTGGCGTGCACCTCGGCCAGGCCCAAGGTCTCATGGCCGTACGAGGTCAGGAGCCGCACGAGCTCCGTGCCGAGGCCGAGGCCCCAGCTCTCCCGGGCCAGGCCGTAGACGATCTCGTGGCCGTCGAGCCAGGACTCGGGCGACGGCTTGACCTCGGCGTGCCCGACGTAGCGCCCCTCGTGCCGCACCGCCCAGACCGGGAAGCGGTCCTCCGCGTACACATAGCTGAAGATCCGGTGGAACAGCGCCCGGTCCTCGGCCGCGGTCTGCATGCCGTCGCCGAACCAGCGGCCCACCGCGTCGTCCTGGAACAGGGCGACGAAGTCCGCCTCGTCGGCTTCGGCGTAGGGGGAGAGGACCAGGCGCTCGGACCGCAGTACGGGAGTCATCCGCGAGACGGTATGGGTCGGCGCGGCCCGCGGCAAGTGGATTCACGCGGATGTTCGGGTGCCGCGCCCGGCGGGCGTCAGACCGGGGTGCGCGGCAGTCCGATCGGGTTCGGGAAGGGGACGACGTCCAGA
>NZ_JBHYJI010000042.1:0-59458 GCF_042740435.1 Streptomyces sp. NPDC059002 | reverse complement strand
AGGCGTGCCGACAGGCGGTCCGTGGCGCTCTCGATCAACTGGCGTTCTGCACGGCCCTGTTCGGTCGCCGTTCCCGCGGCGTCGACCAGGCCGCGGACGCGCATCCGGTCCGCGGTGACCGCCCACTCCTCCTCGCTCCAGCCCCGGTCCCGCCGGATGCCGTCCGCGGCCACCCGGCCGGTCGCCGCGGCGAGGGCGAGGGCCTCGCGGGCGTCGAGGCCATGGTCGGCGAGCGCCGTGACATGGGCGTCGCCCCTGAACTCGCGGACGCAGGTGGTCAGTTGCCACAGCCGCTCCACCGGGTCGGCCCGCTCGTGCAGATCGCGGTTGGCGGCGAACAGCGGGCGGGCCAGCGGCGGCGCGTCCTCGACCACGGCGGACAGGAGCGGATTGACGGCGGACGCCAACGCGTCGATGCCGGGCACCAGTTGGCGCAGCGCCCGGGCGGTGCGGCGGGCGCGCTCCTCGATGACCCGGTCCGGCGACGTGTACTCCCAGGCCGACGGCAGGGCGCGTGCCACCATGCCGGGGGCGAAGACGCCGAGCGCGGCCGTGGCGACCGCGGATCCCACCCGGCCCATCGGAGCCGTACGGGCGGCGAAGTACCCCATCCAGAAGCCCTTGAGGCCCACGGCCCTGCCGAGGCCCCGGCAGCGCTCGTCGAAGTAGATCACCGCGTGCAGGGGTTCGGTCCGCAGCCACAGTGTGCGGGATCGGCTCGGGGTCATGCCCCTACAAGCTAGGCCAGCGCGGGAATCCGCGCCAGGGTGGCTACCCGGGAGTCACCCGGTGCGTACGCCTCGGCGTAGCGGCGCAGCAGCAGCCGCGCCACCGCCGGTGCCGGGCCGAGCACATCGGCGAGCACATCGGCATCGGCGGCACCGCGCGCGATCCGGTCCGGCAGGAAGCCGGGGGCCAGCACGTACGGCGCCACCGCGACGCGCCGCACGCCGGGCTCGGCCCGTAGGGCGCGCACGGCGTCCGCCGTGCGCGGCAGAGATGCGGAGGCGAACGCAGGCCGCACGGCACACCAACCGGTGAGCCGCCACTCCCGCGCGATTTCAGCGATCACTGCGATCGCCTCCGGGTCCGAGGACCCCGCCGAGGCCAGCACGACCCCGGTCGAGGACTTGTCCGCGGGGCTCAGCCCCGCTTCGTGCAGCCGCTGTTCCAGGGCGGCCATGAGCAGCGGCGACGGGCCGAGGACCGCCGCCTGCCGGATGCGCAGGCCCGCGGGTGCCGCGCGCAGCACCGCGGGGATGTCCGCCTTCGCGTGGAAGGCGCGGGTCAGCAGGAGCGGCAGCGCCACCACGTCCCGCACGCCCTCGGCCGCGAGCCGCTTCAACACCCCTGTCACGGTGGGCGCGTTGAAGTCGAGGAAGCCCGTCTCCACTCGCAGTCCCGGGCGCAGCGTGCGGACCTCGCGCACCAGGGCGTGCACGGTCTCGGCGTGCCGCGGGTCGCGGCTGCCGTGGGCGATGATCAGGAGTACGGGACGGTGCATGACGGTCAGCTCTTCACGAGGAGACCGCGGCCGCGCAGGACGCGCCGCTCCAGCGGGCTGAAGATCAGCAGGTCGATGGCGATGCCGACGATCAGGATGAGGAAGATGGCCAGGAAGATCATGGGCATGGAGCTGGCGTTGCGGCCGTTCTCCAGGAGCTGGCCGAGGCCCACGCCGAGGTCGGGCGAGGACGCGATGATCTCCGCGGCCATCAGCGACCGCCAGGAGAACGCCCAGCCCTGCTTGAGGCCCGCGAGATAGCCGGGCAGCGCCGCGGGGAGCACGATGTGCCAGGTGTGCTTCAGGCCCGTCGCGCCGAGTGTGCGGCCCGCGCGCAGGAACAGCGGCGGCACCTGGTCGACGCCCGAGACCAGGCCGTTGGCGATGGAGGGCACGGCGCCGAGCAGGATCACCGCGTACATCATCTGGTTGTTGAGGCCGAGCCAGAGCACCGCGGGCGGCACCCAGGCGACCGAGGGCAGCGACTGGAGGCCGGAGAGGATCGGGCCGATCGCGGCCCTGATGAACCGCACCCGGGCGACGATCAGGCCGAGCGGCGTGCCGATCACCAGGGCGAAGAGGAAGCCGAGCAGGCCGCGCGAGACGGACGTCCAGATGAAGTCGAGCAGGGTGCCCTGCTTCCACGCCTCGGTCACCTCGTCCCACACCGCGGACGGCGAGGGGAGCTTGGTCGGGTCGTCGACGATCTTGAAGGAGACCAGCGCCTGCCAGACCACCAGGACGAGCACCACCGCGGTGAGCGGCGGAAGGACCTTCTGGACCAGGACCTGGCGCACCGGCACACGGGTCGGACCGGTGCGCGTCTCCAGGGCGTCGAGACCCGCCTCCAGGCCCGCGAGGTCCTGGCCGCCGCCCGCGGCCTTGTCCTTGACCGGGGTCGTCGAGTCAGTGCTTGCCATGGCGGCGGATCTCCCCACGCAGTTGTTCGGTGATCTCGACGGACAGTTCCGCCACGGCGGTGTCCTCGATGCGGCGCGGGTGCGGGATGTCGACCCGCCACTCGTGCGCCACCCGGCCGGGACGCGACGAGAGGAGCACCACGCGCTGGGCGAGCCGCACGGCCTCGCGCACGTTGTGCGTGACGAACAGGACGGAGACGTTCGTCTCGCGCCAGACGCGGGTCAGCTCGTCGTGCAGGACGTCCCGGGTGATCGCGTCGAGCGCCGCGAACGGCTCGTCCATCAGCAGGAGTTGGCTGTCCTGGGCGAGCGCGCGGGCCAGCGCGACCCGCTGGCGCATGCCGCCGGACAGCTCGTGCACCCGCTTGCCGTGCGCCCCCTGCAGCCGTACGAGTTCCAGCAGTTCATCGGCCCGGGCGCGGCGCTCCGCCTTGGGCATGCCGCGCAGCTTCAGGGCGAGTTCGATGTTCTTGCCCGCGGTCAGCCACGGGAAGAGCGCGTGGTCCTGGAACATCAGCGCGGGGCGGCCGTCCGTGCTGATGGTGCCGGCGGACGGCCCGTCAAGCCCGGCGACCAGGTTGAGCAGCGTCGACTTTCCGCAGCCCGAGGCTCCCAGGAGGGTGACGAACTCGCCGGGGGCGACATCGAGCGTGATGTCGTCGAGGACGAGCTGCGGCCCGGCGGGTCCGCCGAAGGACTTCGAGACGTGCTCGATCCTGGCGGCGTGCGGTGCCGTGCCGCGGCTGTCCTCCGCGGCCTTGGCGAGGGTGGTTGCCATGGTCGTCACCTCCTGGGAACTGGTCTTCTACCGGGGCTACTTGACGCCGAGACCGGCGTCGTCGACCGGGGACTCGCCCGCGGCCTTCAGGACCTTGTTCAGCGGACCGAGGTCGTAGATGCCCTTGAGGTCGGGCTTCTCCAGGAGTCCGGCCTTGACCGCGTGGTCCGCCTCGGCGTCGAGCGTCGAGGCCAGCGGGTCGTTGGTCGTCTGGATGGACTTCCACGCCGGGTCGATCACCTCGGCGGGCAGCGCCTTGCCGGAGTCCGCCTTCAGCCGGGCGTTCGCGGCGGCCTTGGCCTTCTCGGGGTTCTTCGCGATCCACGCGTTGGTCTTCACCGCGCCGCGCAGGACGGCCTCGACGACCTTCGGGTGGTCCTTCAGGAAGCTCTGCTTCACGATGATGTTCGTGATCACGAACTTCTTGTCCGGCCACAGGTCGGCCTCGTCGAGGAGGACCTTGCCGCCCTCGGCGACCAGCTTGGACGCGGTCGGCTCCGGCACCCAGGCGCCGTCGATGGAGCCGGACTTGTAGGCGTCGGGGGTGATCTTGTTGTCGGTGCGGACCACCGACACGTCGCCCTTGCCGCTCTGCGCGTCGACGTCCCAGCCCTTCTCGGCGATCCAGTTGAGGAAGGCCACGTCCTGGGTGTTGCCGAGCTGCGGCGTCGCGATCTTCTTGCCCTTGACGTCGTCCAGGGACTTGATCTTCTTCGGGTTCACCACGAGCTTCACACCGCCGGAGGCCGAACCGCCGATGATGCGCAGGTTCTTGCCCTGGGACTTGGTGTAGCCGTTGATGGCGGGCGACGGGCCGATCCAGCCGATGTCGATGGAGCCCGCGTTGAGCGCCTCGATCTCCGAGGGGCCCGCGTTGAACTGGGAGTACTTCGCCTCCGTGCCGCCGAGTTCCTTCTGGAACAGGCCCTCCTGGTTGCCGACCAGGGCGGTGGCGTGGGTGAGGTTCGGGAAGTACCCGATCTTCACGCTGTCCAGTCCTTCGATCTTCTCGGCGCCCGATGCGACCTTGGACTTCTCGTCGTTCTTGTCCGCCTCGGAGCCGTAGCCGCAGGCGCCGAGCGCCAGGGCGAGCAGGGGGAGTGCCGCGATGGCGGTGAGTCGGGTACGTCGTGCAGGCACGGGAGGTGGTCCTCTCGTTGGCCCGGCGCTCACGCCGTCAGGGCGCGGCCGGGTGGTCGGCAGGTCTTCGTCTTCGTCGTGCGGGGGACGGTGCGTGGGCGCGCGAGCGGTGCGCGTACGTCTTCACGCACATCGCGCGACCCCGCCCTGCCCGCTGCCGAGGGCGCCGCTGCCGATGCGGCCGCCCTCTTTCGCGAACGTCGCGAATACGTCGACGTAGGTCATGGTCAGAAGTCCCACCCGTCATCACTGCCGTCCGTGGCGGAGTCGGTCTCCTCGGCGGCCGTGGCGAAGGCCTCGCCGACCATGCCCGCCGCGAGCGTCGTGCCGTCCGCCGGGTCGATCAGCAGGAACGAACCGGTGCGCCGCGAGTCCGCGTAGGCGTCGAGCGCGAGCGGCTCGGCGGTGCGGACCTTGACGCGGCCGATGTCATTGGCGACGAGCTGCCCGGGCTCCGGGTGCTGCGAGAGGTCGTCCAGGGTGAGCCTGGAGGGGATCTCCTTCACGATCGCCTTGACCGTACGGGTGGTGTGCTTGAGCAGCACCCGCTGGCCGACGGCGAGCGCGGTGTCCGCGACGTGGCAGACCGTCGCCTCGACGTCCTGCGTGGCCTTGGGGACGTCGCCGCTCGGCACGATCAGGTCGCCGCGCGAGATGTCGATGTCGTCCTCCAGGAGCAGCGTGACGGACTGCGGCGTCCACGCCACGTCCACCGGCTTGCCCAGGAGGTCGATCCCCGCGACCTTCGACGTCCGGCCCGACGGAAGCACCGTCACGGACTCGCCGACCCGGAACGTACCGGCCGCGATCTGGCCCGCGTAGCCGCGGTAGTCGGGGTGCTCGGCGGTCTGCGGGCGGATCACGTACTGCACGGGCAGACGCGCGTGGCAGGAGGTCAGGTCGTGGCTGACCGGGACCGTCTCCAGGTGCTCCAGGACGGTCGGGCCGCCGTACCAGTCCATGTTGGAGGACGGCTCGACGACATTGTCACCGGCGAGCGCGGAGATCGGGATCGCGGTGATCTCCGGGACGCCCAACTCGCTGGCGTACGCGGTGAATTCCTCGGCGATCTTCGCGAAGACCGACTCCTCGTACGCGACGAGGTCCATCTTGTTGACCGCGAGGACGACGTGCGGGACGCGCAGGAGCGCGGCGACCGCGGCGTGCCTGCGGGTCTGCTCGATGACGCCGTTGCGGGCGTCGACCAGGACGACGGCGAGGTCGGCCGTGGAGGCACCCGTGACCATGTTCCGGGTGTACTGCACATGCCCCGGGGTGTCGGCGAGGATGAACCGGCGCCGGGCCGTGGCGAAGTAGCGGTACGCCACGTCGATGGTGATGCCCTGCTCCCGCTCGGCCCGCAGACCGTCCGTGAGCAGTGCCAGGTCGGGGGCCTCCGCGCCGCGGCTCGCCGACACGCGTTCCACGGCCTCCAGCTGGTCGGTGAGGACCGACTTGGAGTCGTGCAGCAGGCGGCCCACCAGGGTGGACTTGCCGTCGTCGACGGAACCGGCGGTGGCGAACCGCAGCAGGGTGGTGGCCGACAACTGCTCGGTGGAGAGCGGCTGTACGGGCTCGGTGGTGCTGTTGCTCATGGTTAGAAGTACCCCTCGCGCTTGCGGTCTTCCATCGCGGCCTCGGAGAGCTTGTCGTCGGCCCGCGTCGCCCCGCGCTCGGTGAGGCGGGACGCGGCGATCTCGGCGATGACGGCGTCCAGCGTCGTCGCGTCCGAGTCGACGGCTCCGGTGCAGGACATGTCGCCGACCGTGCGGTAGCGGATCAGGCGTCTCACGACCGTCTCGCCGTCCTTGGGGCCGCCCCACTCGCCCGCGGTCAGCCACATCCCCGAGCGCTGGAAGACGTCCCGCTCGTGCGCGAAGTAGATCTCGGGGAGCTCGATCTCCTCGCGGGCGATGTACTGCCACACGTCCAGCTCGGTCCAGTTGGACAGCGGGAAGACGCGGACGTGCTCGCCGGGCGCGTGGCGGCCGTTGTAGAGCTGCCACAGCTCGGGGCGCTGGCGGCGCGGGTCCCACTGCGAGAACTCGTCGCGGAGGCTGAAGACGCGCTCCTTGGCGCGGGCCTTCTCCTCGTCGCGGCGCCCGCCGCCGAAGACCGCGTCGAACTTCTCGCTCTGGATCTTCTCGGTGAGCGGCACGGTCTGCAGCGGATTGCGCGTCCCGTCGGGCCGCTCGCGGAGCTTGCCCGCGTCGATGTACTCCTGCACGGACGCGACGTGCAGCCGGAGCCCGTGCTCGGCGACCACGCGGTCGCGGTACTCGATGACCTCGGGGAAGTTGTGCCCGGTGTCGACGTGCAGCAGCGAGAAGGGGACCGCCGCGGGGGCGAACGCCTTCAGCGCCAGATGCAGCATGACGATGGAGTCCTTGCCGCCGGAGAAGAGGATCACCGGCCGCTCGAACTCGCCCGCCACCTCGCGGAAGATGTGCACCGCCTCGGACTCCAGGGCGTCCAGGTGGCTGAGCGCGTAGGGGCTGTCGGTGCCCTCGTCGTTCACTGTGGCGACGGTGGTCATGCGAGACCCCTCTCGGTGAGCAGAGCCTTCAGGGCCGCTGCCGACTCCTGCACGGTCTGGTCCTGCGACTCGATGCGCAGATCGGGGGAGTCCGGCGCCTCGTAGGGGTCGTCGACCCCGGTGAGCCCGGATATCTCGCCCGCCGCCTGCTTGGCGTACAGGCCCTTCACATCGCGTACGGAGCAGACCTCGACCGGCGTCGCGACATGCACCTCGACATACGCGGTGCCGTTCGCCTGGTGGCGCTTGCGGACCGCCTCGCGGCTGTCCGCGAACGGGGCGATCACCGGGACGAGCGCCAGCACGCCGTTGCGCGCGAGGAGTTCGGCGACGAAGCCGATCCGCTGCACATTGGTGTGCCGGTCCTCGCGGCTGAAGCCGAGGCCCGCCGAGAGGAACTCGCGGATCTCGTCGCCGTCGAGCACCTCGACGCGGCGGCCCTCCGCGCGCAGGCGGCCCGCCAGTTCGTACGCGATGGTGGTCTTGCCGGCGCTGGGCAGGCCGGTGAGCCAGACGGTGGCTCCGGTCGTCACGTGGTTCTCCCGGGTCTGTTGCTGCGGGGTCTGCGGCGCGGCCATCAGTGGATCCCGCACTCGGTCTTGGCGTTCCCGGCCCAGCGGCCGGCCCGCGCGTCCTCGCCCTCAAGGAGGCGGCGGGTGCACGGGGCGCAGCCCACGGAGCCGTAACCGTCCATCAGGAGCGGGTTGGTGAGCACGCCGTGCTCGGCGACGTAGGCGTCCACGTCGTCCTGCGTCCAGCGGGCGATCGGCGACACCTTGACCTTGCGGCGCTTCTCGTCCCAGCCGACGACCGGGGTGTTCGCGCGGGTCGGCGACTCGTCGCGGCGCAGTCCCGTGGCCCACGCGGCGTACCCCGTGAGGCCGTCCTCCAGGGGCTGCACCTTGCGCAGCCCGCAGCACAGGTCGGGGTCGCGGTCGTGCAGCTTCGGCCCGTACTCGGCGTCCTGCTCGGCCACCGTCTGACGCGGCGTCAGGGTCAGGACGGTCACGTCCATCACGGCCTCGACGGCGTCGCGGGTGCCGATGGTCTCCGGGAAGTGGTAGCCGGTGTCGAGGAACACGACGTCCACGCCGGGCCTGGCCCGCGAGGCGAGGTGCGCCACGACCGCGTCCTCCATCGAGGAGGTCACGCAGAACCGGTCGCCGAAGGTCTCGGCCGCCCACCGCAGGATCTCCAGGGCGGACGCGTCCTCCAGGTCGCGCCCGGCCTGCTCGGCGAGCGCCTTCAACTCCTCGTCCGTACGCTCCTGCCGACTCTGAGCAGTCGTCATATCTGGTCCCCTCCACCGCTGGTGTGCCGAACTCCGCGGGCGAGCAGCCCGAGGAACTTCAGCTGGAATGCGCGGTTGCACGCCGCGCATTCCCAGGCGCCGTGACCGGTCTCGTTCGGACGCAGGTCCTCGTCGCCGCAGTAGGGGCAGTAGAAGGGGGCGGCTCGCTCGCTCACTTGAGAGCCTCCTCGTCGGCGCGGGCCGCCCAGGTGGCGAAGCGCTCGCCGTCCGTGCGCTCCGCCTCGAAGCGCTTGACGACCCGCTCGATGTAGTCGGGCAGTTCGGTCGCGGTGACCTTCAGGCCGCGGACCTTGCGGCCGAAGCCCGCCTCCAGGCCGAGCGCGCCGCCCAGGTGCACCTGGTAGCCCTCGACCTGGTTGCCCGCGTCGTCGAGGACGAGCTGGCCCTTGAGGCCGATGTCGGCGACCTGGATGCGGGCGCAGGCGTTCGGGCAGCCGTTGATGTTGATGGTGATGGGCTGGTCGAACTCCGGGATGCGGCGCTCCAGTTCGTCGATGAGCGAGGCGCCGCGCGCCTTGGTCTCGACGATGGCGAGCTTGCAGAACTCGATGCCGGTGCAGGCCATCGTGCCGCGCCGGAAGGGCGAGGGCTTGACCCGCAGATCGAGGGCTTCGAGCGCGGAGACCAGCGAGTCGACCTGGTCCTCGGCCACGTCGAGCACGATCATCTTCTGCTCGGCGGTGGTGCGCAGCCGGCCCGAGCCGTGGCCTTCGGCGACCTCGGCGATCTTGGTGAGCGTGGCGCCGTCCACGCGGCCGACGCGGGGCGCGAAGCCGACGTAGAAGCGGCCGTCCTTCTGCCGGTGCACGCCGAGGTGGTCGCGCCAGGTGCCCGCGGGCTGCTCGGGCGCGGGCCCGTCGGTCAGCTTCCGCTTCAGGTACTCGTCCTCCAGGATCTGCCGGAACTTCTCCGGGCCCCAGTCGGCGACGAGGAACTTCAGACGGGCGCGGTTGCGCAGGCGCCGGTAGCCGTAGTCGCGGAAGATCCCGATGACGCCGCCGTACACGTCCGGCACGTCATCGAGGGAGACCCATGTGCCGAGGCGCACGCCCAGCTTGGGGTTGGTGGAGAGGCCGCCGCCGACCCACAGGTCGAAGCCGGGGCCGTGCTCGGGGTGCTCGACGCCGACGAACGCGATGTCGTTGATCTCGTGCGCGACGTCGAGCTGCGGCGATCCCGAGATGGCGGACTTGAACTTGCGCGGCAGGTTGGAGAAGTCGGGGTTGCCGATGAAGCGGCGCTGTATCTCGTCGATGGCGGGGGAGCCGTCGATGATCTCGTTCGCGGCGACGCCCGCGACCGGCGAGCCGAGGATCACGCGGGGCGTGTCGCCGCAGGCCTCGGTGGTGGAGAGCCCGACGGCCTCCAGGCGCCGCCAGATCTCGGGGACGTCCTCGATGCGGATCCAGTGGTACTGGATGTTCTGCCGGTCGGTGAGGTCGGCGGTGCCGCGCGCGAACTCCTGGGAGATCTCGCCGATGACCCGCAGCTGCTCGGTGGTCAGACGCCCGCCGTCGATGCGCACGCGGAGCATGAAGTACTCGTCGTCCAGCTCCTCCGGCTCGAGGACCGCGGTCTTGCCGCCGTCGATCCCGGGCTTGCGCTGGGTGTACAGACCCCACCAGCGCATCCGCCCGCGAAGATCATTGGGGTCGATGGAGTCGAATCCGCGCTTCGAGTAGATCGTCTCAATGCGTGTCCGCACATTGAGACCGTCGTCATCCTTCTTGAACTGCTCGTTGCCGTTGAGCGGAGTGAAGTGACCCACGGCCCACTGTCCCTCGCCGCGGTGACGGCTCGCCTTGCGGCGGGGCGTGGCTGGGGCGGGCTTCTCTGGGGTTGCGGGCATGGGTGTACGTCCTTCGGGGCAGCGAGACATGCGTCTCTGACCTGCGGGGATGGGCACATGACGAGATGTGCGCGCGGCGCTGCGCAGGGAGAGTGTTCAGGGGGAGCGGTGCTCAGAAGTGTGGCGGGGCTGAGTCGATCAGCAGGCCGGACACATGGCGCTGGACATGCGGCCGAGGTCGACGTGACGCCGACTCACCAAGGCTGTTCCAGTGCGATCCATGACGGAAGCGTGTCACGGGACTTTCGGCCCAGTCCAGCATTATCCAAAATGCGGACACCTCTGTCCCGTATCGTGGACAGAGGTGTCATCGGTCACAGTGGGTCGCGGGAGGCGCGGCGGGACCCGAGGGTACCGACGGGGCCGCCCGCGGAGCGGGTCAGTCGCGCGCGGCCCCCGGCCACGGTCCCGGGTTCGGGACGTCGGGCTCCTGCTCGACCTTGGTGTCGAAGAGCTTGAAGCCGCGCCGCAGATAGTTGTCCATGGCGTGCTCGCCGTCCTTGGAGCAGGTGTGCAGCCACACCCGCTCGGTCGGCGCGAGCCCCGGCCACCGCTCGGCCAGGTCCCAGGCGCGCGCGGTGGCGTACGACAGGAGGTGCCCGCCGATGCGGCGGCCCCGGAAGGCGGGCAGCAGCCCGAAGTACACGATCTCGACGACGCCCTCGGCCGCGTCCCCCTGCTCACCGCGCGCCGCGAACTCCACGTATCCGGCGGGCGTCCCCTTCTCATAGGCGACCCAGGTCTCCACGCCCGGCCGGTCGAGCAGCTTCTGCCACTCCGCATGGGTCATGGACAGCCGGTCGGTCCAGCGGATGTCCCCGCCCACGGACGCGTACAGGAACCGGCTGAACTCGGGCGAGGGCACTTCGGCGCGCACGATCCGTACGTCGTCGTCGGGGGCCGCGGCGGGCAGCAGGTCCGTGGGGGACGTCTGCTCCAGGGACCACGTGGTGACAGTGATGCTCATGCCGCTCAGCGAATCATGGGCCGGGCTCCGCGGCGCGGCCGGGTCCATGACGGGGGCCGTGGCTCATGGCTCCGCCACGCTCCTCGCCCGTCGTATCGCCGGGGCCAGCGAGTGCGGCAGGAGCTCCGCCGGATTGGCGGGCAGGATCACCTGGACATCGATGTCCTCGTGGAAGCGGTAGGGGCGATGGGCGAGCAGTCCGCCCAAGTAGCGCCGCACGCGGGAGAGTTCGGCGCGCACCGTGACCGTGCGGGCCGGGTCGCCGAACATGTCGTCGGCCAGGCCCGAGGCACTGCGGCCCCTGCGGTGCGTGGAGAGCAGGAAGAGCAGCTCGGCGTGGCGCGGGCTCAGGTCGTGGGTCCAGTCGCGGGCGCCGCCGAGCACCGCGAGGGTCCAGTACCGGGGGCTGCTCACGTCCAGGACGAGCCGGGTCGCGGCGAGCGGCTCGGGGGTGTCCCGGGGGTCCTCGGGGCGCAGCAGCCAGCCGCCGGGCAGCGGTTCCGCCAGGCAGGGGCCGAGGGAGGGCAGCCAAGTGCGGCCCGCCGCGAGGGACTTGGGGAGCGTGAAGCGGTCCGCGGGGGCCATGCCCGTCACCGCGGCGGTCCAGCCGTGCACATCCACCGCGACGGCCCGTCCGGTGAGCCGGGCGAGGACCGGCGCGGCCACCGCGCGCAGCCGGTCGAGGGACGTGATGTGCCGGTCCCGCAGCCGGGCCTCGGCGAGCTTGGCCACCGAGTCGACCAGGGCGAGCGTCGCCGGGTGCATGGTCTGCAGCGGGCCGCTGACGTCCACGACGCCGAGGAGTCTGCCGTCCCGCGGATCGGTCACGGGCGCACCCGTGCACGTCCAGGGATGGTGGGTCTGCACGAAGTGCTCGGCGGAGAAGACCTGGACGGGGCGGCGGACCACCAGGGGCGTCCCGACGCCGTTCGTGCCGACGACGCTCTCGTTCCAGTCGGCGCCGAGTTCGAAGCCGAGCGAGTCCGCCTTGCGCAGCACGGACGAGCTGCCCTCGCGCCACAGCACACGGCCGTCCGCGTCGCAGACGACCATGATGTGGTGCGCGGCGTCGGCCACCGACACCAGGGCGTCGCGCAGGACCGGCAGGATGTCCCCGAGCGGCGAGCCGCGCCGGCGCTCCGCCAGTTCCTGCTCGGTCAGGAGCCGGGACCTGAAGTCGTGGTCGGGGTCGACCCCGCGCAGCATCATGCGTCCCCAGGAGTCGCCGATCACCGGCCGCGGCTGGACGCGGGGCCGCTGCCCGGAGAGTGTCGCGTCCCGGACCCCCTTCAGGAGCCGCGCTGCGTGCGCGAGGTCCATGTCGGAGATCCGCGCGAGGTCGATCGTCGAGTTCGCGTTCGTCACCACAGGGTCCTTTCCGGTCAGAAACGTGCGGAGGGGCTCTCAGTTCATCGTGCCCCTTGCGGACTGCCCGGGGTGATGCTTCGGAGATGAATCAACTGGCTGTCCCGGTGAGTTGCAACCTCATGCAACTCTGGCGAACAGCCGTACGGGGCCCGAATCTGGACAGCACACCGCCCGTGCGGTGTTCGCGCTCCTCAACGGGGCCTGAAGACGGGGGTGGTGCCGTGTCGGCGCAGCACCACCCCCGCGTCAGCCGGGAGTCCGGCTGGAACTGACGCCGGTCAGGGGCACCGCGGCGCGGCCCGCTCCACCACCGACGCCAGATCGAGACTGTGCGGCAGCGTGCCGAACGCCGCGCCCCAGTCCCCGCCGAGCCGCGAGGCACAGAAGGCGTCGGCGACCTCGGGCGGCGCGTACCGCACCAGCAGCGAGCCCTGGAGCACGAGCGCCATCCGCTCCACGAGCCGCCGCGCCCGCGCCTCGATGCCCTCCAGATCGGCGAGTTCGGTCAGCATGTCCTTGATCGCGCCGTCCAGGCGGTGGTCGGCGCCGCGCGCCTTCCCGACCTCCTGCAGGAAGGCGTTCAGGGCCAGCGGCTCGCGCTGCAGCGCCCGCAGCACATCAAGCGCCTGGACGTTGCCCGAGCCCTCCCAGATGGAGTTGAGCGGCGCCTCGCGCAGCAGCCGGGGCATGCCCGACTCCTCGACGTAGCCGTTGCCGCCCAGGCACTCCAGGGCCTCACCGGCCAACGGCGTACAGCGCTTGGTCACCCAGTACTTGGCGGCGGGCACCGCGAGACGCAGGAACGCCTGCTCCTGCTCGCCCCCGTCGTCGTACGCCGCGGCGAGCCGCATCGCGAGCGTCGTGGCCGCCTCCGACTCCAGGGCCAGATCGGCGAGCACGTTGCGCATGAGCGGCTTGTCGACGAGCTTGCCGCCGAACGCCTCCCGGTACGTGGCGTGGTGCACCGCCTGTGCGACGGCCTGCCGCATCAGCGCCGCCGAGCCGATCACACAGTCGAGGCGGGTCGCCGCGACCATCTCGATGATGGTGCGCACCCCGCGCCCCTCGTCGCCGACCCGGCGCGCCCACGTCCCGTCGAACTCCACCTCGCTCGACGCGTTGGACCTGTTGCCCAGCTTGTCCTTGAGGCGCTGGATGGCGAAGACGTTCCGCGAGCCGTCTTCGAGGACCCGCGGCACCAGGAAGCAGGTGAGGCCCTGCTCGGCCTGCGCGAGCACCAGGAACCCGTCCGACATGGGCGCGGAGCAGAACCACTTGTGGCCCGTCAGCGCGTACGTGCCGTCCTCCGCGAGCGCCCGCGCCCGCGTCGTATTGGCCCGTACGTCGCTGCCGCCCTGCTTCTCCGTCATGCCCATCCCGAAGATGACACCCGCCTTCCGCGACGCCGGGCGCAGCCCCTCGTCGTACACGGAAGAGGTCAGCCGCGGCTCCCACTCGGCGGCGAGCGCGGGGTCCGTGCGCAGCGCGGGCACCGCGGCGTGCGTCATGGAGACCGGGCACCCGTGCCCGCCCTCCGCCTGGCTCCACACCAGGAATCCCGCGGCCCGCCGCACATGCCCGCCGGGCCGCGACCAGGCGCCGGTCAGCCCCGCGGAGACCGCCTTGCCGAGCAGCCGGTGCCACGCCGGATGGAAGTCGACCTCGTCGACCCGGTTCCCGTAACGGTCGTGCGTGCGCAGAACGGGAGGATTCTCATTGGCCTGCACGCCCCACTCCTGCACCTGGGCGGAACCCGCGGCGCGGCCGAGCAACGAGAGCTCCTCGCGGGCGGAATCGAGGAGTGCCGGTTCCAGATGCCGCTCGACACCCTCCACGAGGGCCCGGTCGGACGCGAATACGTCATATCCCACCAGGGGCGGAGCCTGGTTGGTCACTGTGTGGGTGGTGGCTGCCATGCCGCTACGGTAAGGAGGTGCACCAGGCAAAAGAAACACCCGGGCGGCCCTCCGGACGCTGGAACCGGGCCCGCGCTCTCTACCGCAACGTCTCCAAGCGACGGACCGCCTGGCTGCTGCTCAAGGACACCGTCAACTCGTGCATGGAGTACCGCATCCTGGGACTCGCGGCCGAGGCGGCGTTCTTCACGCTGCTCTCCGTGCCGCCGCTGCTCCTGAGCCTGATCGGGCTGCTCGCCTACGTCGACCGGTGGACCGGCGCCAACACGATCGCCAGCGTCGAGAGCAACATCCTGGAGGCGTCCCGCACGGTCCTCTCCGACCGCGGCGTCAGCCAGATCGCCCAGCCGATACTGGAGGACGTCATGCGGGTCAGCAGGCCCGACATCATCTCCATCGGCTTCCTCTTCGCCCTGTGGTCGGGCTCGCGCGCGGTGAACGTCTTCATCGACACCATCACCGTGATGTACGGCCTCGACGGTGTGCGCGGCATCGTCAAGACCCGGATCCTCGCCTTCGGCCTGTTCCTCGTGGCCCTGCTGATCGGCTCCGTCGCGCTGCCGCTGATGGTGGCGGGGCCCGACGCGGTGGTGAAACTCCTGCCCGGCTCCACGACGGTCGTCCAGATCCTGTACTGGCCGGTCGTCGTCATCCTCTCCGTGGTCTTCCTGACGACGCTCTACCACGTGTCCGTACCGGTGCGTTCGCCCTGGGTCGAGGACATGCCGGGCGCGCTCATCGCCCTCGCCATGTGGGTCCTCGGCAGCTTCCTGCTGCGCATCTACCTCACCAGCACGGTCGAGGGCCCCACGATCTACGGCTCCCTCGCCGCCCCCGTCGCCGTCCTCCTGTGGATCGGCGTCTCGGCCTTCGCGGTCCTGGTCGGCGCCGCGGTCAACGCCGCGATCGACCGGGTCTGGCCCTCCGTCGCCACGGCGGCGGCGCGTGCCGCCAACGACCGCATAAGGGAGGCCCAGGCCGCGGAGGTCGTCGCCCGCGCGGCCGCCGCCCGCGAGGCCCCGGTGGACCCGGACGACCCCGAGATGCCGTCCGAGTTCCCCGAGCGGTGGTCGCGCTTCCTGCCGCCGGACGACGTGACCTCACGGCTGCGGACACACGCCAAACGCAACGGGAACGGTGGCGGGGAGAACAGCCCCTCCGGCGACTGAGGAGCGGGGTCCGGGCCGGAGCCCCGGGAGGCCACGCCCCGGACGGGCGGGTCAGGCCTTCCAGACCCCGTCGTCCGCACACTCCCGGGCAAAGTCCGCGAAGTCCCGGGGCCCCCGGCCCAGCACCTCTCGTACTCCCGCGGAGAGCACCGCATTGCGCCCGTCGAGGTTCGTCTCGAAGAGTCCGACGAGGAACTCGACCTCCTCCGCGGAAAGCCCGAACTCCGCGAGGGCGACCCCGTACTCGCGCGCGGTCACCGGGACGTACGCGATGTCGCGGCCCGCCGCCCGCGCCACCTCGGCGACCGCCTGGCGGAAGGAGAGGAGCCGGGGGCCTGTGAGGTCGAGGACCTGTCCCGTGTACCGGTCGCCGCCGGTGAGCGCGGCGACCGCCACGTCCGCGATGTCCCGTGCGTCGATGAAGGGTTCGAGCACCTCGCCGCCGGGGAAGACGAGTTCCCCGCCGCGCATCCCGTCGAGGAGGGGCCCCTCGCTGAGGTTCTGCGCGAACCAACTGGCCCGCAGGACGGTCCACTCGGCACCGGACTCCTGTACGGCCCGCTCCGTGGCGTGCGCCTGGTCCTCGCCGCGCGCCGAGAGGAGCGTGAGCCGCCGTACGCCGAGTTCGACGGCGAGCCGCGCGAAGGCGCCGACCGCGTCGGCCGCGCCGGGGGCACCGACGTCCGGCAGGTAGGCGATGTGCGCCGCGTCGGCACCGCGCAGGGCGTCCGCCCAGGTCGAGCGGTCGTCCCAGTCGAACCGCACCGCGCCGGACCGCGAGGCCGCGCGCACGGTGAGCCCGGCGGCCTGCGCGGACTCCACGACCCTGCGGCCGACCCGTCCCGTCGCGCCCGTCACCAGCACCGTCATGTTCTCTGTGTTCGTCGTCATGGCTTCAGTGAACTTCCGCGCGTGCACCGGGACCATCGCCGAGAAGCTCACGGCCATGCGCGTGCGTCTACGCTGCCGTCATGGACGTACTCGGAGGACTGCTCGAAGGCCCGCGCGCGCGAGGAGCCTTCATGATCCGCGCCCTGTTCGAGCCCCCCTGGTCCGTCCGGATCGCGGACGAGGCACCCGTGTCCGTCATGATCATGGTGAGCGGCAGCGCCTGGATCGTCCCCGACGACGGCACGCGGCCGCAGCTCATCCGCCCCGGCGACCTCGCGATCGCGCGCGGCCCCGGCCACTACACCTGCGCCGACGACGTGGGCACGGCCCCGTTCGCCGAGATCCGCCCCGCCCAGCACTGCGTGCCGCTGGACGGCGCCCCGGTCGCGCGCTACCGGGACCTCGGCCTGCGCGCCTGGGGCGAGTCGGCCGAGAGCCCCGTGGAGATGCTGATCGGCACCTATCAGATGCGGGGCGAGATCACCGACCGGCTCCTGGACGCGCTGCCGCCGCTCCTCGTCCTGCCGACGGAGGTGTGGGACTGCCCGCTCACCCCGCTGCTCGCCGAGGAGATCGGCAAGGACGAGCCGGGCCAGGACGTCGTCCTCGACCGGCTCCTCGACCTGCTCCTGATCGCCGCGCTGCGCGCCTGGTTCTCCCGCCCCGAGGCGGCCGCGCCCGCCTGGTACCGCGCGATGGGCGACCCGGTCGTCGGCCGCGCACTGCGGCTGCTCCAGGACGATCCCGCGCACCCCTGGACGATCGCGGACCTCGCCGCGAAGTCGGGTGTCTCGCGGGCCGCGCTCGCCCGGCGGTTCGCGGAACTCGTGGGCGAGCCCCCGATGACGTACCTGACGAACTGGCGGCTCGCGCTCGCCGCCGACCTGCTGCGCGACAGCGAGCTGACGATCGGCTCGATAGCGCGCCGGGTCGGGTACGGCAGCGCGTTCGCCCTGTCCAGCGCCTTCAAGCGGGTCTACGGGATCAGCCCGCAGGAGCACCGCACGCGCGCGGCGTAGCCTTTTCCCTGTGACCGAGGAGACCGGCTCCGGCGCCTACCGGGAGCGTCCTTCCCTGCTGACCGGCGCGGTCGTGTGGACCCGCGCGGCGGCGGACGGCCCCGGTGCCGCGCGCCCCGTCCTGCCGGACGGCTGCATGGACCTGCTGTGGACCGAGGGCAGGCTGTTCGTCGCGGGCCCGGACACCCGTGCGTACGATCCCGGCGGCGGTCCCGGACGGTACGTCGGCGTCCGCTTCTACCCGGGCACCGCCCCGTCCTTCCTGGGCGTGCCCGCGCACGAGCTGCGCGACCGGCGCGTGGACCTCGCCGACCTGTGGACCGCCGCCGAGGCGCGGCGCCTGGCCGAGCGCGTGGACGCCGCGGGCGACCCGATGGCCGCCCTGGAGGCGGTGGCCATGGAACGCGCCGCCGACGCCGGGACGCCCTGCCCCGCCCCGGGCCCGTCGCCCCGCCCGATCAGGGGCGACCCCTTCCTCGTCCAGGTCGTCGGCTGCCTGGAGGCGGGCATGTCGGTCGCCGCGACCGCCGCGGCGTTGGGCGTCAACGCCCGTCTGCTGCACCGCCGTTCGCTGCCCGCGTTCGGCTACGGACCCAAGACGCTGGGCCGGATCCTGCGCCTGCAGCGGGCGCTCGCGCTGGCCCGCGCGGGGACGCCCTACGCGGCAACGGCCGCCGCCGCGGGCTTCGCCGACCAGGCCCATCTCGCCCGCGACGTCAAGGAGTTGACCGGTCTGCCGCTGACCGGGCTGCTCGGCGGAGGCTAGCGGCGCTACCCGGCGGAGGCTAGCGGCGCTACTCGGCGGAGGCCAGCGGCGCTACCCGGCGGAGGCCAGCGGCGCGAAGAGGTCGACGCTGTTCCCGTCCGGGTCGAGCACGACCGCGTACCGCTGGCCCCAGGCCGCGTCCCACGGCGCCATCTCACCCTTGTGTCCCGCGCCCACCAACTCCTCGTACACGGTGTCGACGCCCTCGGCCGTACCGCAGTGGAAGGCGAGCCCGATGCGCCCCGCACTCGGGGGCGGCGTCCAGTCGGTGGCGAAGGAGCGGACCGTCTCCTCGGTGTCGAAGGCGATGCGCAGTCCGCCGGGCAGCGTGGCCTCGACGTGCGGCTGCTCCTCGGCGCCGGCCGGGAACTCCAGGCCGAGCCCGCGGTAGAAGGCGAGCGAGGCCGCCAGGTCGGAGGTGACGATGCCGATCAGATCGAAACGTGGTGTCGGTGTGCTGTTCATGCCCGCAGCGTAGGCAGCGGCCCGCCGCCCGGTCTTGAAGGAAACGGACACGGCGCCTCTCCTTGCCGACAGCGGCTCCCGGTCGTACATGGAGAGGGGAGGGCGGGCGCGGCCCCGTGCCCGCGAGGGAGATGATCGCCATGGAGACCATGGCCACCGCACCGCACAAGCACCCGGCAAGTCCGGTCCGGCTGTGGACGGAGTACGACCCCGTACCCTCGCGCTGGCTGTGGCTCGTCAAGTGGCTGCTCGCCATCCCGCACTACCTGGTCCTCCTCTTCCTGTGGATCGCCTTCTTCCTCGTCACCGTGGTCGCGTTCTTCGCGGTCCTGATCACCGGCGGCTATCCGCGCGCCCTGTTCGGCTTCAACGTCGGTGTGCTGCGCTGGAGTTGGCGCGTGGAGTACTACGCGTACGGCACGCTCGGCACCGACCGCTATCCGCCCTTCGCGCTGCGCGACGTCCCCGACTACCCCGCGCACCTGGAGATCGACCACCCCGCGCGGCTCTCCAGGGGCCTGGTCCTCGTCAAGTGGTGGCTGCTCGTCCTGCCGCAGCTCGCGGTCGTCCTCCTGCTCTCCGGCGGCTACCGCTTCAACGGCGGCCTCGCCGGGCTGCTCGCCTTCTACGCGGGCGTGACCCTGCTCTTCCGCGGCCACTACCCCAAGGGCATGTACGACCTCAACATCGGACTGCACCGCTGGGTCGTACGGGTGATGGCCTACGGCAGTCTGTTGACGGACGTCTACCCTCCGTTCCGGCTCGACCAGGGAGAACGCGAGCCGACGGCCGGTGAGCCCCTCGCCTGACTGTCACCCTCCCAAAATCCCCGCTACGTTGGAAGGCATGGACTATCCCGGTGACAACCGGTTGGCGGCCGCTGTCGTGACGCACCGCGGCCGTGTGCTGCTCGTGCGGCGCAGCGCGAGTGAGCGGTTCCTGCCCCGGGTGTGGGGCGTGCCGTGCGGAAAGCTGGAGGCGGGCGAGAGCCCGCGCGACGGCGTCCTGCGCGAGCTGAAGGAGGAGACGGGACTGCTCGGCCAAGTGCTGCGCAAGGTCGGCGAATCGTCCTTCGTCAGCACCTACCACGGGCACGAGGTGAAGAACTGGCAGGACAACTTCCTGATCAGGCCGCTCACCTTCGACGTGGTGCTGCCGCTGCCCGACCAGGACCACCGCTGGCTCGCCCCCGCCGAGCTCGGCACGGTCGACATCGACGACTACAACCGCGAGATCGTCCGCCAGGCCTTCGGCTGACCGGGCACGTCCCTCAGGCGAGCAGCCCGGCGAGCGCGGTCAGTTCCGCCAGATAGTCCCGCACTTCGAGCGGCTTCTTCGCGACCGACGAGGCGAGCGCGTCCGGTTCGGCGCCGGTGAACACGTCCGTGTACTGCCGTCGGCCCGCCCCGGTCTCCAGGAACAGCGTGACCGTGGGGCCCGTCGACGCGCACCATGCGCGGTGCAGGGCGTACGGCGGCAACGCATAGCCGCTGCCCGCCGCGTACTGCGCGGTCTGCGTGAGCCGCAGCCGGGCCCGGCCCGCCGGTTCCAGGAGCCAGTCGCCCTCCTCGCCCGACAGGGACTCCCGGTACCACGACGTGGCGATGCCGCCGCCCGCTGCCGGGTCGGCACTGTCATGGGGTTCGTACAGCTCCATGCCGAGCGCGCCCCGCACCACACAAGAGGCCAGCGGCGAACGGTGGTTGTGGATGTCCTCGCGCGCCCCCGCCCCCGGATGCCACACGTGCGCCCGCAGCATGTGCCGGGGCCCGCCGTCGATCAGGAGCAGCTTGTCGAAGCCGAGCACGTGGCGGTACGACAGGAGTGCGCATCCAGAAGGGTCGCCGAAGCCGCCCGCCAGCTCCCGCACCAGCGGCAACAGCCGCTCCGGGGTGCCCAGTTCGGTGACGACCGTGCGCGCGGCCCGCACCAGGTCGTCCTCCGTCGGCCCGTCCAGGGCCCCTTCGAGGAGCCGCCTGGCGCTGTGCACGTGCCGACCACCCAATGCACTCTCCCCCTCGTCCCCGCGCGACCGCGCCGAACCGGGGGTTCAGATACCCGGCTGATACATCCATACGGCATGTGCCCGCAGCGCCGAAAGTCCCTGATAGGTCATCCACATCGGGTAGGCGAGATCGCCCCCTTCCCACGTCCAGATCCCGCCCTCCTGCTGCCGCCACACCGAGGCGGCCGCCCCCGAGAGCAGCTCCTGCCAGGCCGCCTCCTGCCCCTCGTCCGCCGCGGTCTCCACGGCACCCGGGGTGAGCAGCGCCCGTACCACCCAGGCCGCGGCGAAGTGCCGTACGGAGAGCACCTCGTGGCGCGAGGCATCCACCGGATGCGGGCGGCGCACCGTGTCGTGGCTGCTCTCCAGGTCCTCGCAGCCGTCGTGCGCGGGGCCGGGGCAGGAGAGCAGCCAGCGGACGCCCTCCTCGCGCGTGGCACGGGCGTTGGCGTCCTCGCCGAGCACCCGGGCGGCCCGGTCGAGGGCGACGACGGCCTGCGCCGTGTGCACCGACGTGGGTACGACCGTCCTGCCGCGCAGCGGGGTGAGCCGGGAGCCCCAGCAGCGCCGGTGCCCGCGCGCCGGATCGGTCACGGCGCCGTCGACGAGCGCGTCCCGCAGGACGGGCAGGGCCGGCGAGTCCGGCGCGGCGCGCAGCAGACCGCGCAGCACCGTGGTGACGACATGCGTCATCTCCACGCCCGCGGGCTCCAGTTCGCGGCTGAACCGCGCGGTGCACCGCTCCGCCTCGGCCGCCAGGCGCTGCGGGTCCGCGCCCGCCCTCGCGAGCGCGCCGAGCACGAGCGCGGTCACCTCGGGGCGGCCCACCGCACCCTGCGAACGCGCGGCCCAGCCGCCCTCGGGCAGCCGCAGCCGCCACAGCGTCTCCACCAGGTCCGAGGCGCGCAACCGCCCGTCGGGCAGCCCGAGTTCGAGGACGATGTGCAGTCCGTACGCGGTGCCGGTCGCCGTCGGCCGGATCGGCCGCGACTGCTCGTCGAGGGCGTGCGGCCAGCCGGTGAGACGGCCGCGCAGCGGATCGTCGAAGACCGTCAGACGCTCGGCGAGCGTCGCGTACGAGGCGGCGGAGAGCCCCGGCAGCGGTCCCGGCGCCTCCGGTTCCGGCGCGGCGGGCCCGGTGGCCGCGGCGCGCGGGCCGCGCGGGGAGGGAACCCCGTTCAGGCCGCCCGCGGCCCCGTCGTCCCGCCCCGTCGCGCGGGCCCGCAGGAGCGCGCCCGCGAGCCAGGCGCACAGGCCCGTGCCGACGCCGCTGACCACGGCGAGCGAGTAGCGGGCCGCGTCGCCGAAGAGGGCGTCGGGCAGCAGGCCCACCAGGGCCTGGAAGACGGCGTATCCCACGGCGACGGGCCCGAGTCTGCCGAGCCAGGCCACGATCCGTCCGGGCGGTGGGTCGGGCGGCGGGTCGGGTGGCACGGGGTGCCGGGTGGGGTCTGTGCTTCCGCGCATGTGTGCTGTATGCATGAACTCCACTTACCCATCGGACACGTGTGACGAAAGGGAGCGAGCGCCGTGTCAGGTTCGCAGCCGACATCGGACCTCACCGGCTGGAGCAGGGCTCCGTTCACCGGAGCCGGGTTCACCCATGATGTCTATGAGAAAGGGACTGGTCCGGGCGTCGTCCTGGTTCCCGAAATTCCGGGAGCGACCCCCGAAGTGCTCGCTCTCGGCGACCATTTGGTGGAACAGGGGTTCACGGTCGCGATTCCGTCCCCGTTCGGTGAACCGGGCCGTCCGGTGTCGACGGGATATGTGCTCGGCGTCATCGCCAGGGTCTGCGTGGCCGCCGAGTTCCGTGCCTTCGCCACCGACGCGCGCCGCCCCTTCGCCGACTACCTCCGGGCCCTGGCCCGGGACCTGGCGTCGCGCACGCCGGGCCCCGGCGTCGGCGTCATCGGCATGTGCTTCACGGGCGGCTTCGCCCTGGCGGCCGCCGTGGACGAAGCCGTCGTCGCCCCGGTGCTCAGCCAGCCCTCGCTGCCGCTGCAACTGCCGCTGAGCCGGGCCCGGCGGGTCGACCCGGGCCTGTCCCGCGCCGAGTTCGACACGGTCGTGGCCCGCACGAAGAACGACGGACTGTGCGCCCTCGGCCTGCGCTTCACCGGCGACAAGCTGGTTCCCGCCGACCGCTTCGCCACGCTGCGCCGCCACTTCGGCGACGCGTTCGAGGTGATCGAGCTGGACTCGGCACCGGGCAACGAAGGGGGCTTCGGCACGAGCGCGCACTCCGTCCTGACCGAGGAGGTCCGCGAGACCCCGGGACACCCCGCCCTCGCCGCGCGCGAACGCGTCGTCGGCTTCCTGCGGGAGCGGCTCACTCCCGTGGCGTGAGCGGTGCCCCTCACTCCTCCATGAGGGAGAAGGTGCAGGTCAACGAGGCGGGCCGGGCGTGGAGTTCGTACGGGGGCAGCGTCCCGGGCCCGCAGGACCCGGTGCCGATGCCGTGCTGGCCGATGTCGAGGTTGACCCAGAGCGTGTCGCCGGGCGTGAGGTCGGTGCGGTGGCGGGCCGCGTCGAGCTGCTCGGTGGTCCAGCGGCGTGCGGTGAGCCAGGGCCCGTCGTCGCTCGCAACCCGCAGGCCGCCGAGTTCCGCCCACCGGATGTCGGGGCGGGCCCCGTTCTCCTGCGGGCGTACGTACGGGGTCTGCAGGGCGTCGACGTCCGCCTCCCACACGCCGAGCAGCGAGGCGGCCCGGGTGTCGGGGTAGGCCTCGCCGGGCCCGCCGCCGAACCACCTCACCCGTCCCGCCGCGCCCGGCAGCCCGAAGCGGATGCCGAGCCGGGGGAGCGGCACCGTCCACTCGCCCTCAGGACGCACGTCGAGACGCAGCAGGAGGCGGCTCCCGTCCGACTGCCAGCGGTACGCCACACGCAGGCCGATGTCGCTGGCCGCGGGCGCGACCCGGGTGCGCACGGTCAGCGCCTCGTCGCTCAACTCCACGGCGTCGAGGCGGTGTTGCATCCGGTCGAGCCCGGCCTTGCGCCACCGTGCGGCGAGGGGCGGCTCGGGGCGCCACGGCATGCCGTTGTCGTTGTCGGTGGGCGCGCGCCACACGTCGAGGCGCAGGTCCCTGATCGCCAGGCCGCCGAAGGAGCGCAGCGTCCCGTGGGCGTCGAAGGCGGCGGGCCCGAGCGTGATCCGTCCGCCGTCGCGCACCGGGGGCGTGCCGCCGGGCGCGGGCGGGACCGTGCCGGATCCGACGGGCAGTTGGGCCCACGCCACCACATGGCCGCGCGGCGCCCACGCCGTGTCGTCGGCGAGCACCGCCCGCACCGTCCACCGGGTCTCGGCGTCCGGGGCGCGGCGCGGCGGGGGCGGCAGTTTCACCTCCGTGTGCGCACCGGGCCCGACCTGCGGCACCGCGAGGACACCGTCGGCGACGGGCGTGCCGTCCTGCTCGTACGACCAGGTGAAGGCGAGGTGGGAGAGGTCGGCGAAGTCGTGCAGATTGGTGATCCTGACGATGCCGTCCCGTCCTTCGCCCGTGATCCGGACCGGCTCGATCACCTTCTTGTACTCGACGAGCCCGGGCGATGGGGTCCGGTCGGGGAAGACCAGGCCGTCGCAGACAAAGTTCCCGTCGTGGGGTGCCTCGCCGAAGTCGCCGCCGTAGGCGTAGCCGTACGCGGGGTGGGTGATGCCGTGGTCGATCCACTCCCAGACGAAGCCGCCCTGGAGGCGCTCATACGTCTCGAAGAGCCGCTGGTACTCGCCGAGGCCGCCCGGGCCGTTGCCCATCGCGTGCGCGTACTCGCAGAGGACGAAGGGCAGTCGGCGCCGGGACGCCGGGCCCTCGTCGGTGCCGCGGCCGATCCGTTCGACCTCGGCGTGGTCGGCGTACATCCGCGAGTAGACGTCGGTGTCCGCGCAGGACCGGTCGCCCTCGTAGTGGATGAGGCGGTCGGGGTCACGGGCGCGGATCCACTCGGCCATCGCGGTCAGGCCGCGGCCCGTGCCGCATTCGTTGCCGAGCGACCAGACGATCACCGATGCGTGGTTCTTGTCGCGCTCGACCATGCGGGCCGCGCGGTCCAGGAGCGCGGGCGTCCAGCGGTCGTCGTCGACGGGGTTGCCGCGCCACTGCTGCATGGTGAACCCGTGCGTCTCCAGGTCGCACTCGTCGACGACCCAGAGCCCGAGTTCGTCGCAGAGGCCGAGGAAGGCGGGGTGGGGCGGATAGTGGCTGGTGCGGACGGCGTTGATGTTGTGCCGCTTCATCAGGAGGAGGTCCGCGCGCATCGTGTCGATGCCGACGGTGCGGCCCGTGTCCGGGTGGAACTCGTGGCGGTTCACGCCACGGAAGAGGATCCGGCGGCCGTTGACCTTGATGACGCCGTCCTCGACGGCGACCGTGCGGAAGCCGACGCGCAGCGGGATCCGCTCGCCCGCCGTGGCGAGCACCGCGCCGTACAGCCGCGGCGTCTCGGCGGTCCACGGCGCCACGGCCACGGTGACGGACTCGCCCGTCGCGGCGTCGATCCCCAACTCCGGTACGGTGACGCGGCCTTGGACGTCCGAGTCGACGCGCAGCGTGCCGGTGCCCGTCCGGTGGTCGTACGAGGCGTGCACGAAGTGGTCGCCCGCGCAGCCTTCGGGGCGGTGCAGGAGCGTCACCCCGCGGAAGATGCCGGGCAGCCACCACTGGTCCTGGTCCTCCAGGTACGAGCCCGACGACCACTGGTGGACGCGGACCGCGAGGACGTTGCCCGCGGGGCGCAGCAGGTGGCCGACCGCGAACTCGTGGGGGAGCCGGGAGCCCTTGAACTCGCCGAGCGGTGTGCCGTTCAGCCAGACGCGGGCGCAGGACTCCACGCCGTCGAAGCGGAGCGTCGCCCCGCCGTCGGACGGCCAGCCGGCGGGCAGGTCGAAGGTGCGCAGGTGGTCGCCGGTCGGGTTCTCGGTGGGGACGCGCGGTGGGTCGACGGGGAACGGATAGAGCTGGTTGGTGTAGTGCGGGGTGCCGTGACCCTGCAGCACCCAGTGGCCGGGCACCGCGACGGTGTCCCAGGTCCGGGCGTCGAAGCCGGTGGCCGCGAACGACTCGTCGGCGGTGTCGGCGGTGGGGGAGAGGCGGAAGCGCCACGTTCCGTCGAGGGGGAGGGTGGGGGCGTCCGACGCCGCGTACCACGCGCGGGGCGGGAGGCTGCCGGTACCGGGGGACACGTCCTCGTGGTGGGGAAGCTCCATGCGGTCCATCAGACCGTGCCCGGGCACCGGCTCACAATTGTTTCGGACCGGGAGTCGTTGGACTCTTCGGACCGGACTTGGACGGGTGGCGGGGCGGCTGCGGATATCGCGGCCTGGGTGGGGCGTCGTAAACGAAATTCGTTGATGTGTGGCAACTCGGGCGCGGTATCGGTAACTTGTCACCGTGTGAACCAACGATCTCAGCCGTCGTCGCTGCCCGCCGCGCTCCCCGTCACCGACCGCACCCGCCACCGCCGACTGCGCGACCAGGGCAGCCTGGAGCGCGCCGACCTCGAAGCGATACTCGACGCGGGATTCGTCTGCCACCTCGGCGTCCTCGTCGAAGGGCACCCGATGGTCGTCCCCACCGTCTACGGCCGCGACGACACCCACCTCTTCCTGCACGGCTCCGTCGCGAGCCGCAGCCTGGCCGCCGACCCCGATGCGGCGGTCTGCGTCACCGTCACCCACGTCGACGGACTGGTCCTGGCCCGCTCCGTCTTCGAGCACGGCGTCAACTACCGCAGCGCGATGATCCACGGAGTGCCGCGCCGGGTGACCGACCCGGAGGAGAAGCTGCGCGGACTGCGGCTGCTCACCGAGCACGCGACGCCGGGCCAGTGGGACTACGCCCGCCGCCCCAGCCGCAAGGAACTCGCCGCGACGACCCTGCTCGCGCTCTCCCTCGAAGAGGCCTCGGTCAAGGTCGCCGTCGGACCGCCCGACGACGGCGAGGGGCCGGACGCCGCGCTCGGCGTCTGGGCGGGCAACCTCCCGCTGACCGCCACCTGGGGCGCGCCCGTCCCCGACCCGCTGCTGCCCGCGGGCATCGCCCCGCCGCCGCACATCGCGGACCGGAGCGGGACCCGGCAGGGGTGACCGGCCGACCCCGCAGGACGGGCCCGGCCCCGCACGACGTCAGGGCAGCTTCGGTGCCGCGCAGCCGTGCTCCTTCGCCGAGCGCCGCGCGAACTCCCGCAGCGCGGCGCGTTCGTACGCCAGGTCGGCCGCCGACTCCTTCGCCTCGCGGCGCTTGCCGTGCGCGTCGTACTCGTCCCCGTCCGTGGCGTCGCTCGGCCGCACCGTGAACAGCGCGGGCCCGCCGCCGTCCCGGCATGCGGCGCTCGCCCAGTGGCCGCCGCCCGCGAGACGCCCGGCGGGGGCGTCGCCGGGGCCCGGCTCCTCGGAGTAGTTGTGCTCCTGGTGGTCCAGCCGCTGGTTCCGCGCGTACGGCCCGTAGTACGCGACGAGGTGGTGGCGCCGCGCCCCTTCGGGAGATCCGGCGGAAACGGCGGCGTCCGCGGTCGGCGTGCCGGTCGGCCCGCCCCCGAGCACGCACACCTCGACCGGGCCGCCGGACCGCGCGCCCTCCCACACCCGTGACACCCGCGAGCCGCGTGCGGGGAGGCCGCGGCAGGACCCGGTCGCGTCGGCGAGCGGCACGTCCTCGTCGGCGTTCACCGGCAGCGCCACCGTGCGCAGGGGCTTGCCGAGCGGGGCGTCGTCGCAGCCCCACTGCCGGGAGGCCTCGGCGGCCGTCGCGGTGGCGATGCGCGCATAGGCGGTGCGCCGCCGGGGATCGTCGAGGGTGACGTCCTCCTCCTTCACGTCGACCGTGACGAGCAGGCCGCCGCGGTCGCGTGCGCAGTCCAGGAGCACCGACGTGGTCGCCGCATCGTCGTCGACGAGGTGGTCGAAGCCCTCGCCGGTGGTGAAGACGCCCCGCCAGCCGCGGCCGAGCGCGGCGGGCGGCAGCTCGTCCGACACGAACGGGTACAACGGGCCGTATCCGCGCGGGCGTTCGGCCGCACGGTCCCCGCCCAGGTCGTTCCCCTTGCGCTCCGGCACGCTCTGCACGGTGACGTCGACGGAGGCGTCGTGCGTCGGATGGCCCGCATGGTGCTCGGTGTCCCGCCGGACGGCGCAGGACACCTGACGGATCTCACCCCGGTCGCCCTCGTCGGCCCGCCCCGCGTCCCGCAGGTTCGCCTTGCCGGGACCGCTCTCGAACGGCCCGTCGCCGAGGACGGCCCGCAGCTCGGCGGAGGGCAGCACGCCCCGGCACGCCTCGTCCAGGACCTGCTGGGCCACGCGCCGTTCGTGCGGGCCGCCCCACCAGTAGTACCCGCCCGCGATCAGTGCGAGGACGACAAGGACCCCGCAGGACGTGAGCGCCGCGCGCCCCTTCTTCGTCTCCCAGGTCAGCCGCGCCACTGGGCCACCTCTCCCATGACCGTCGTGTTCCGGCAGTGCGCGCGGTGCGGCCAGCCGTCGGGGGCCGCCAGATAGCGGTCGAGCACGGCGCGCGCCTGTCGCGAGAGCCGCCGCTGGTCCTTCGGTTCGAGCACGGACCTGCCCTGCTCCAGGCCGTACTCGAAGTCGAGTTCGGGGGTCACCGTCACCCGGTGGTAGGTGGTGCCCGCCGCGCACTCCGAGCGTGCCCACAGGGCGAGCAGCGGATCGTCGCCGGACTCCTCGATGGTGACGGGCTTGTCGTGCGGGGGCTGCTTCCCGGGGCCAGGCACCTCGCCGTCGCCCCGGTGGTCGTCGTACGCCCCGCGCGCGAGGACCCCCGACCAGCTCTCCGCGCTCGCCGCCTTGACGGATCGATCGGCGGGCGAGCCCGCGGTGTCGTCCCACCGTCCGCCGCACGCGCCGGTGCGCCTGCTGTACGTCTTGGCGTTCCCGTCGAAGGACCAGCGGCCCGGCGAGAGGTGCAGCGCCTTGGGCGAGAGCCAGGCGCAGAGTTTCGGTGCGTCGGCGGGGGAGCCGGCCGCGGCGGGCTCGGTGGGCAGCGGCCTGCTCCCGCAACCCTGCTTCCTGGTCACCCAGTTGGCGACGTCCGCGGCGGTGCGGGACGCGACGAGGCGTTCGGACTTCGGCACGTCGTACTCGTCGGAGTGCGAGGGCAGGTCCACCGTGACGAGCAGGTCGCGCGCCGGACGGACCCGTCCGGTCAGGCCCTTGGGGCAGTCGGCGAGCACGGAGGCCGTCACCGTGCTGCCCCGCAGCCGGTCGTCGACGGAGACGGCGCCCAACGCCGTCTCGGGCAGGGGCAGTTCGTAGCCGCCGTCGAGCGTGGGCGGCGCCGTGCTGCCGAGGACGGCCTCGGCCCGCACCCGCGCCTGCGCGTCCGGCTCCCAGGCGTCACCGCCGCCGCCCCAGGAGAGCGTGCAGTCAAGGAGTGCGCGGCTCTCCTGGCCGGGCCGCAGCATCGTGCCGAACTCGTCGAGGGCGCCGCGTTCGTCGTCGGAGACGAAGGGGCGCATCTCTTCGGGGAGCAGGCCCGCGCAGGCCCGGGTGAACTGGTCCGCGTTGGCGGCCCGCACCTCGTCGCGCTCCTGGTCGTCGGCCACCAGGAACCACGTCACCGACGACGCGACCACCAGGACCACCAGAGCGGTCACCACCAGCCAGGTCCGTTTCCGCGCGGCACGCGGCGCGCCCCTCCCGGGCATGGCGAATCCTTCCCCCGTTTGCGCATCAAGATCGGAGGCGACCGTATCAAGTGGGGACCCTTGTAGCCGGTGGGGGCGTCTGCTTGACTCCGGCCGCCGGGACGGCACTTCGTCGGTGGAGGACACCATGGAGATCACGCGCAGACGCCTGTTGTCAGCTCTCTCGGCCGCCGGTCTGCTGGCGGTGGTCCCGCTGCCCGCGGTGGGTGCCGCGGGGGACACCGCACGGCTGCTCGCCAACACCGTCGCGGTCTTCGCGGGCACCGCGGAGTCCAACGCCCGCCCCGAGACGGCCGCGAAGCTCGCCGCCGTCGAGAAGACCGCGCGGGCCGGTCTGCAGGCGATGGACGACGCGGGCGAGGGCGAGCTCTTCGCCGGTCTGGTGCTCGGCACCGACGAGGCCAGCCTCAACACCGCCTACCGCCGCCTGTACGAGATCGCGCTCGCCACCCGCACCCCGGGCATCCCCGCCGACCTGTACGGCGCCGCCGCCGTGCAGCGCCGGGTGATCGACGGCCTGGTCTGGCTGTACGAGCGGTACTACGGAGACCAGTCCAAGGGCTACTACGGCAACTGGTTCCACTGGGAGATCGGAATCTCCCAGCACATCAGCAGGACCCTGGTCCTGCTCGCCGACCGAATAGGGGCCCAGCGCCCCGAGTTGACCGCCACCTACATCGCCGCCATGGACGCCTACCTCCGCAACGGCAAGAACGGCGACGTGGACCTCGACTCCCGCTTCCACACCGGCGCCAACCTCGCGGACATCACCACCAACCGCATCCTCCAGGGCGCCCTCATGGCGGACGGCGGCGACGCGCGCATCCGCAAGGCCCTCACCGACCAGCTGACGGTCTTCGTCACCGTCGACCCCTACCACCTCAACCACGGGGTGACGGACGGCCATTACGCCGACGGCTCCTTCATCCAGCACGGTTCCGTCGCGTACACGGGTTCGTACGGCAAGGGCCTGCTCACCCGCGTCGTACAGACCCTCAAGATCCTCGAAGGCACCGGCTTCGCGCACGGCGACGAGCTGGTGCCGACCGTGCACGGCTGGGTGCGGGACGGCTTCGCGCCGCTGATCTTCGAGGGCTGGATGATGGAGATCGTGAAGGGCCGCGCGGTGTCGCGCACGGACTCCGGCTACACGGACGTCGTGGTGGTCGTCGAGGCCGTCGTCGACCTCTCCTCGCTCGCGACGGGCGCCGCGGCCACCGCCCTCAAGAGCTACGTCAAGCACATCAGGGCCACCTCGCCCACCGCCCTGGACCCGGCCCGCTTCGTCTCGCCGCTCAGCATCGTGCGCTACGCCGACATCATCGGCGACACCACCGTGCCGCCCGCCGACCTCAACCCCGCCGCGCGCAGCGTCGCCTTCAACGCCATGGACAAGACGGTGCACCGCAGACCCGGTTACGCCTTCGCGCTGGCGCGCAGCTCCGACCGGATCAGCAAGTACGAGTACATGAACGGCGAGAACCTCATGCCGTGGTTCCAGGGCGACGGCGCGCACTACCTCTACCTCTCCGGTCAGGACCAGACCCGGGCGTACGGCGTCGACTACTTCACCACCGTCTCGCCGTACGGCCTCGCCGGGGTCACCGCGCCGGTCGAACAGCGGCGCACCGTACCGGAGTTGTACGGCAAGCCGTACTACGACAACCCCGATCACCCCCTCCACTTCACCTCGTCGTCCGAGTCGCAGAACACCTACGTCTACTTCCCGCGCGGCACGAACGGCTGGTCCGGCGGCGCCGTCCTCGGGGCGTACGGCGCGGCGGGCCTGGTCCAGTCGAGCGACGCGGCCTACCGCGACCGGGAGATCCTGCCCGACGACTTCGTGGTGTACCGGGGCGCGACGGCCACGAAGTCGTGGTTCCTGCTCGACGACGAGATCGTGGTGCTCGCGGCCGACGTCGGCGACCCGGCGGGACGCGCCGTCACCACGACCGTCGACGCCCGCATCGCCGCACCCGACGACCGGACCTCGCTCACCGGCGCGCTCCTCGACGGCAGCCCCTGGACCGGGCCCGGCACCGCGCCGCTGCGCTGGCTGCGCTACGCCAACGCCACCCGGGGCACCGCCGTCGGCTATGTCTTCCTCGACACCCCGCAGGTCAGGGCCGCCGTCGACCGGGTCACCCGCAGCCGCCGCGTCGTGCGCACCGCGAACCCGGACACGGCCGTGACCCGCGCCGTCCTCGGCGTCACGGTGGACCACACCGCCGGGGCGAAGGCCGCCCGCCTCGCCTACGCGCTGGTGCCCAACGCGACCGAAGGACAGCTGCGTTCGCACCGGAACGGGCCGCTGAAGGTCCTCGCCAACACGGCGCGACTGCAGGCCGTCGCCCACACCGGGCTCGGCCTGAGCGCCGCCAACACCTTCACACGCGGACGCCACGAGACGGCGGGCCTGCGCGTCGAGGGCCCCGCCTCGGTGATCGTGCGCCGCCGGGGCCCGCGCGGCACGACGACCGTCGCCGTCTCCGACCCGACCATGGACCGCGACACGGTCACGCTGCTGCTCCGCGGCCGCACCCTGCGCGCGGTCTCCGCGGACCCCGGCGTCCGGGTGACCCCGGCCCACGGCGGCACCCGCATCGAGGTCGACACGCACCACGCGTACGGCAGGAGCTTCGCGGCGACGCTGCGCGAATAGCCCCGAGGGCGCCGCTCTTTGCGCACGTCACCGCCGCCCCAGCACGTCGAGCAGCGCCCTGAGCACGGCGAGCGCGCACAGGACGAGGTGGACCACGGCCCGGCCCGCCGTGGCGCAGGCGAGCACCAGAAGGGCCGTGGTGAGGACGGTGGTGGGCATCGGCGTCACACCTCGCTGAGGGACGGGTCCTGGCGTACCGTCCCGGTATACGGCGGTGACCGGGCCGCGAACAGCTGCGCAGGCGCGCGCAACGTGCCCTCGGCGCACGGTGGTTCAGGGTGTACGGGGCACCGGAACTCGCGCGCGGGTGCGCACCTGGTGTGCCGGCGGCCGGGGTCCGAGCATGTGGGGATGGACGCAACCAACGAGCCGCATCCCCGCAAGCGCCATCTGCCCTTCCCGTACGACCAGGACCTGTCCCAGGTGCTCCGCCACCTCAACCGGCGTACGGCAGCGGGCCGTCGGCGGCTCGCCAACGACCCGCACACCGCCGCCTACCTCGCCGCGGGGATGCGGCTGGTCGAGCAGCACCTGGGGCCCGGCGCGGCGCGCCGCGCCACCGTGCGGGGCCGACACCGGGTCGAGCGGGCCGTCCTCGGCTTCCTGTCCCAGCGCGCGGTCGCGGCGGAGGTCGCCAACAACCCCGCGGTCTTCCCCCGGCGCGGCCTCGTCTCGACGCTGCGCACCCAGTGGCGCACCCAGTCGGACTACGTCGCCGACCTCATCAACTTCGCGATGTGGCCGGTGAATTACCGGCCCGGTTACGTCGAGCAGCGGGCGGTCAACACGGCGCGGCTCGTGACGGGCGAGGACTTCGTGCGGACCGTCCACGAGACGGCGTACCAGCACACCGCGGAGGGCGCCCGCACGCCGTCCGTGCGGCTCAGCCTCGCCCTGATGGCGGTCGCCGACGGCGACGACACGGTGCAGCAGGCCCTCGCGGACACCTACCGGGGCTACCTCGCGTCCTGGAAACAGCTCTACGCCGAGGTCATCGAGGCGCGGAACCTGCGGCTGCGGCCCGGGATCACCCTCGACGACCTCGCCGACGCGTTGTCCGCCGCCACGGACGGCATGATCCTGCGGTCCATCGGCGACCCGGGCTCCGGCGTCGTCGACCACGACCGGCACCGCTCCCTGATGGGCACGGTCTCGCTCGCGCTGATCCACGCCTTCCTCGAACCCGCCGACGCCGCGGAAGGCCGCACCCTGGAACAGGCCGTCGAGGCCCGGCTCGAAGGGCGGCCCGGCGGGGCGGGCTGAGCCGCCCCACGGGCGGGGTCAGTCGTCCTCGACGGCGATCGCCGACACCGGGCAGGCCCGCACGGCCTCGCGCACCATGGGGTCGTCGGTGCCGTCCTCACGGCCGGGCAGCACCTCGCTGAGGCCGTCGTCGTCCTGCGTGAAGACGCTCGGTGCGGTGAGCGCGCACATGCCCGCGCCCACGCAGCGGTCCTTCTCTACGTGGATCGTCATGCCCAACTCCTACCATGCGACGGGGAGTTCGATCATGCCTTGGATCGTGTCGCCCGGCTTGAACGGGATGTCCTCGGCGGGCACGGCGAGGCGCAGGCCCGGCAGCCGGTCGAAGAGGGCGCGCATCGCGATCTCCAGCTCGGCCCGCGCGAGGTTCTGGCCGAGGCACTGGTGGATGCCGAAGCCGAAGGCGAGGTGGTGGCGGTTCGTGCGGTGCCAGTCCAGTTCCTCCGGTGCGTCGAAGGCCGCGGTGTCGCGGTTGATGAGGGACGTGGAGAAGACGACGCCGTCGTCGGCGCGGATGGTGCTGCCCTGGATCTCGATGTCCTCCTTCGCCACCCGCAGCATGCCCTCCGCGATGGACAGGAAGCGGAGCAGTTCCTCGACGGCGGCGGGCATCAGGGCGGGCTCGGCCCCGAGTCCGGCGCGCAGTTCGGCGAACCGCTCGGGGTGCTGGAGGAGCGTGAAGGTGCCGAGCGAGATCATGTTCGCCGTGGTCTCGTGCCCCGCGATCAGCAGGATCGTCGCCAGGCTGACCAGTTCCTCGCTGTCCGGCGCGCCCGCCTCCTGCTGCCTGGCGATCAGCTCGTCGAGGAGCCCGTCGCCCGGGTCGCGCCGCTTCTTGCCGATCAACGTGTGGAAGTACGCCTCCAGTTGGTCCCGTGCGTCCTCGGTGTCCTCGGAGGTGGGCCCGCGCAGCAGGCGCCGCGACTGCTCCTCGAAGAAGACGTGGTCGTCGTACGGCACGCCGAGCAGGGCGCAGATCACCATGGAGGGCACCGGCAGCGCGAAGGCGTTCACCAGCTCGGCGGGCGAGCCCTTCTCGATCATGGTGTCGAGGAGCTGGTCGACCGTCTCCTGGATCCGCGGGCGCAGCTCGTTGATGCGCTTGACGGAGAAGCTGGGGATCAGCATGCGCCGCTGGGTGTTGTGCTCCGGGTCGTCGACGCCGATCAGGGCGACGCGCTTGGTGCGGACGCGGGCGAACCGCTCGGTGGGCGCGGGAAATCCCTCGGTCTCGCGGTCGGAGGAGAGGCGCGGGTCCGCGAGCAGCTCACGGGCCGCCGCGTGCCCGGTGACGAGCCATACGGAGCGGCCGTCGAAGAGGGTGACCTTGGACAGCGGGCGGTCGTCGAGCAGCGGCTCGTACGCGGCGGGCGGGTGATAGGGGCAGGTGCGGTCCTGGGGGAAGGCGACTGATTCCGTCATGGGTGTACCTCGCAAGCGGAGAGCGTCCCGATTTCTGCCCTCATTCGATGCCCGGGGCATCTAACCGGTACACCGCAAGACCGGCCAGATCACCCGCACGGGACAATTGGCCGGAATCGCCTCCTCCGCTCAACTCGACTGCGTCTACAGTGCCCTCTCGGCCATGTGGTAGCACTGCTGGCATGAAGGACAAGCCCGCGGCACGCTCCGGCTACCACCACGGCTCGCTGCCCACGGCCCTTGTCGCCGCCGCGCTCGAACTGCTCGACGAGGGCGGCCAGGACACGGTGACCGTGCGCGAGGTCGCGCGCCGTGCGGGAGTGTCGCCCGGGGCGCCGTTCCGTCATTTCGCCGACCGGCAGGCGCTGTTGACCGCGCTCGCGGAACGGATTCTGGCCGACTACGAAGCGTGGCAGATCGCCGAGCTCGAACACGCGGAGGGCTCGTCGATGCGCGCTTTCGGCCTCGGCTTCGTGCGCTACGCGATCCGCCACCCGCACCGCTTCCAGTTGGTCAAGCCCCTGGTGTTCGGCCCGCACAGGCCCGCCGAGATCGACGCGCGGGTGACCGCCATCGAGGCGGCGCTGACCGGATCCATCGTCGCGGACCAGCGTGCGGGCGAGCTGCGCGCGGGGGATCCCGCGGTGGTCGGTCTGGCCGGACAGGCCCTTGTCTACGGTCTGTCCCAGATGATTGTCGACGGATATCTGCCACCGGATCACGCCGAGCATCTGGCCGAACAGGTACTGGACACCTTCGGCCTCGGCATCGTCAACTACGCCCGCCATCAAGCCCCTTGACGGGCGCCCGTACTCCCTGTCCCCGCCGTGCAAAACCCTTGACCGCCCACCCGGGCGCTGATGTAATCACCGATCACATCAGCGCATTCGCGACGACGTCAGCGCACTCACTGGGGGCCGCATGTTCGCCAAGCCGACACCGGGCTTCACCACCGCGGCAGCCGAGGGGGACGTGGCGGTCCTGCTCATCGGCATGCGCATCAACCACTTCTGGGCGGTGCACCACTGGCTGCCGGTGTTCGTCTCCATGCCCCGCATGCTCCGCGAACTGGGCAAGGACAGCAGCCGGGGCCTGCTGAAGAGCGTCCTGCTCACCGCGTCGCCGCGCACGTACTACGTGGTCCAGTACTGGGAGTCCAAGGAGAAGCTCTACGCCTACGCCCAGTCGCCCGACACCATCCACCACAAGGCGTGGCAGACCGCCAACCGCAAGATCCGCGCAGGGAAGACGCGTCGGCATGTGGGGCTGTGGCACGAGACGTACATCGCCCCCGAGGGGTCGTACGAATCGATCTACTTCGACATGCCCCCCTCCGGTCTCGCGGCAGCCACGGGGGTGCTGCCGCTGGAGCGCAGGGGACGGCGTGCGGCGGACCGCTTCGCGCACCGCGCCGGGGCGGCCGCCGGGGCGGGGGCGGCCACATCGCCGGAGGCGTGACATCCGCTCCCGTGCGACCCGTTCTGCGCCGTAGCCCGCGTCCTCCCGCACCCTCTAGGGTTCCCGTAAGCGGGCCGTTCACGGATGGGGGCTTGAGTGGACGCGGGAACGGTAGGGCTGCGCATCGCGTCGTCGGTGATGGTGCCGCTGATCAAACGGCTGCTGCTGCCGCCGAAGGGGCCGGGCGCGGAGTTCGGCGAGCGGCCCGTACGGATCGGGCGGCTGCTGTCCTTCACCGGTGACCGGCGCACACTCGGCGAGGCCGATCTCTACCAGCTGGCACGGGAGTTGGTCCGCAGGGCGATGCGCGCTGCGGGACCGCACGACCCGCCCATCGCCCCCGACGAGCAGAACGCCGTCGGCTACGCGCTCGGCCACACCCTGCGCGCGCTCGGCGACCTCGACATGGACGACGTACAGGCCTACGACCTCGGCCCCGAGAAGCTCGCCGCCGCCCTGGTGCGGGCCAGCGCCCCGGAGACCCGCGCCCTGCTCAGCGCCGACGCGGCACGGCTGCACGACCGCCTCCTCGTCACCGCCTGCCTGCACCTGGTGCACCAGTTCAGCCTGCGCCCCGGCTTCGCGGGACGCACCCAGGTCGAGGTGCTCCAGCGGCTCGGCCGCCAGCAGGAACAGCTCGAACTGCTCCTGGAACGGCTGCCGTCGACGCCCGCGCAGGACACCGAATTCGAGCGGGGATACGCCGACTACATCGTCGGCCAGCACAGCACCCTGACCATCTACGGCGTCGACCTGCACGACCCGCAGAGCCACGCCTGGCCGCTGGAGACCGCCTATCTGAGCCTGGAGGCCGTGCCCGCCCGCGACCTCGTCGAACCGGTGCCCGCGGTGAACGGCGACGCGGACGGCCGCGGCGTCGACCCCGACCCCGACGCCGAACGCCCCGCAGGCCCCGTCGAGACCGTGCTCGCCGGGCACGACAGCGTCCTGCTGCGCGGCGTCGCGGGCACCGGCAAGACCACCCTCGTGCAGTGGCTCGCCCTCACCACCGCACGCCAGGACCAGGTGCCCGGCCATCTGCCGCAGCTCCTCGGCCGCGTGCCGTTCGTCCTGCCGCTGCGCACCCTCGCCCGCGACGACGCCGAACTCCCCATGCCCGAAGGGTTCCTGCGGTGGATCGGCTGCCCGCTGGTCGGCACCGAACCCGACGGCTGGGCCGTACGCGTCCTCGGCTCGGGACGCGGAGTGCTCCTCGTCGACGGCGTCGACGAGATACCCGAGGCCGAACGGTCCCGCGCACGGACCTGGCTCACCAAGCTGCGCACCACGTTCCCCGGCAACCTCTGGCTCGTCACCACGCGCCCCTCCGCGCTGCCCCGCGACTGGCTCGGCCGCGAGGGCTTCCAGGAGTTCACCCTCACCCCCATGCGGCCCGGGCGCGTACGCCGCTTCATCCAGCGCTGGCACGAGGCGGCGGGCGCCGGCGACGAACTCGCGCAGTCCCTGATGCGGTCGCTGCGCGCCAGCCCCGAACTGAGCCGGCTCGCCACCAACCCCCTGCTGTGCTCGCTGATCTGCGCCCTGCACCGCGAGCGCCGCGGCTTCCTGCCGCAGGGGCGCGTGGCGCTGTACGACGCGGCGCTCTCGATGCTCCTGGAACGCCGCGACCGCGAGCGCGACCTGTACGGACGCCGGGCGCCGACCCTGGACCAGAAGTCCGCGACGGAGCCGCTCAAACGCCTCGCGTACTGGCTGATCCGCAACGAACGCACCAGCCTGAAACGGCAGGACGCCGTCGACCTCATCGAGCGGCTCAGCCCCTCCGTGCCGCAGCTCGCCCGCGCCGGAACCGCCGAGGACGTGCTGCGGCTGCTCCTCGACCGCTCCGGACTCCTGCGCGAACCGGCCGACGACGCCGTGGACTTCATCCACCGCACCTTCCAGGACTTCCTCGGCGCGAAGGCCGCCCTCGAAGAACACGACATCGGGGCGCTCGTCTCGCACGCCCACCTGGACACCTGGGAGGACGTGCTGCAGATGGCCGTCGCCCAGGCCAGGCCCGACGAGCGCGCCGAACTCCTGACCAGGCTCGGCGGACGCGCCGACCGCGAGTCGGACGACGCGGTGCGCGCCCGCCTCCGGCTGCTCGCGCTCGCCTCGCTCGACCAGGCCACCCGCCTCGACCCGGACGTCCGCGAGGCCGTCGAGGAGCGCGCCGCGCAACTCCTGCCGCCCCGCAGCCTGCGCGAGGCACGCGCCCTCGCCGAGACCGGCACCCTGCTGCTCGGCCTGCTGCCCGCCGCCGACACCCTCGAAGGCGACGCCGAAGTGACCACCGCCCACGCGATCTGCCGCATCGGCGGCGACGCCGCACTGGCCCGCCTGCGCGACTTCCTGACCACCCGGCAGTCCGGCGTCCGCGCCCAACTCCTCGGCCACTGGGACCGGTTCGACACCGACGCGTACGCGGAGGAGATCATCCAGCCGCTGCTCGCCGCGGGCGCCGACGAGGCCGTCACCGTACGCTCGGCGGCCGAACTGAAGGCGCTCGACGCCATGCCGGGACTCGAACGCGTCGTACTGCAGGGCGACTTCACCGAGGCGGAGATCCTCGGCGCGCTCGACCCGGAGCGGCTGCGCGAGCTGCGCCTTCGCGGCAACATGCGGCTGACGGGACTCGACTTCCTCACCGCCTTCGGCTCCCTGGAAGCGCTCACCCTGCAGGGCTGCCGGTCCGTCAGCGACACCGCGCCGCTCACCGGCCTGCCCGGGCTGCGCCGCCTCACCCTCGCCGACCTGCCCCAACTGGAGCCCCTCGCCCGGCTCTCCGCCTGCCCCCGGCTCGACTCGCTGATCCTGGGCGCCGCGGTGCCCTGGCGCGGACTGCGCGACCTGCCCCGCCCCGGCGAACTCGAACTGCTCGCCCTGCCGCCGGACGCCGTCGAACTCACCGACGTGACCCGGCTGACCCGGCTGCGCGAACTGCGCCTGCACAACGCGAGCGACCGGCTCAGGCCCGACGACTGGGACGCGCTCCTCGCCCGGCTGGACACCCTGCGCACGCTGCGGCTCTCGCACGACCAGCTCAGCCTGATGCTCTTCCCGCCGGGCACCCCCATCCCGCAGCTCACCCGCCTGGAGGTGCGGGCCCGCCCCGGTGCCGCCGTGTCCCTGCGGCGCACCGCACGGCGTCTCACGGGACTCGAGGAAGTCCACCTCTCGCAGTTCGACGCCGTCGACCTGGTGCACCTGGTGGGGCTGCCGCGCCTGCGCCGCGTACAACTCGACTACCCGGGCGAGGTGTCCGGCGCCGCGGAACTGCCCACGGGCGTCGAACTGGTCGTGCGCCCGCGCACCTGAGCGGCGCACGCAACGCCCGCGCCGCAACCCATCCGCCCCGTCCGGCCCCATACCGCCGGGATATGCCCAACTGCCTGCCCCGAACGCTCTGGCCAGTGGATAGTGAGGGGAGTAACTTCACTGGCCCTTGGGTCAGTTGATCTGCCCTTGGGACAGTTGATCTGGCGGACGGCGAAGGACGGGAGCGGTTTCCAGCGAGATGCACACATCCGAAACGCCTCGGCTGTACGCACGCGATCCGCTCCTGCACTCCCTCGTCCCCGGACTCACCGGCCTTGCCTACGCCCGGCGCGCCCGGGTGCCGTGGGAGTACGACAAGGACCTCCCCGTCGTCCTCCTGACCGGACGGCACGGCATGGGCCGCACCGCGGTGCTCGCCGCCCTGGAGCGGCACTACACCGGACGCCTGCCGCTCGCCCGCGTCGACACCGCCGCCTCGCACCTCGTCGTGGAACTCCTCGAAGAGCTGGTGTGCGCGCTCGCCCCCGACCTGAGCAGACGCTTCCCGCTGCTGCTGCCCGGCCTCGTCGCGGTCGTCGGCGGGCACGGGGACAGCGACCGCGAGCGCTCGGCCGCCGCGGCCCGCGTCGCCCGGCTCCTCGTCGCCTGCGGCCTGGAACCCGGCAGCACCGCCGAGGCCGCCCAGCACTGGTCCGCCCGCGTACGGGCCCGCCTGGAGGGCACGGGCGGCCGGTCCGACGCCCCCGGCCCCCAACCGTCGCGCGCCCAACAGCCCCGAGCCCAACAGCCGCCCGCCCCGCGGCCTTCCGGCGACGCGCCCGCCCGCCACGACCCGCACGCCGTGCACTACGCCGTCCTCGCCGAGTACTTCGAGCGCTACACCCGCGCCCGCAGCGCCGCACCCCTGCGGCAGTGGTACGAGGAGCGCTACGCGGAGAGCGCCCGCGGCGCCGCAGCGCCCGAGGGACAGGACGGCCTCATACGGCTCGCCGAATGGTTCCACCGCGGCGGCGACTACCGGCGCGCGGCCGAACAGACCCTCCTGCACGCCTTCCTCGCCGACCTCGAAGCGGCCCGCAGCAAATGGCAGCGGCTCAACCGCGACCCGCGCCCGCTGGCCCTGCTCGACAACACGCACTCCGCCGCGGGCGCGCGCCTGATCGACCTGATCCTCGAATACCGCGCCCGGCCCGACGCCACCCACCAGGACCCGCTCGTCGTCGTCGCGACCCGCCTCGGCGACGCGCCGCCCGGCGCCACCGACGCCGTACGCCGCGAACTGCCCGACCTGGTCGGCCCGTCCGGCTGGCGGCGCACCGGACACGCCCCGTCGGCCGGACTGCTCGTCGTGCCGCTCACCCCGCTCAGCCGCGAGGACATCCTGCTGATGCTGGACAGCGCGTCCGTGCCGCTGCACCCGTATCTGGCCTCCGCGCTGCACAGCCTGACCGGCGGCCATCCGCTGGCCAGCGCCCTGCTCTGCGACGCCGTCCTGGAACAGGCCGACGCCGCGTCCTCGGGACCCGCGGCAGGACCGCTCGACCCGCGCAACCTCCTCGACCTCACCACTAAGGACGGGAGCCCCGTCAGCCGCGTCATCCTGGAGCGGCTGCTGCCCGCACAGCACCACCGCCAGCGGCTCGTGCCGCTCTCGCTGGCCCGCGACAGCACCGCCGCACAGGCGCTCGCCGCCCATCTGCGCCTCGACGGACCCGAACAGCTGCCCGCGAACGCCGCCGCCGACTACCTGGAAGCCGAGCAGTGGCAGCAGGACACCCCGCAGGACCGCCCGCTGGCCGCCGACCCGCTGCTGCACACCCTCCTCGTGCACGAGGCACGCCGCACCTCGCTCGGCGCCGACTCGCGCCGCGGCTGGCAGGAGATCCACGGCTTCCTCAGGCGCCACCACACCACGCGCGGCGAGGAGAGCGAGGCGGACGCGCTGCGGCACGCCCTGGCGGCGGGGGACGCGCGGACCGTGGTGGCCGCACTGTCCGAGGAGTACCACTCGGAGCAGGACCGACCGAGCGCGCTGCGCTGGCTCAACTGCCTCCGGTACGCGTCCACCGCACCGGCCCCGCCGGCCGCCGACTGGGCCGACGAGCGCGCCGCGACCGCCGCGGGCGCCCACGACGACCGCTACCAGGACATAGACGAGATAGACCGCTGCATCAACAGGCTGCTGCACGGCCTGTGGTACCTCTCCGACGCGCACGCGGAGCCGGAGGCAGACCTGTGCGACGACATCGGCGCCGAACTGGCCTTCCTCTCGCTGCGGCACCAGACGTGGCGCGCGGTCCTGAGCCAGGCCGCCCGCACCTGGCCCGCCGCCGCCCGCGCCAAGCGCCCCCTGCCGCTGCCCGAACTGTGAGGAAGCATGCTCCTGAGTCGACTGAGGCGACGCCGCAACGGATTCGGTCCGCTCGACAAGGCGATCGCCGTCGTGGTGCCGCTCGTCCTGATCGCGGTGGCCGTCGTCGTCTACCTCGCGCTGCGCCCCGATGACTGCGCGGGCGGCCTGGAGAAGCACGGCGGCGAGTGCGTGGGCGTCACCGAGGACACGTTCGACGCCGATGCCGACGTCAAGGACCTGATCAGGGCGGTGGCGGACGAGAACGAACGGGTCAGGCGCGCCTGGGAGTCACCCGCGAAGGGCGAGAACCCCATACCGTACGGGCGCATAGCGCTGATGATGCCGTTCACCTCGGACGACTCCAGCGCCATGACCGCGGCGATGATCCGCCGCGCGCTGGCGGGCGCGCACATCGCCCAGTTGCGGGCCAACAGCACCGGCGGACCGCACTACCAGCTCCTGATGGCGAACGACGGCAAGGACCTCGACCAGTGGCGGCCCGTCGTCGACGGCCTCACCGAGCTGGCCGACGACCGTCAGTCCCCGCTCGTCGGCGTGATGGGCCTGCCCAGCAGCACACCCGAGACGCGCGACGCGATGAACTCCCTGAGCGACCACCGCATCGCGACGGTCGGCCCGGTCATCACGTCCGCCGACATGAACGCCCCGTACTTCTTCAAGACCTCGCCCAACAACCAGCTGTTCGTGGACGCGCTCAGCCACTACCTCAAGAAGAACCCGGCGAAGAAGAAGGGCTTCCTCGTCTTCGACAGCCGCCCCGACGACGTGTACTCGCGCAACCTCCAGCGGCTGATGGAGCAGAAGTTCGGCGCGACATACGGGCTGCGCAAGCGGTCGGCGTCCTTCCTCGGCTCGACGGGACCCGCGGCGGGCATCCCGCAGCGCTTCCAGTCGGCCGCCCAGAAGATCTGCGTGACCGACTCGGACACGGTCTTCTTCGCCGGACGCGACCAGGACCTGCCCGCACTCGTCAAACGCCTCTCGCAGGAGCCCTCCTGCGACCACAGCGACCCCGTGCGGATCCTGAAGGTGGGCATCGGCCTGGAACCGACGCTCACCACCGGCGAGCTCACGAAGATGCTGCGCGACACCAGGACCTCACTCGTGGCCGCCGCCTCCGTCGCCCCCGACTGGTGGGCCAAGAAGAGCGGCGCGCCCGTCGGACTCGGCGACTTCCTGCCGACGTTCACGAAGCTCGACGACCGGTACGCCTTCGGCGCGAAATTCCTCGACGACGGCTACGCGATCATGTACCACGACGCGTTCAAACTGCTCTCCGACGCCTTCGACCGCTCGTACACCGAGGCCAACGAAGGCCGCGGCGACCGGGACAAGACCCCCGACCCGGCCCGCACACCCACCAAGGACGACGTCTACAACACCCTCATCGACGCGAGCATCGTCGACACCGGCGAGACGACCCGCTGCATCGGATGCCTGCGCGGCGCCGCCGGCACCTACGGCTTCGAGAAGTCCTCGGACACGGAACAGTGGCCGGTGTGCAAGCCGGTCCCGGTGATCGAGTATCCGACGCCGAAGGGCGGGGGGTCGCTCGGCACGTACCGGTCGTTCGAGAAGACGTTCAAGAACGGGTGTCCGTAGGGGCGGCGGCGGTCGGCGAGGCCGAGGCCCCGGCCCTGATCGCGGCCTCCCGGTGACCGGCCACGACGAACTGTCCGACCTCACCCGGACGTTCGCCGAACGCGAATGCGGCCTGACCAGTGAAGTCCCGGCGATGACAGGGAGGTTGAGCGCGACCGAGACCACCCCGTGGACCGTGCGCTGCGACGCCAACGGCAACGCGGTGCCGTTCACCGGGGACCGCAGAAAAGGGACCGCGGAAAATAGGTGGCGCCCCGTCGAGGACCCTGGTTAGGCTCTGCCGTGTTCCTTCGGTGACCGGTGACGGTCGCCGTCAGTCGAGTGTGGTCCAGGAGGTGTGAACGATGGCTGTCGTTGAGATGGGCGCTGCCCGCATCCGGACGTTCGTTCATTCCACCTCCGTGGTCTCCGGCTGACCTACCTCTTCTTCCACGCGCCGAGCGGCGCGTGCGCCGGGGCCACCCTTGTGAAGGGTCACCCCTTGTCTTCCTCTTCATCTCAGCGCTCCGCCTCGCGCCCGCACCCCCTCGCCCCGTACGGCTGGGACGCGGACTGGGAGGCCGAGTTCGCCCCGTACGCGGCGCAGGGTCTGCTGCCGGGTCGGGTGGTCCGCGTCGACCGCGGACAGTGCGATGTCGTCACCGCCGAAGGGACCGTGCGGGCCGACACCGAGTTCGTCACCCCGCACGATCCTTCCCCAAGCTCTCGGCTTCGCTCGAGCAGGGGAGGCCCCATCCGGGTCGTGTGCACCGGTGACTGGGCCGCCGTCGACCCGGAGGGCGGCGACCCCCGCTACGTACGCGCGTATCTGCCGCGCCGTTCCTCCTTCGTGCGGTCCACGTCCTCCAAGCGGTCCGAGGGGCAGATCCTCGCCGCCAACGTCGACCACACGATCATCGCCGTGCCGCTCACCGGGGACCTCGACCTCGGCCGCATCGAGCGGTTCCTCGCGCTCGGCTGGGAGTCGGGCGCACAGCCCGTGGTCGTGCTCACCAAGGCCGACCTGGTGCCCGACGCCGTCACGCTCGCGCATCTCGTCCAGGACGTGGAGACCTCCGCGCCCGGCGTGCCCGTGCTGCCGGTGAGCGCCACGTCGGGGGACGGCGTCGACGTCCTCGCCGCGGTCGTCTCCGGCGGTACGTCGGTGCTGCTCGGGCAGTCCGGCGCGGGCAAGTCGACCCTGGCGAACGCGCTGGCCGGGGCCGACGTCATGGCGGTGCAGGCGATCCGTGACGTGGACGGCAAGGGCCGCCACACCACGACGACCCGCAACCTCCTCGTACTGCCCGGCGGCGGGGTCCTCATCGATACGCCCGGGCTGCGCGGCGTCGGCCTGTGGGACGCCGGGAACGGTGTCGGGCAGGTCTTCTCCGAGATCGAGGAGCTGGCCGAGCGGTGCAGGTTCCACGACTGCGCCCACGGGGCCGAGCCGGGCTGCGCCGTGCTCGCCGCGGTGGACGACGGGACGCTGCCCGAGCGTCGGCTCGACAGCTACCGGAAGCTGATGCGCGAGAACCAGCGGATCGTCGCCAAGACCGATGCGCGGGTCCGTGCGGAGCTTCGGCGGGAGTGGCGGCTCCGCGGGGCGGAGGGGAAGGCCGCCATGGAGGCCAAACGAGGGCGCGTTCGGTAGCTCTGCCTGCCCTGGCGGGGCGGGGGAGTGGGGAGCTGCGGGCCCGGTGGGGGCTGGGCGCGCAGTTCCCCGCGCCCCTATTGCGTCGTTCCCCGCGCCCCTTGCGGGGCTCTCAGCGTCGTGTCTGAAATCCGCCAGCCGTCCCGTCCGTACCGGACCACAATGGATGGCGTGATCGATGAAGAGACCAGGTACGAGGCCGTGCGCAGTCGGGATGCCCGGTTCGACGGGGAGTTCTTCTTCGCCGTCGAGACCACGGGGATCTACTGCCGTCCCAGCTGCCCCGCCGTCACCCCGAAGCGTCAGAACGTCCGCTACTACACGACCGCGGCCGCCGCCCAGACCTCCGGCTTCCGTGCCTGCCGGCGGTGCAGGCCGGACGCCGTGCCGGGCTCGGCGGAGTGGAACGTGCGCGCGGACGTCGTGGGGCGTGCCATGCGGATGATCGGCGACGGCGTGGTCGACCGGGAGGGCGTGCCCGGTCTGGCCGTGCGTCTCGGGTACAGCGCCCGCCAGGTGCAGCGCCAGCTCACCGCCGAGCTGGGCGCGGGCCCGGTCGCCCTCGCCAGGGCGCAGCGCGCGCACACCGCCCGGGTGCTGCTGCAGACCACGGACCTGCCGATCACGGAGATCGCGTTCGCCGCGGGATTCGCCAGTGTCCGTCAGTTCAACGACACGATCAGGGCCGTGTACGCGCTCACACCGACCGCCCTGCGCGCCGCGGCCCCCAAGCGCGGCACGGCGCGGGCCACCCCGGCCGCGGGCATCCCGCTGCGGCTCGCCCACCGCGGCCCGTACCAGGCCGCGCCCGTCTTCGATCTGCTCGCCCGCGAGGCGGTCGACGGCATCGAGGAGGTCGTCGGCGAGCCGGGCGACCGCACCTACCGGCGTACGCTCCGACTGCCGTACGGCACCGGCATCGTGGCGGTCAGGGAGGCGGTCCCCGAGCCCGCCGCGGGCGCCGGTTCGAGCAGTGAGGCCATGCACCGCGGGGGCTGGCTCGACGCCCGGCTGCACCTGACCGACCTGCGCGATCTCACCACCGCCGTACAGCGGCTGCGCCGGCTCTTCGACCTGGACGCCGATCCGTACGCCGTCGACGAGCGCCTCGGCGCCGACCCCGCGCTCGCCCCGCTCGTCGCCGCCCGCCCCGGCCTGCGTTCGCCGGGCGCCGCCGACCCCGACGAGTTCGCGGTGCGCGCGCTCGTCGGACGCGAGGGCGCGGCACGCCTCGTGGCGCGGTACGGCAAGGCGCTCGACGCGGCCTGCGGCGTCCTCACCCATGTCTTCCCCGCGCCCGCGGACCTGACCGGCGAGCCGGGCCCGCTCGGCGCCCTGGCCGCGGCCCTCGCCGACGGCACCCTGCGCCTGGACGCGGGCGCCGACCGCGACGACGCGGAGGCGACCCTGCTGGCCCTGCCCGGCATGGACGCGCGCACCGCCGCGCTGATCCGGATGCGGGCCCTCGGCGACCCGGACGTGGATCTGCCCGGCGGGCCGGGGCAGGCCCCCGACACCTGGCGCCCGTGGCGTTCGTACGGCCGCCGTCATGGGTGGGCGGCGGCCGGTCCCGACGGGGGCGTCAGCGGTCGAGGCCCCAACTGTGGATCCACTCCGGATGCACCTGGATCAGTTCCTCGCTGAAGTGCGGGCCCAAGTCGTGCGGTCCGGTGAGGAGTTCGGCCCTGCCCCGGATCTCGACGCCACGGACCCGCCACGGAGTGACGCTGACGATGTCGTCGATCACCAGGGACACCTTCGGGTGCGCCTGGAGGTTGCGCCATTTCTTCGTGGTGGCCAGGGCGTGTCCGCCCACCAGGATCGTGCCGTCGTCCTGCGGGAAGTAGCCGACGGGGTTGGCCTGCGGCTGGCCCTTGGGGTCGACCGTGGCCATGCGGGCAAGCCGCTGGGAGGCGAGGTACGCGCGCTCGGCCGCGCTGAATCGGGTCATGGCGCGAGCCTCGCACGCGGACCCGCGCCGTGGCACGGCCAGGTCATCGGGCGGGCAGGCCCCAGCGGGGCGCGGGCTCGTTGGGCTCGACCGGTGTGATGCGCAGCTCGGGCCGGTCGCCCTTGGCGGTGATCAGCGCGGATCCGCCCCGGCGCAGGGCGAGTTGGATCGTGCCGTCGCCCGCGTCCTCGTGGCCCAGCGGAGCGCCCCGCGCGTCCCGCACCTCGACGGGTCCCTCGATGCCGTGCCGTACGACGCAGGGTGCGCCCGCCTCGCTGACCAGCCGCACCCACCGGGTCCTGCCGCCCTCGCGCACCGCGCTGAGCAGGAAGGCGCCCTGGGTGCGGAAGCCGTGCACCGTGAGGTCGGCCCATGCGGCGGGCAGTGCGGGGAAGACGCGGATGACGCCGCCCCAGGACTGGCACACCATGTCGTGCAGCGACTGGGCGGCGGACAGCGGGGTCTCGATGACCGGGCCCGACTCCTTGTACATGGTGTTGGCCTGGATGAAGCGGGACATCAGCCGGCCGAGGTACGTCAGGGCGTCCTCGCCCTTGCCGAGCAGCGCCGACATGGAGGCCGCGCCGGTGAACGTGTAGCCCTGCAGGGCGCCTTCGAAGCCGACCCAGTGGGCCAGGGACCGTTCGATCAGGGCGCGTTCGTCGGCGCTGCGCCCCGTCACCTCGTACAGCGGGTAGACCGCGAGCAGGTGGGAGTAGTGGCGGTGGGACTTCGCGAAGGGGATGTCCGCGCCGATCATGTAGCCGTTCGCGTCCGTCGGGTACGGCGTGAGCCGGTTCAGGACGTCGCGCCAGCGGGGCGCCGACTCGTCGTCCACGCCCAGGAGTTCGGCGGATTCCAGGAGTGTGCGGCAGGCCCACGTCAGCAGCATCAGGTCGTAGTTGCAGTCCCGGGTGTTGCCGCCGTACTCGGGCGAGAACGTCGCGGGCAGATGCAGCTTGCCGTCCGGGCCGGGGGCCAGGAAGTGCAGGTAGTAGGCGACCGCCTGGCGAAGGAGCGGGAAGAGGACGTCGCGCAGGATCGACTCGTCCATGGTGTGGCGGTAGCTGAGCCAGACGTTGTGCAGGGCCCAGGTGAGGTTGCCGACCTCGGGGGTCGGGGGATCCTGGCCGGGGATGCCGACGCCGTAGCCGCCGTCGGTGACCGCGGCGCCGTTGACGAGGGACGGGTCGGTGGTGCGCGGGATGCCGAGCGAGTCGGCGCGGTAGGCGGGCGCCATCTCCTTGCGGAGGTTGTCCCTGAACTCGCTCAACGCCCGGGTGACGGCGTCGAGTTCGAGGTGGTTGGAGCCGTGGATGAGCCAGTACTCCAGCTGCGCGTTCAGGTTCCACCAGGTGTTGGGCCACGGCGTGGGCTCCAGCCAGGGCCCGCACGTCGCCATCACGGGAGCGTCCCTGCGGGCCGCGGCCGCCGTCTTGTAGAGCTGGATCCAGTAGAAGCGCTGCATCCGGGCGTCGGGCAGGGACAGGAAGCTCTTGCGGTAGAAGGCGTGCCACCAGGAGCGGTGCGGCCGCGCCAGTTCGTCGTACGACAGGTCGGCCGCGTCCCGCACCGCGCGCAGCGCCCGGTCGAGGGCGGTCGGCCGGGGATGGGAGTGCGCCACGTTGACGTACAGCGTCCGCCGTCCGCCCCGGCTCCGCTCGCGCCACGCGGTGACGTACTGCCCGCCCGCCCGCAGCGTCTGGACGGCCGCCGACACCCCGCCGTGCTCGCGCACTTCGGCGGGCGGGTTGGCCTCGTACCCGGCGGGCACGGGCTTGAAGGCGGCCCGTGGGCTGAGGGACTCCGCCGGATGGAAGGCCCACCGGAAGCCGCGCTCGCCGACGCTGGGGGTGACCTCGACGGCAAGCACGGAGCGGGAGTTGTGCACCTGGGCGCGGAGCGTGAGGGTGCCCCGGTCCGTGGTGAGGGTGCCGGTCAGCTCGGCGTCCCGCAGCCGAAGGCGCCAGTCGACGGCGGTGACGGCGCCGACGGGCTCCAGCGTGAAGTGCCCGATCGGCAGCCTGGCCAGGCCGAAGAGGGAGCCGAACTCGGGGGAGGGGGTCCCCCCTGCTCCTTAAGAGCTTGGGGGAGGTCCTGCACCTCGGAGTGCTGCACGTTGAAGCGGATCGCCTTGCCCTGCGCCCCCGGTTCCGCGTAGATCCCGGAGCCGAGGAAGCCGTTGCCGAGGTAGGGGCCCTCGTACCAGGTCGTCGGCATCTCCTGCCAGACGAGGTCGGCGTCGTCGAGGACGGTGCGCCAGGGGTCGGCGTCCGTCTCCCGGGGGTGCGCGGTTGCCGCCTGTGCGGGCAGCGCCCCGACGGCGAGCGCACCGCTGAGCGCGGATCCGGTGGCGAGCACGGTTCTTCTGGACGGGCTCGGTGGCTTGGGCATCGCGCCTCCTGGCGTACTCGCGTACCGATTCATCGGAGCTATCTCCCGCCGCAAGCTAGAGATGAGCCAGGAGCCCGTCAACGATCCGGACGGAATCCGTCAGAGGTCCGATGGATGGGCCCGGATGGCGGTCAGCCCCAGAACACCGCCCCGAGCCACGCCCCCACGATCAACAGGCAGGCGAACAGCTCGGTCAGCACGCTCGTCCCGCCCATCCGCATGGCCGTCCGCGTCGCCGTCACCGCCTCGCCGTGCCCGCCCAGACGCAGCCGCTCCCCGGTGTAGATCCCGCCGATGAAGCCGGGGATCGCCCCGACCACCGGCAGCACGCAGAAGCCGAGCAGCGCACCGGCCCCCGCGAAGACCCCCATGCGGCGGGTTGCGCCGCTCTCCCGCAGCCTTCGGGGCGGCAGCTGCCAGCGCACGGCCTGGGCCGCGAGCAGGACGACGCTCGCACCGACGAGGACGCCCCAGGCCAGGCCGTTCGGGTCCTGGAGCGCCCACCACAGGACCGCGGCCCACACCAGCCACGGCCCCGGCACGCCGGGCACAAGCACTCCGCACAGGCCGAGCAGCAGCACCACGCCGACCAGCAGGAGTTCCCACGCTCCCATCTGCCCAGGGTGCAGGAAGACGGGCGAAATCGCAGGTCAGGTTAGTCCTGGGGCGGGCGGAGCGGACGGGGTGGACGCGGCCGGCGGGGTGCCGTGCGGGCGGCGTGCCACCCAGTCCCTCTCGTACGCGTGCCAGCCCAGCTGGAGCCGGGTGGAGACGCCGGTCAGCTCCATCAGGCGCTTGACCCTGCGCTGCACGGTGCGCAGCCCCAGGTCGAGCTGTTTGGCGACGCTCGCGTCGGTCAGCCCGGCGAGCAGCAGCGACAGGATCTCCAGGTCCGTGCCGTCGGGGCCCTCGGGGGAGTCCTCGGTGAGCGCGCCGTCCTCGCCGAGGCGCAGCGGCAGCGCGTCCCGCCAGACCGCCTCGAAGAGCCCGGACAGCGATTCGAGCAGCCCGCTCGCGTGCACCACGAGGGCGGCGGGCTCGGCCGTGCGGGAGGTCAGCGGCACCATCGCGAGGGAGCCGTCGGCGATCACCAGCTTGGTCGGGACGCGGTCCACCACCCGCACCTGCTCGTCGCGGCCGATCGCCGCCGACAGTTCGGCCAGGCCCGTCGGCAGGTCGAGGACCGCGCGCTCGACGACCACGCGGTAGCTGACGCCGCGCCCCGCCGCCTGTTCCTCCGCGCTGTTCTCCATGCCGGTGACCGCGATGGGCCTGCCGGTCACCAGGGCGCACACCTCGTCGCTCGCACCGAGCTGGAGCTGGAGGAAGCGCTGCGAGACGGCGGCCGCCCCTGTCACCACCTCGACCAGGTCATGGACGGTGGGCTCGGCGGCCTGCGCGCGGTACTCCTCGGCGAGCAGCGTCGCCGCGAGCTCCGCCTTCTCCAGCTCGTGCCGCTGCTGGGTGAGCAGCGCGCCGAGCGCGACACCGGGCGGCGCCGCGACCCAGCGGCCCGCCCTGCCGGACGCCTGCGCGGCGAGACCGTGCCGCTCCAGGCGGCGCAGTGCCCGCTCGGTCTCCGGCTCGCCCAGGGTGAGCCTGCGCGCGAGATCGGGCACGTCGGCCGCCCCCACGGACACCAGCGCCCGATACGCCGACTCGTGCGTCTCGTCCAGACCAATCGCTGCCAGCATGCGGCGACGTCCCTCCCCAAGGCTCCGTTCGCGCGGCGCCGTGGCGGAAAGCGGCCACGGCGTAAACCCGCCCCGGGACATCATCCCCGCACCACCCTTCCCTCTGCCAAGGTGACGCCACCGCAGCACCAACCGCAGCCGCGTATATGGCTTTTGGTCCGAATCGACCTGCGGTCTTGCCATGCCCGACAACCCTGGGAGAGCGATGCGCCCGATATCGCGTACGGCCTTGGGGGCGGCGTCCGCCGCCGTCATCGCCGTCACCGCGGCCGTGCCGTCCACGGCCGCGCCGCGCGCCGCCGCGGCGGAGGACAGACCGCTGGTGGGGAGCGCCCCACGGGACGGGGGCGGCTCCGTCGTCACCCTCGTCACCGGTGACCGGATCCTCGTGACCTCCGACGGCAAGGGAGGCGCAGGGGCGGCCGCGCTGCCCGGCGCCGACGGTGCCACGCCCCTGATCCAGACCCGGCAGTCCGGCAAGGACCTGTACGTCTACCCGGAGGGCGCCGTCCACGCGATCGCCCAGGGCCGTGTCGACGAGGAGCTCTTCAACGTCACCGGGCTCGTCCGCCAGGGGTACGACGACGCGCACGCCAAGAAGCTGCCGCTCATCGCCGTGTACGACAAGTCCGTCGACGTCACCCGCTCGCTGCCCGCGGCCCCGCGCGGCGCCGAGCGGGGCCCCGTCCTCGAACCCGTCGACGGCGTCGCCCTGAAGGCCGACAAGAAGCAGGCCGCCGCCTTCTGGGCGGACATCGCGAACCCCAGGTCCCGTGCCGCGGGCGACCTGACGAAGCTCTGGCTCGACGCCAAGGTCGAGGCCACGCTCGACACGTCGACGAAGCAGGTGCACGCCCCCGAGGCGTGGGCCGCGGGCTACGACGGCAAGGGCACCAAGGTCGCCGTCCTCGACACCGGCGTCGACGCCGAACACCCCGACCTCAAGGGCCGGATCGGCGCGACGAAGAACTTCACCGACTCCCCGGACGGCGAGGACCGCCAGGGCCACGGCACCCACACCACCTCCACCGTCGGCGGCACCGGCGCCGCGAGCGGCGGCAAGAAGAAGGGCGTCGCCCCCGGCACCGAACTGCTGCACGGCAAGGTCCTCAACGACAGCGGTTCCGGCGCCACTTCCTGGATCATCGAGGGCATGCAGTGGGCCGTCGACCAGAAGGCCGACGTCGTCTCGATGAGCCTCGGCAACCCCGCGCAGACGGACTGCACGGACCCGATGAGCACGGCGACCGAGGAACTCGCGCAGTCCGCGCAGAACACCCTCTTCGTCATCGCCGCGGGCAACACAGGACCGAGCCTCAACTCCGTCTCCTCGCCCGGCTGCGCGCCGAGCGTCCTGACCGTCGGCGCCGTCGACCGCGACGACACCACCGCGAGCTTCTCCAGCCGCGGCCCCGCGTACGGCTCGCACACCCTCAAGCCGGAGATCGCCGCACCCGGCGTCGGCATCTCCGCCGCCGCGGCGGGCGGCCGCGGCGTCTACGCGTACCAGTCCATGAGCGGTACGTCGATGGCGGCCCCGCACGTCGCGGGCGCCGCCGCCCTCGTCAAGCAGCGCCACCCCGACTGGAGTTCGCGGCAGATCAAGGCGGCCCTCGTCGCGTCCGCGGACAGCGGCATCTCCGGTGACGTCCGCGGGACCGGCGGCGGACGGCTCGACGCCAAGGCCGCGATCGACCAGCGGGTGCTCGGCTCCCCGGCCGTGCGGGGCGGCAGCTTCGGCTGGCCGCAGGACTCCTCGGACCGCACCACGGTCGACGTGCCATACACCAACACCACTGACAAGACAGTGAAGTTGAAGCTGTCGCTCCAGGGCGTCACCGGCAACGACGGCTCCGCCCCGCGCTCCACGGTCGCCGCACTCGGCGCGCGCTCCGTGACCGTCCCGGCCGGGGCCACCGCCAAGGTCCCGCTGAAGCTCACCCCCGACGCCGACCTCAAGCGCGGCCAGTACGGTGACATCACGGGCCGCGTCCTGGCCGCGGCGGACGGCGGCACCCACGTCTCCACCCCGTTCTCGCTCTACGTCCAGCCGGAGACCGTCAGCCTCCGCGTGAAGCTGATCGACCGCAACGGCAGGCCCGCCGACGGCGCTTCGTCCCTCGACCTCATCGGCACGGACACCGCGAGCGGCGAGCGCCGCTTCAACGAGGGCGCCAACGACCAGACGTACCAAGTACGCCCCGGCGCCTACTTCTTGACGGGATTCATCGCCACCCCGGACGCCTCGGGGGACGGCAGGCTGACCGACTCCCTCACCCACATCGCCCGCCCCCAGATCGAGGTGAAGAAGGACACCACGATCACCCTCGACGCCCGCAAGGCCCACCGCCTCGCCGTCAGGACCGACAAGGCGTCCGAAGTGCGCGGCGCCACCCTCGCGTTCGCCCGCACCTGGGGCAGGGACAACTGGCTGCACGCGGGCACCGCGGCGGGCCCGCGCACCATCCGCGGCTACTACCAGTCGGTCGAGGGCAGGACGTCCGAAGGCACCTTCGAGTCGGGCAGCTACTGGCGCGCCGCGGCACCCCAGATCTCCGAACTCGCCGTCGCGGGCGGCAAGTCGCTGCACCCCGTGACCGCGTCCACCGGCTCCGCCAACCTCGACGGCACCGGCAGGGCGGCCGTCGTCGACGCGAAGTCCGGCACGCCGGAGCAGCTCGCGGCCGCGGGCGTCAAGGGAAGGATCGCGCTCGTCGAGGTCCCGGACAGCGGCAACGCGACCACCGTGGCGGCCGACGCGAAGAAGGCGGGCGCCGTCGCCGTCCTCGCCCACCGCGCCGCTCCCGGCCGCTGGTACCCGTCCGCGGGCCTCACGGGATCCCCACTGCCGGTCCTCGGTATCCCGGCGGACGAGGCGGCGTACGTACTGGCCCAACTCGGCTCCGGAACAGTCGAATTGAAGTGGAAGGCGACGGCCAGGAGCCCCTATGCCTACCACCTCGCGTTCCCCGAGTCCGGCCAGATCCGCGACGACCGCACCTACCGCGTGCGGGACAAGGACCTCGCGGCGAACGAGGCGACGTACCGGGCGATGGGCGTGGCCACGGACTACGTGGACCTGCCGTCGGCCGTGCGCCCCACCGGCCTGGAGGTCCACTTCGGCGACATCGCCTCGGTCCCGGCCCCCGGAAAGCGCATCGAGTACTACTCGGCGGGCACGACGGGCTGGGGCCACCAGGTCTCCAGCAGCTTCCCGTACGGCGAGTTCATGATCGACCCGGTGCGCACGTACACGAAGGGCGAGCGCCGCACCGAGACCTGGTACGACGGGGTCCTCACGCCCGGCGCGCCGCGCGCCGCGGACGGCGGGCAGGCGCTCGCCGGTGAGCGGCAGGGCAACCAGATCGGTGTCGCACCCGGCTTCTGGTCCGACGCCGAACACGCCGGAATCCAGGGGAGTTTCGGCGACATCGGCTCCGTGGAACTCAAGCGGAACGGCGAGGTCGTCGGCAACTCCGGCTGGCCGTACGGGGTGTTCACCGTGCCCGCCGAGGACTCCGCGTACGAACTCACCCTGAGGACCCAGAAGATCGGGTCGCAGGTCTGGCGGCGATCGGCGTCCACGGAGACCACCTGGTCCTTCCGCTCGCACCTCGACGAGTCCGCGTACTCGCAGGGCATCCCGATGCTCTTCCCGACGTACGCCCTGCCCGAGGACGGCCTCAAAACACTCGCGGCGAAGGACGGACAGCGGATTGAACTCGCCGCGACGGGGCACTCGGGCTACCAGCCGGGCGCGCTCACGGAGGCGCAGCTGTCGTACTCCTACGACGAGGGCAGGACCTGGGTGGCGGCCACCACCGCCCAGCAGAACGGCACATGGAGCGCGACCGTGCACCACGCGGGCGCATCCGGCAAGCAGGTCTGGCTCAGATCCCAACTGACGGACGCCCACGGCAATTCCGTCACACAGACCGTGGCCCGCGCCTACGACGTGCGCTAGCCACACCGGTTCCGCCGGACGGTCCTCCCGTGGGGGGTGGGGCCGTCCGGCGGGCTCCGTGTCACTCGTATGGCGGCCGGAATTTCCGGATGCACCGTTTTCGTACGGCTCCTGCGGTGGACAATAGGGGCATGAGCCAGCAGGGGGAGAGGCGCACCGGTCGCGACGACGACTGGTGGGGGCAGCTGTACGACGACTCCGCACAGGACACGGGCCCGACGCCCGCACCGGACACCCTCGACGACAGGTTCGCCTCGGCGTCCGGCACAGTGAAGGAAGGGTTCCGCACCCCGGAACCCCCCACACCACCACCTCCCTTTGCACCCGCGGACACGGCGGCCCCGCCACCGCCCCCACGGATGGACACCCTCACCCTCAGGGGCACGGACGAACCACCCGCACCGGAGCGACGCCCCCCGTCCGCAGGCGAGTCCCCACCCGAGGACCCGCCCCCCGATCGCCCTGCTCAACAGGCGTCGTACGCCGACGAGTTCACACCCCACGCGCCCCACGCGCCCGCGGTCCCGCCCCCGCCCCGCACCGGCCCCGCCCCCTGGCAGCCGCCCACCGCGCCCGCCGGCCCCGTGACCTTCTCCTCCTCGTCGGAGGGGGCGTCCGGCGACTCCTCGCAGCCCTCATCGGAGAAGCCCCGCCCCGCCGTGCCCGCCTCGCGCGCTCCCGAGGAGACGGAAGAGCCGGTGCGCCCGTCCGGTACCGGAGCCTCCGCGGCGCCCGCCGTTCCCGAGTACGTGGGGGACGGGCCGCCCACCTACGAGGCCGAACCCACCGTGCTGCCCGCCGCCGACCCGGACGACCTCGGGGACCTCGTCGCCGACACCGTGCTCGACGGCGCACGCTACGGCTCCAGCACGCTGCGCGCGGTCTCCGTGCGCGGCGACTCCGCCAGGTACCGCGGCGAGCCCCGCCGCGACGCCCTGCTCACCGCCCGCTTCGGGACCGGCGAGAGCGCCCTGGTCCTGGTGGCCGTGGCGACCGGCGCCCGCGCCACCCCCGGCGCGCACCGCGCCGCGGCGGAGGCGTGCCAGTGGATCGGCAGGGCCGTGGGCCGCAGCCACCGGCGGCTCGCGGAGGACATCAGGGCCGCCCGGCGCGGCGACCTGAAGTCGGGACTGCACCGCCTCACCGACCGCAGCCTCGGCAGGCTCCGCGCGCACGCCGCCGACCTGGGCCTGGAGCCCGAGGAGTACGCGGCGTCGCTGCGCTGCCTGCTGCTGCCCGCCGACCCCGAGTGCCGCACCCGCGTCTTCTTCGGCGTCGGCGGAGGCGGCCTGTTCCGGCTGCGGGACGGCGAGTGGCAGGACATCGAGCCGCGCGTCGCCGACACCACGGGCGACGCCGTGGTCGGCTTCGGCTCGCTGCCCCCGCAGACCCCGGAGGGCGACCGGCTCACCATGGACCTGGGCATCACCACGCCCCCGAGCCCGTACGAACCCGCCCCCGAGCCGCCTCGCGACCCCTTCCGCTTCCGTGCCTCGGTCGCCCGCCCGGGTGACGCCCTCGTGCTGTGCAGCGGCGGCCTCGCCGAACCGCTGCGCGGCGAGCCCGAGCTGTCCGAACACCTCACCCGCAGGTGGCAGAAGAGCGGCCCGCCCGGTCTCGCCGCCTTCCTCGCGGACATCCAGGTCAGGGTGAAGGGATACGCGGACGACCGGACCGCCGCCGCCGTTTGGGAGGCATGACGGCCGCACCTGTGAATTCATGGAACCCAAGAGACGACCGGGTCCACGGGTTACAAGGGGTGCGTGCAGCATGGCCAAGCAGAACGTCGCCGAGCAGTTCGTCGACATCCTCGTCCGCGCGGGCGTGCAGCGTCTGTACGGGGTCGTCGGCGACAGCCTGAACCCCGTGGTGGACGCGATCCGCCGCACCCCGGAGATCGACTGGATCCAGGTCAGGCACGAGGAGACCGCGGCCTTCGCGGCGGGTGCCGAGGCCCAGATCACCGGCAAGCTCGCGGCCTGCGCGGGCTCCTGCGGCCCGGGCAACCTCCACTTGATCAACGGTCTGTACGACGCGCACCGCTCCATGGCCCCGGTCCTCGCCCTCGCCTCGCACATCCCCTCCAGCGAGATCGGCCTCGGCTACTTCCAGGAGACCCACCCCGACCAGCTGTTCCGCGAGTGCAGCCACTACAGCGAGATGATCTCCAGCCCGAAGCAGATGCCGCGGCTGCTGCAGACCGCCATCCAGCACGCCGTCGGGCAGAGCGGCGTCAGCGTCGTCTCGCTGCCCGGCGACGTCGCCTCCGAGCCCGCACCGGAGAAGGCCGCCGAGACCGCCCTCGTCACCTCACGGCCCTCGGTGCGCCCCGGCGACGCGGAGATCGAGAAGCTCGCCGCGATGATCGACGAGGCCGACCGCGTCACGCTGTTCTGCGGCAGCGGCACCGCGGGCGCCCACGCCGAGGTGATGGAGTTCGCCGAGAAGATCAAGTCCCCGGTGGGCCACGCCCTGCGCGGCAAGGAGTGGATCCAGTACGACAACCCGTACGACGTCGGCATGAGCGGCCTGCTCGGCTACGGCGCCGCGTACGAGGCCACCCACGAGTGCGATCTGCTGATCCTGCTCGGCACGGATTTCCCGTACAACGCCTTCCTGCCCGACGACGTGAAGATCGCCCAGGTCGACGTGCGCCCCGAACACCTGGGCCGCCGCTCGAAGCTGGACCTCGCGGTCTGGGGCGATGTGCGCGAGACCCTGCGCTGTCTGACCCCGCGCGTCTCGCCGAAGACGAACCGCAAGTTCCTCGACAAGATGCTGAAGAAGCACGCGGACGCCCTGGAAGGCGTCATCAAGGCGTACACGCGCAAGGTCGAGAAGCACATCCCGATCCACCCCGAGTACGTCGCGTCCGTCCTCGACGACCTCGCCGCCGACGACGCGGTCTTCACCGTCGACACCGGCATGTGCAACGTCTGGGCGGCCCGCTATCTCACCCCCAACGGCAAGCGCCGCATCATCGGCTCCTTCAGCCACGGCTCGATGGCGAACGCCCTGCCGCAGGCGATCGGCGCCCAGTTCATCGACCGCAGGCGCCAGGTCGTCTCCATGTCGGGCGACGGCGGCTTCTCGATGCTGATGGGCGACTTCCTCACCCTGGTCCAGCACGACCTGCCGGTGAAGGTCGTCCTCTTCAACAACTCTTCTCTGGGAATGGTGGAGTTGGAGATGCTGGTCGCGGGCCTCCCCTCGTACGGGACGACGAACCACAACCCGGACTTCGCCGCCGTCGCCCGCGCCTGCGGTGCCTACGGCGTACGCGTGGAGAAGCCCAAGCAGCTCGCGGGCGCCCTGAAGGACGCGTTCGCGCACAAGGGCCCCGCCCTGGTCGACGTCGTCACCGATCCGAACGCCCTCTCCATCCCGCCCAAGATCAGCTCGGAGATGGTGACCGGCTTCGCGCTCTCCGCGAGCAAGATCGTTCTGGACGGCGGTGTGGGCCGGATGGTGCAGATGGCCCGGTCGAATCTCAGGAACGTGCCGCGGCCCTGACCTCGCACAAGGCGGGACGACGGCGCCTGCGCGACTGGATCGGCGCCTGCGCCGTACGAGTGGAAGACAGGGCCGGGTGGAGGACTCTTCGGTGCGGCGCGGAAATGTCACCAAGTGACCATCACACTTTCTCCACAGGAAGGTCCGTGACACCCATGTCGTCCTACCGTCGCGTCTCCGCCGTCGCCGTCGCCGCGCTCCTGATCTCGGGAGTCACCGCTCCCGCCGCGCTGGCCGCGACCCCCGACAAGGCCCCCGCAGCCACCACCGTGGCGCCGAGCCCCGACAGCCCGCTGGTCGGCGCGGGACTCTCCCTCGACCTCAACGCCGCTCTCGACCTGGAGGCCCACGGCATCGTGGCCGCCGCGGTCGGCGGTGCGGTCGACGTCGACGGGGCGGTCAGCCTGACGGTCGGCAAGGGCAGCAGGATCACGCACAGCAAGGGCAAGATCCTCGGCGGCAAGGTGCTGCTCAAGGGCGGCATCCAGCTGTCCAAGGGCGCCAAGAAGGTCGTCATCTCGAACGTCGCCGTGGACGTCAAGACCGGCCTGATCACCGCCAAGGTCGGCGCCAAGGCCAACGTCCGCATCGGTGCCGTCGCCAACCCGGCGAACGTCGAGGTCGAGCTCCTGGAGGGCTCGACCAACGCCACCCTCAAGCTCGGCAACGACGGCATCATCCTGAACGCCGGCGTCATCGCGAGCATCGACACCACCCTCGGCACCTGCCTGTCCACCGACGTGGACCTCGACACCGGCGTCGCGGTGGACGCCGCCCTCGACGTGGACGCCAACCTCGCGGTGGGCACCCGCCTCAACGCGGACCTGATCGTCGCGCTCGGCCTCGACGCCGACATCGACATCAGCCTCGGGGTGCAGGGGCTGCTCGACGCGGTGCTCGACGTCGACATCAGCCTGTTCTGACCCGGGGACTTCGTCCCTAAGGCCGGTGCCCGGCCCCGAGAGGGGGCCGGGCAC
>NZ_JBHYJI010000041.1:9991-85562 GCF_042740435.1 Streptomyces sp. NPDC059002 | reverse complement strand
TACCAACCCCAAACCGCCCCAGCCCCTTGACCGAAGTCATAGGGGCACCCCCCCGGACCCGGAGCAGCGGGTCATGGAAGACCTGGTCCGCACCGGAACGGTCGAGCCCGGCAATGCGGCTTCCGCGCGCGGTCTCGGCGACTGGGAGCCCCTTGCCGCACGGCCGGGAGCCCCCTCGAAGCGGTCCGAAGTCCTGTTGCAGATGCGCGAGGAAGAGGACCGGTGATCCACCTCGGCTCCTGCGCGGCCTGGACGCGATCCACCTGGCGAGCGCCGAGTACCTGGAACACGCGCTCACAGCATTCGTCACATACGACAAGCGCCTGGCCGCCGCCGCGCTCGACCGTGTACTTCCGGTGGAGTCACCGGGCGCCTAGGGCGAGGGCCGCCTCGACCGCGGCCTCCGCGTGCAGCCGGGCGCCAGCACTTCAAGACCATGCCCCGCAAGCCGGTCCCGGTAGCAGTCCTGCTCCATCGTGAACGCGGTGCCGAGCAGCCCCACTTGGTGCATGCCTGCGCGCAGGACCGCCCCCGAACTCACCTGCCCCGCACGGCCCGTCGGCGGTAGTACGCGATTCCGAGGGCGATGATCGCGGGGCCCCAGAGGGCGGTGGGGGCGATGCACAGGGTCGCGAGGGTGTGCCAGGCGTCGTTGGTGTAGGCGACGGTGTCGATGACGCCGTACAGGGTGAGTCTGCGGTCGGTGCCGAGGGGAATGTCGGTGAACAGGAAGGTGAGGATCAGGCCGCCGACGACGGCGGGGGCGGCTGCTGCGAGGGGGCGGATGCGTCTGCCGCCGATGAGAGGGATCCAGGCGGGGGCCACCTCTCCCCAGCCCCGGACGAGGCCGATGGCGAGGAGTGCCGTCGCTTCGGAGAGCACGCTGAGTCCGAGGACGTACGGGATGCTCAGCCAGTAGGGCGGCATGCCGATGTCCTGGATCTGCCCCATGTCGAAGTGCAGGGCGAAGGGGAGCCGCCACAGGCAGGACGGCAGCAGGAGCAGGGGAAGGGCGTGGGCCAGGCGGGTCGCCCAGCGCGGGACGGGGCGTTCGGTGTCGCCGGCGGGCGGGGGCATGTGGATGATCTTCAGCGCCATGGCTCCACCCTCGTGGAGCGGCCATGGCGAGGGATCGGCCGCGCGGGCCGATCCGCTCCTCCGCGCGGGGGAGGCCCCGCTCCTCCGCGCGGGGGAGGCCCCGCTCATCCCCGCAGGCCTGCCTCCAGGGCCCGTCAGTGCGTGCGGACGCCCCGGCGCCACACCTCGCTGACCAGCGGAACTCCCGGCCGGTATGCCAGGTGGACATGGCTGGGGGCGTTCAGGAGGGCCAGGTCTGCGCGGGTGCCTTCGCGGAGGGTGCCGATGTCGGTGCGGCGGAGGGCCGCCGCGCCGCCTGCTGTGGCCGACCAGATCGCCTCGTCGGGGGTCATGCCCATGTCCCGTACGGCGAGGGCGATGCAGAAGGGGACCGAGGAGGTGAAGGACGAGCCGGGGTTGCAGTCGGTGGAGAGGGCCACGGTGGCGCCGGCGTCCAGGAGGCGGCGGGCGTCGGGCCACTCGGCGCGGGTGGAGAACTCGGCGCCGGGGAGGAGGGTGGCCACCGTGTTGCCCTGAGCCAGCGCGTCGACGTCCGCGTCGGTGAGGTGGGTGCAGTGGTCGGCCGATGCCGCGTCCAGTTCCACGGCCAGTTGGACTCCGGGGCCGTACGAGAGCTGGTTCGCGTGGATGCGGGGGTGCAGGCCCTTCGCCTTGCCCGCGGTCAGGATCGCGCGGGCCTGGTCGCCGTCGAACGCGCCCTTCTCGCAGAAGACGTCCACCCAACGGGCGTGCGGGGCGCAGGCGTTCAGCATCTCGCCGGTCACCAGCTCCACGTACGCCGCCGGGTCCTCCGTGTAGTCCGGCGAGACGATGTGCGCGCCGAGGAACGTGACCTCGTCCGTGTGGCGGGCCGCGATGCGCAGGGCGCGGGCCTCGTCCTCGGTGGTGAGGCCGTAGCCCGACTTCGTCTCGAAGGTGGTCGTGCCCTGGCGGAGGGCCTCGCGGAGGTAGTGGACGACGTTCGCTTCCAGCTCGGCGTCCGTGGCGGCGCGGGTCGCCGCGACCGTGGTGCGGATGCCGCCCGCGGAGTAGGCGCGGCCCGACATGCGGGCGTTGAACTCCTGGGTGCGGTCGCCCGCGAAGACGAGGTGGGAGTGGGAGTCGACGAAGCCGGGGATGGCGGCCCGGCCCTGTGCGTCGTGCGTCGTGTCCGCCGCGGGGGCCTTGGCGGCCGGGCCCACCCAGGCGATGGTCTCGCCGTCGAGGACGACGGCGGCGTCCGTCAGGAGGCCGAGGGGGCTTCCGTCGCCCTGCGCCGGGTCGTTGGTGACGAGGCTGGTGATGTTGGTGATGAGGGTGGTGGTCATGGTTTCTCCGGGTGGGGGCTGGGGGTTCGAGCGAGAGGCTTTCCCCGATCCCGCCCCTTCCCGAAACCGGGGCTCCGCCCCGGACCCCGGCACGGGGCTGGGGAAATCACCGGCTTCGCCGAGTTCGTCCTCAAACGCCGGACGGGCTCATTACTATCCGGCCCGGGCTGGGTATTTTCAGCCCCTCCGGCGTTTGAGGAGCGGGGTCTGGGGCGGAGCCCCGGCGGGGACAGGGGCGGGATCAGTCTCGTAGCGCAGCGATCGCCTCCGCCAGCGCCGACGCCACGTCGGGGACCAGGGCGTGGGAGCCGTCGCGTACGACATGGCGGCCTCCCGCCACCGTGTGGCGCACGTCCGCCGACGTCCCGGCGAAGAGCACCGCCTCCGCGGCCAGGCGCGGGACGGGGCCCGCCGTGCGGACGGAGTCGAGGGCGATCGTGGTGAGGTCCGCCAGGGCCCCGGTCTCGATCACGCCCGCGTCGGGCCAGCCGAGGGCCGCGTGGCCGTCGGCGGTGGCCGCGCGCAGGAGGGCCGCCGCCGTCCAGTGGCCGCGCGTGTGCGAGCGCAGGCGTTCGTTCAGCTCCATCGCCCGCGCCTCTTCAAGGATGTCGATCACCGCGTGGCTGTCGCTGCCCAACGACAGGGGGCTGCCCGCCCGTTGGAGGCGGACCGCGGGGCCGATGCCGTCGGCCAGGTCGCGTTCCGTCGTCGGGCACATGCACGTGCCGGTGGAGGACCGGCCGATGAGCGCGATGTCCTCGTCGGTGAGGTGGGTGTTGTGGACGCCCGTGGTGCGCGGGCCGAGGACTCCGTGGTCGGCGAGGAGCCGCGTCGGGGTGCGGCCGTGGACGGCCCGGCAGGCGTCGTTCTCCGCCGTCTGCTCGGAGAGGTGGACGTGGAGGGGGGCGCTGTGGGCGTCCGCCCATTGCGCGACCACGCCCAACTGCCGTGCGGGGACCGCCCGTACGGAGTGGATGGCCGCGCCGATGCGCGCGTGGTCGCGCCCCTTCAGGAGCGAGACGCGCTCCGCCCATGCCTCCGTCGTGCCGTCCGAGAAGCGGAGCTGGTGGCGGTTCGGGGGTTCGCCGCGCGTCTCGGAGAGCAGTCCTGACGCGACGTACGCCGTGTCGAGGAGGGTGATCCGGACTCCCGCGTCGGCGGCGGCCTGGATCAGCGCCTCGCCCATCGCGTTGGGGTCGGCGTAGGGCGTGCCGCCGGGGCCGTGGTGGAGGTAGTGGAACTCGCCGACCGTGGTGATCCCGGCCAGCGCCATCTCCGCGTACACCGCCCGCGCGAGCGCGTGGTACGTCTCGGGGGTGAGCCGGTCCGCCACCGAGTACATGACCTCGCGCCAGGTCCAGAAGGTGCCGGAGCCGACCTGGACGGTGCCGCGCAGGGCGCGGTGGAAGGCGTGCGAGTGGGCGTTGGCGAGGCCGGGGACGGTCAGGCCGCGCAGCACCGTCGCACCGGGCGGCGGCGCGGCGACGTCCTTGCGGACCGCCGTGATCCGGTCGCCCTTCACCTCCACGGCCACGCCCGGCTCGACGAACGCGTCGAGCCAGGCGTGCTCCAGCCAGTAGGTCGTCTCCGTGTCCGTCGTCACCTGCACGCGAGCCCTTCCAGTACGTCGGCCAGTGCGGTCACCCCGGCCAGGCAGTCGTCCTCCGCCGCGAATTCGGCCGGGGAGTGCGAGACGCCCGTGGGGTTCCTCACGAACAGCATGGCGGTGGGGATCGAGCCGGACAAAATACCCGCGTCGTGTCCGGCGCCCGTGCCGAGCACGGGGATGGTCCGCTCGCCGCCCAGGATCGTGCCCAGCTCGTCGCGGAGCGCGTCCTCGAACTCGATGACGGGCGTGAAGGACTCGCGTACGACGTCGAGGTCGATGCCGTGCCGCTCCGCGTATTCGCGGGCCGCCTTCTCGATGCCGGTGACGACCGTGTCGAGGGACGCCTGGTCGGGCGCGCGCGAGTCGAGCCAGCCGCGCACCAGGGACGGGATGGCGTTCACGCCGTTCGGCTCGACGGAGATCTTGCCGAACGTGGCGACCGCGCCCGCGAGTTCGGCCTCGCGACGGGCCGCAAGGACCGTCTCCGCGTACGACAGCATCGGGTCGCGGCGGTCCACGAGCCGGGTGGTGCCCGCGTGGTTGGCCTCGCCCCGGAAGTCGAACCGCCAGCGGCCGTGCGGCCAGATCGCGGAGGCGATGCCCACGGGGTCGCCGGAAAGGTCGAGGGCGCGGCCCTGCTCGACGTGCAGCTCCACGAACGCGCCGATGCAGGCCAGGCGTTCGGGGTCAGGGCCGATCGCCGACGGGTCGTACCCCGCCGACTCCATCGCCTGCGGCAGCGTCACTCCGTCGCCGTCGCGCAGCTGGTGCGCGGCCTCGACGGTGAGCTGTCCCGCGGTGAGGCGGGAGCCCACGCAGGCGAGGCCGAAGCGGGCGCCCTCCTCGTCGCCGAAGTTGACGAGGGCCAGGGGTCTGGTGAACTCCGCCTGCCTGCCGCGGAGTTCGTCGAGTGCGGCGAAGGAGGAGACGACGCCGAGGGGGCCGTCGAAGGCGCCGCCGTCGGGGACGGAGTCCAGGTGGGAGCCTGTGACCACGGCGTTCCCCTGGCTCGGGTCGCCCAGCCATGCCCATTGGTTGCCGTTGCGGTCCAGTTCGTAGGTGAGGCCCCTCGACTCCGCCTGTGCCTTGAACCACTCGCGGCAGTCGGCGTCGGCCGCCGTCCAGGCGAAGCGGCGATAACCGCCGGTTTCGGCGTTCCGCCCGATGGGGCGCAGGTCGCGCCACATCGCCGTGAAATCAGGGGTCGTCGGCGACTGCCGCGGCGCTGTGGCCGAGCGCGCAGTTCCCCGCGCCCCTTCGGGGCGCTTCACTCACCCTCCCGCATCGGCACGCGCACGCCGCGCTCGTCCGCCACCGACTCCGCGATGTCGTACCCGGCGTCGACGTGCCGGATGACGCCCATGCCCGGGTCGTTCGTGAGGACGCGGCGGATCTTCTCGCCCGCGAGCTTCGTGCCGTCGGCGACGGAGACCTGGCCCGCGTGGATGGAGCGGCCCATGCCGACGCCGCCGCCGTGGTGGAGGGAGACCCAGGAGGCGCCGGACGCGACGTTGACCATGGCGTTCAGGAGCGGCCAGTCGGCGATCGCGTCGGAGCCGTCGAGCATGGCCTCCGTCTCGCGGTACGGCGAGGCGACCGAGCCGCAGTCGAGGTGGTCGCGGCCGATGGCGAGGGGGGCCTGCAACTCCCCTGACGCCACCATGTCGTTGAAGCGCTCGCCCGCCTTGTCCCGCTCGCCGTAGCCGAGCCAGCAGATGCGGGCGGGCAGGCCCTGGAAGTGGACGCGCTCGCCGGCCATCTTGATCCAGCGGTGCAGGGACTCGTTCTCGGGGAAGAGGTCGAGGATCGCCTTGTCCGTCTTGTGGATGTCGGACGCCTCGCCCGAGAGCGCCGCCCAGCGGAACGGTCCCTTGCCCTCGCAGAAGAGCGGGCGGATGTACGCGGGCACGAAGCCGGGGAAGGCGAACGCGCGCTCGTAGCCCGCGAGTTGGGCCTCGCCGCGGATCGAGTTGCCGTAGTCGAAGACCTCGGCTCCCGCGTCCATGAAGCCGACCATGGCCTCGACGTGCCGGGCCATGGACTCGCGGGCGCGGGTGGTGAAGCCCGCCGGGTCCTTCGTGGCGTACGACTGCATCTCGTCGAAGGCGACGCCGGTCGGCAGGTACGAGAGGGGGTCGTGCGCGGAGGTCTGGTCCGTGACGATGTCGATGGGCGCGGACTCCGCGAGCATGCGCGGCAGGAGGTCCGCGGCGTTGCCGAGGAGGCCGATCGACAGGGGCTTGCGCTGGTCGCGGGCCTCGACGGCCAGCTGGAGCGCGTGCTCCAGCGAATCGGCCTGCACGTCGAGGTACTTGTGCTCGATGCGGCGCTCGATGGCGCGCGGGTCGCAGTCGATACAGATCGCGACGCCGTCGTTCATGGTGACGGCGAGCGGCTGGGCGCCGCCCATGCCGCCGAGCCCGGCGGTCAGGGTGATGGTCCCGGCGAGCGTGCCGTTGAACTTCTTGGCCGCCACCGCCGCGAACGTCTCGTACGTGCCCTGGAGGATGCCCTGCGTGCCGATGTAGATCCAGGAGCCCGCGGTCATCTGGCCGTACATCGTGAGGCCGAGCTGCTCCAGGCGGCGGAACTCCTCCCAGTTCGCCCAGTCGCCGACCAGGTTGGAGTTGGCGATCAGGACGCGCGGGGCCCACTCGTGGGTCTGCATGACGCCGACGGGACGGCCGGACTGAACCAGCATCGTCTCGTCCTGCTTGAGGGTCCGCAGCGTGCGCACCATCGCGTCGAAGGAGCGCCAGTCGCGGGCCGCCTTGCCGGTGCCGCCGTAGACGACGAGCTTGTCGGGGTGCTCGGCGACCTCGGGGTCGAGGTTGTTCTGCAGCATGCGGAGGGCGGCTTCCTGCTGCCATCCCAGGGCGCTCAGTTCCGTACCGCGCGGTGCCCGTACGGGGCGGGGTCCTGACATGGCGATGCCTCCTAGCATGAAGCTGTGACCTTGTTATTCACATCCTGGGGTTCTGAATAGGACTAGTCAATAGCGGGCGATGCACGGGTACGCCAGCGCCGCCGCGCCCCGGATGATTGGCTGGATCAATGGGCCACGACGAAGAAGCCGCCACCGAAGTACTCGCTCAGGCGCACGACGCGCCCGGTCGGCCGCACGACCAGGACACCCCCCAGGACGCCCTCGCGGGCGCCGCATCCGCGGCCCGCCGCGACCGGGCCGTCCGCGCCGCCGTCGAACAGGGCGTCGTCGGACCCGCGTCCCCCGTCGTCGGCCTGCTCGACGTCACCGGCATCCGGGCGGGCGCCGCCGCCCTGCACGCCGCCTTCGACGCCGTCACCCCGCCCGGCACCCCCGTGCTGCACGCCTTCGCGGTGAAGGCCGCCCCGCTGGTCCCGCTGCTGCGGCTGCTGCGCTCTGCGGGCATCGGCGCCGAGGTCGCGAGCCCCGGCGAGCTGGCCCTGGCGCGCGCCGCGGGCGTCTCCCCCGCCGAGACCGTCCTGGACTCGCCCGCCAAGACCCCCGCCGAACTGCGCGACGCCCTCGCGCTCGGCATCGCCGTGAACGCGGACAACCCGCAGGAGCTGGCCCGCATCGACGCGCTCGTCCAGTCGGCGCCGAGCGGCTCCCCCATCGGTCTGCGGGTGAACCCGCAGATCGGCGGCGGCTCGATCGGCGCCCTGTCGACGGCGACGTCCACCTCCAAGTTCGGGGTGCCGCTGCGCGACCCCGGCGCCCGCGACTGGCTCGTCCAGAGCTACCTCGACCGGCCGTGGCTGACCCGTCTGCACGCGCACTCCGGGTCGCAGGGCATGCCGCTGGAGATGATGGTGCGGGGCGTCGCCGCGACGTACGAACTGGCCGAGGAGATCAACGAACGCGCCGGGCGCCGGCAGATCGACACCATCGACATCGGTGGCGGCCTTCCCGTCGACTTCGCCTCGGACGAGGCGAACCCGACCCACGCGCAGTACGCCCGCCGCCTCAAGTCCCGGGTGCCGGGGCTGCTCGACGGGCGGTACGGCCTGGTCACCGAGTTCGGCCGCTCGCTGCTCGCCAAGCACGGCACGATCCTCGCCCGCGTCGAGTACGCGAAGAAGGCGGGCGGCCGCCCCGTCGCGGTGACGCACGCGGGCGTGCAGGTGGCGACGCGGACCGTGTACGCCCCCGCGTCGTGGCCGCTGCGGATCGCCGCGTACGACCCGAAGGGCCTGCCCAAGAGCGGTCCCGCCGTCGGCCAGGACGTGGCGGGCCCCGCCTGCTTCGCGGGCGACCTGCTCGCCGAGAACCGCCCGCTGCCGCTGCTCGAACAGGGCGACCACGTGGCGGCCCTCGACACCGGCGCCTACTACTTCGCGCACCACTACGCGTACAACAGCCTTGCCAGGCCCGGGATCCACGGATTCTCGGCGGGCGCCGACGACGTGCGCTTCGCCGTGGTCCGCGAGCCGCAGACGATCGACGAGATCGTGGCGGAGGCGGGCGGCGGCGCGGAGCGGGACGCGCTGCGGCACCTGTGACGCCACCCGCGGCCGCGGCGAGGCTCTGAGCTTCCTCAACTCCCGCATAGTGACGTGGCTCACGGGCAGACCCTCCCTCGACCCGTACCCGGTCTCGGGGGAGGCACCTGTGACGACATCGGACACGTCCACCACCGCACCACCGCCCGCCGAGGACGGCGCGCTGCACCGCGCCATCGGCCCCAAGCTCCTGATCCTCTTCGTGATCGGCGACATCCTCGGCACCGGCATCTACGCCACCACCGGCAAGGTCGCGGGAAAGGTCGGCGGCGCGCTGTGGCTGCCGTTCGCGATCGGCTTCGTCGTGGCGATCCTGACGGCCGCCTCGTACGTCGAACTGGTCGGCAAGTACCCGAAGGCGGCGGGCGCCGCGCTCTACACCCAGAAGGCGTTCAGGACGCCGTTCCTCACCTTCATCATCGCCTTCATGGTGATGTGCTCGGGCCTCTCGTCGGCGAGCGCCGCGGCCCGCGCGTTCAGCGGCGACTACCTCGGCGAACTGACCGGCGACGCGCTGCCGCCCACCCTGATCGCGATCACCTTCATCGTGCTGCTCGCGGCGCTGAACATGCGCGGCGTCTCGGAGTCCGTGAAGACGAACGTGGTGCTCACGCTGGTCGAGCTGACGGGCCTCGTGATCATCCTCGCGATCGGCGCGTACGCGGTCCTGTCCGGCGACGGCGAACCATCGAGGCTCACCGACTTCGAGGCGAACGGCACCGGATACGCCCTGATGACAGGGGTGTTGGGGGCCACCGCACTCGGCTTCTTCGCCTTCGTCGGCTTCGAGGACTCGGTCAACATGGCCGAGGAGACCAAGGATCCGGTGCGCACCTTCCCCCGCGCGATCTTCATCGGCGTCGCCGTGACGGGCACGATCTACGTCCTGGTCGCGCTCGTCTCGTCCCTCCTCGTCGACTACAGGACCCTGGAGGGATCGAGCGGCCCGCTCCTTGAGGTCGTCAAGGCGGGCGGCGTCGACTTCCCGCACAAACTCTTCGCCCTGATCGCCCTGTTCGCGGTCACCAACTCGGCCCTCATCAACATCATGATGGCCTCGCGGCTCTGCTACGGCATGGCCAACGAACGCATCCTGCCGCGCGCCATGGGCCGCGTCCTGGCCGGCCGCCGCACCCCGGTCGTCGGCATCGTCTTCGTCTCGCTGCTCGCCGTCGGCCTGGTGTCGACCGGCGAGATCGAGGGCCTCGGCGACACGACGGCGTTCCTGCTGCTCTGTGTGTTCGCGGTGGTCAACGTGTCGGTGCTCGTGCTGCGCAGGGACCCGGTCGACCACGAGCACTTCCGTACGCCGACGGTGCTTCCGGTGCTCGGCGCGATCACCGCCCTGGTCCTGGCGAGCCCGCTGGCGGACCGCCCCGCCGAGGTCTACATCCGCGCGGGCGTGCTGATCGCCATCGGCGTGGGGCTCTGGATGGTCAACAAGGTCGTGCTGCGGGTGCGGGGCGAGGACTGAGCGGGACGACGGCCTCAGCAGCTCTTCACCCAGCGGATGGCGTCGACGGTGAAGGTCTTCCCCGGGTTGTTCCACTTGACCTTCACGCGTGCTTCGTGCCGCCCCCGCATGGTGTTTCCTCCCCGTTGTCCGCCGCCGCGCCGGCGGCATGGACACGACTGTGCCAACGGGCCGGACGCGGGGGTACCTCGGAACTCATAGGGAGCCCACAGGGGGCACGGGCCCTCACTCCACGAAGAGACCCCGCGCCGCCGCCCGCACGTCGAACTCCTCGAGTCGCGCCTGCGCGTCCGGCAGTCCGTCGCACATCGCCTCAAGGAGGACCCGCCCGAGCAGCATCGGCGCGCAGGCCGTGTCGAAGGCGAGGCCCGTGCCGACCGCGGCGGGCAGCAGGAGGTCGCTGTGGGCGGCGACCGGGGCGAACGCGGAGTCGGCGACCGTGACCACGGTCAGGCCCGCCGACTGCGCGTAGGCGAGGGCGTCGACGACCTCGCGGGGGTGGCGGGGCAGCGCGAAGCAGAGGAGCGCCGTGGCCCCGGCGCGGACCGCCGCGTCGACGCGGTCGGCGAGCATCGTGCCGCCCTCGTCGAGGAGGCGTACGTCGGGGTGGACCTTGGCGGCGAAGTACGAGAAGCCGTACGCCTGGGACGCGGCGGCGCGCAGGCCGAGGACGGGCAGCGGGCGCGAGGCGGCGAGGAGCCGTCCGGCGCGCTCCACCGGGGCGGGGTCCGCGAGGACAGCGGCCAGGTGCCGGAGGTTCTCGATCTCCGCCTCGACCGCCTGCTGGTACTCGTTGGCGACCGTGGCCCCGGCCTCCTCGGCGGGGGCCACGTCCCGCAGGTGCCGGCGCAGCGCCGGGTAGCCGTCGAAGCCGAGCGCGACGGCGAAGCGGGTGACGGAGGGCTGGCTCACCCCGGCGAGTTCGGCGAGTTCCACGCTGGAGAGGAAGGGCGCGTCGGCGGCCCTGCGCACCATGCAGTGCGCGATGCGCCGCTGCGTCGGAGTGAGCCGGTGGCCCTCGAAGAGCCCTTGCAGTCGCGCGGCAGGGCTGTCGCTCATGCCGTCCCCCTCAGGATGTCCGTACCCACAGTCGTTCCGGCGCCGAGTTCCGACCACAGTCCGGTGAACCGGTCGAGCAGCCCGGCAGCCGCCGTCACATCATCCGTCAGCGGCCGGTCGGCGATCTCCGCGTCCAGCACGGAGTCGGCGAGTTCGAAGGCCCCACAGAGCGGGGTCGCCGGGTCGATGCGCAGGTCGCGCTCCCTCAACGCCCTGATGGCGGCGACCAGTTCGCACCCCACGACCAGGCGGTACGCCGCACAGGCGCGCAGCGTCTGACGGGCGGCGAGCGAGGCGAAGCTGGCCTGTTCCTCGACGCCCCGGGAGAGCACCGCGTGGCCGAGCGAGGCGGGCGCGGAGAAGGCGCGCAGGTCGCCGAGGGCCGCCCCGGCCGCGTACTCCAGGATCATGACGCCCGACGAGGCCGCCTCACCGTCCGCGAGGAAGGGGCGGAGCCGGGTGAAGGCCGGTTCGTTGAGGGTCGAGAGGCGGGACGTGGAGAGGCGGGCCACCTGGGTGACCGACAGCCTGAAGTGGTCCAGGGCCAGGGCGAGTTGGGCGAGATAGAAGCCGCCGTGGTGGTAGGCCGCGAGATCCTCGGGGCAGATCAGCGGATTCTCCGCGGCCGCGTTGATCTCGACGGTGAGGACGTCCTCCAGGGCGTCCGCCGCGTCGTGCGCGGGGCCGTGGATCTGCGGCACGCAGCGGAAGCCGTAGGGGTCCTGGATGCGGCCGAGGGGCGGCGTGGGGCGGTCGGGGGCGCCGAGGAGGCGCCGCATGCGGGCGGCCACCGCGTACGAGCCGGGGTGGCGCCGCGCCTCGTGGACGGGCAGCGCGTACGCCTCGTACGAACCGTCGACCGCCATCAGCGAGAGCGCGGCGACCACCTGGGTGGCACCGATCAGGCCGCGCAGTTCGTGCAGGGCGAGCGCGGACTGGCCGAGGGTGAGGGCGTTGCTGCTGATCAGGGCGAGGGCGTCGTTGTTGTCGAGGGGCTGCGGGTCCGGGGGTGCCCCGCTCCCCCGCCAGGGGTGTTCGCCCGCGAGCGCGAGGCCCATCTGGGCGAGGGCGGCGATGTCGCCGGTGCCGACGGAGCCGAATTCGTTGACGGTGGGGTACGCGCCGGTCTCCAGGGCCTGGCAGAGCGCCGTGACGACGCTCGGGCGCAGCCCCGCGCCACCCGCGAGGAGCTGGTTGGCGCGGACCGCGAGCATCGCGCGGACCTGCCGTGCGGGCAGTTCGGCGCCGATCGCCCCGGCGTGCGAGCGCAGCAGCCGCAGGCCGTGGTCGGCGGCCGCCCCGGTGGGCACGTCCTCATTCCGGTTGGCGCCGACTCCGGTGGATCGGCCGTAGACGCGGCCCCAGGCGGCGATCTCGCGTGCGGCGTTCCAGGAGTCCTCGGCGCGCTTCATCCCGTCGGTCGCGGGGACCGGTCTGGCATCCGATTCGGCCAAACGTACGACGTCTGCGACCATCAACCCTCGGCCGTCCAGGACGACGACCGCTTCCCTGTCGCCGGTCGCCGTGTCCGCGATACGAGACGACTTCACTCGCAATCCCTCCTCAATCGGACGCCCTGTCTTGCCCATCGGCCACTTGTTACCAGTGATTTACGCCGGAGCATTGACAACCTATTCAGACAGCAAGAACTCTGCATGACGATATACAGCCGGGCAAGGGACTCCTCATGATCCAATTCGATACGGTCCACAAGCGCTTCCCGAACGGCACAACAGCGGTGCACGACCTCAGCCTTGGGATGCCGGAAGGCGGCGTGACCGTACTCGTCGGATCCTCCGGTTGTGGCAAGACGACGACCCTCCGAATGATCAACCGGATGGTCGATCCGACGTCGGGAACCATCCGCGTCGGCGGCCGCGACGTCCTCGAACAGGACGCGGCGGAACTGCGCCGCTCCATCGGCTACGTCATCCAGCAGTCCGGGCTCTTCCCGCACCGCACGGTCCTCGACAACATCGCCACGGTGCCGCTGCTGCTCGGCTGGGGCCGCAGGAAGGCGCGGGCCCGGGCCGCGGAACTCCTGGAGACCGTCGGCCTCGCCGCCGACGCGGGGAAGCGCTACCCGCACCAGCTCTCCGGCGGGCAGCAGCAGCGCGTCGGCGTGGCCCGCGCGCTCGCCGCCGACCCGCCGGTCCTCCTCATGGACGAGCCGTTCGGCGCGGTCGACCCGGTGGTCCGCACCCAGCTCCAGGACGAACTCCTGCGCCTCCAGCGGGAGTTGAGCAAGACCATCGTCTTCGTCACGCACGACATCGACGAGGCGGTGAGACTCGGCGACCGCATAGCCGTCTTCCGCACCGGCGGCCACCTCGTGCAGTGCGCCGAGCCCGCCGAACTCCTCGCCCGCCCCGCGGACGACTTCGTCGCGGACTTCCTCGGCGCCGAGCGCGGCCTGAAGCTGTTGTCGTTGACGACGCTGGCGGGGGTGCCGCAGGGGCCCGCCCCGGAGGGCGGCGACTGGACTCTCCGCCTCGACTCGGCGGGGGCGCCGGTCGCCTGGCGGCACAAGGACGGGGACGTGGCGGACGTCCCCGTACGGCCCCTGCGGGACGGCGACTCGCTGCTTGCCGCCCTGGACGAGTCCCTGTCCGCGCCGACCGGCCTGGTGGCCCGCGTCGACGCGGCGGGTCGCCTGACGGGGGTGTCGTCCCGGGAGGACATCCACGACGAGGCGAGCACGGCGCACGAGTCGGCCCGCGGGCCGGTGGGGGCTGATCGCGCAGTTCCCCGCGCCCCTTCCAGGGGCGCCCCGCCAGCGGACAGCCGAGGGCAGACGGCGGGCGACACCGGCACAGAGGCCACCACATGACCGTCGACTGGTCGTGGATAGCCGACCACACCGACGACCTCACCACCCTCACCCTCTCCCACCTCCAGGCCGCCCTCTCCGCCGTCTTCTTCGGGCTCCTGATATCCCTGCCGCTGGCCGTGCTCGCCCACCGCGTCCGCCCCCTGCGCGGCCTCCTCCTCGGGCTCTCCAACGTCCTGTTCACGATCCCGTCGATCGCCGTCTTCGTCCTGCTCCTGCCGGTCAGCGGTCTCACCCGCACCACCACCGTGACGGGCCTGACGATCTACACGCTCGTCGTGCTGCTCCGGAACACCGTGGAGGGCCTGGACTCGGTGCCGGTCAGGACGAAGGAGGCGGCGAAGGCCATGGGCACCCGCCCCCTGCGGACGCTGCTCACCGTCGAACTGCCCCTTGCCCTGCCGGTGATCATGGCGGGCGTACGCATCGCGACGGTCATGTCGATCTCGCTCGTCTCCGTCGCGACGTACATCGGCGACGGCGGACTCGGGCAGCTCTTCACGGACGGCTTCCAGCGCAACTTCCCGACCCCCGTGATCGTCGGCGTCGTCCTCACACTGCTCCTCGCGCTCGTCGCGGACGCGCTGCTCGTCGCCCTCCAGTACGTCCTGACGCCCTGGACCCGCCGCCGGAGGAGCGCCTGACATGTACGAACTCTTCAAAGACCTCGGAGCCTGGCTGGTCGACGGCGAGCAGTGGACGGGGCCCGACGGCATCGGGCACCGGCTCGCCGAGCACCTCCAGTACTCGCTGCTCGCGACGCTCGTCGCCGCCGCCATCGCGCTGCCGGTCGGCCTGCTCATCGGGCACACCGGACGCGGCGCGTTCGTCGCCATCAACCTGTCGTCGTTCGGCCGCGCGCTGCCCACCGTCGGGCTCGTCGTCCTCGTCTTCCTGGCGAGCGGACTGTCCATGTGGCCCGTCTACATCGCGCTCGTCGCCCTCGCGGTCCCGGCGATCGTCACCAACACGTACGCGGGCATGACCGCCGTCGACCCGGAGGTGAAGGACGCCGCGCGGGGCCAGGGCATGCGGGCCCACCAGGTGCTCCTCCAGGTCGAGTTGCCGCTCGCGCTGCCGCTGATCATGACGGGGCTCCGGCTCGCGCTGATCCAGGTCGTGGCGACGGCCACCATCGCCGCGTACGTCTCCTTCGGGGGCCTCGGCCGGTACGTCTTCGACGGGCTCGCCCAGCGCGACCTGGTCCAGGTGCTCGGCGGCGCCGTGCTCGTGGCCGTCGTCGCCGTCGTCCTCGATCTCGCGCTGTCCGGCCTGCAGCGCGCCCTCTTCCGTCACCGCCCCGCCACGTCGGCCTAGGAGCACAGTCAAGATGAACCGCAGAAAACTCCTCGGCGGGCTCCTCGCCGCCGCGTCCGTGCCCGCGCTCGCCTCCTGCAGCGGCGGCATCACCTCCCTCGACGGCGAGGGCTCCGGCGGCGGGGGCGGTGGCTCCAGCAAGGGCGGCGTCACCATCGGCACCGCCAACTTCACCGAGAACCAGGTCCTCGGATACCTCTACGCCGCCGCCCTCGAAGCGGCGGGCGTCAAGACGAACGTCCGCCCCAACCTCGGCACCCGCGAGATCCTCATCCCCGCGCTCAGGGGCGGCGACATCGACCTGCTGCCCGAGTACCAGGGCGCGCTCCTGCACTATCTGGACCCCGAGGCGAAGGCCACGGAGGAGGGCGAGATGCAGAACGCGCTCGCCGTACGCCTCCCGCGCGGACTGCAGATCCTCCCCTACGGGCGCGCCGAGGACTCCGACGCCTTCGTCGTCACGCGCGACACCGCGCAGGAGTACGGCCTCAAGTCGCTGGCCGACCTGGCCGAGCACGACGGCAAGCTCGTCATCGGCGCCGCCCCCGAGGTGAAGAAGCGCACGGTGGGCGCGGTCGGCCTCAAGGACGTCTACGGCGTGGAGTTCAAGGAGTTCAAGTCCCTCGATTCCTCGGGCCCGTTGGTGAAGGGCGCGCTGCGCAAGGGCGACGTCGACGTCGCGAACCTGTTCACCACCGACACCGACATCGCCGCCGAGAAGTGGGTCGTCCTCACCGACCCCAAGAACCTCATCCCGGGCCAGCACGTCGTCCCGCTCATCGCCGACCGCAAGGCCGACTCGACCGTACGCAAGGCGCTCGCACGCCTGGGCGCACTCCTGACCACCGAGGACCTCACCGAACTCAACCGCCTGGTGGACAAGGACAAGAAGGACCCGGAGGACGTGGCCCAGGACTGGGCGCAGCAGCACGGCATCACCAAGAAGTAGCCGGCGCAGGAACGCACCAACTCAAGGAACGCACCAACTCACTCGGCACAGCAGGGGGTTCAGCGGATCATGGCAGCAGAGGATCTCGTGGAGCGGCGCTCCATCGACGTCGTCCCCGACGACGAACGGCACGGCACCGCGTTCAGCCAGTTCACCCTCTGGCTCGGCGCCAACCTGCAGATCACCGCGGTCGTCACGGGAGCGCTCGCCGTCGTCTTCGGCGGCGACGTGGTGTGGTCGATCGTCGGCCTCGTGCTCGGCAATCTGCTCGGCGGCGCGGTGATGGCCCTGCACTCGGCGCAGGGCCCGAAGCTGGGGCTGCCCCAGATGATCCAGTCCCGCGCCCAGTTCGGCGTGAAGGGCGCGGTCGTCCCGCTGCTCCTCGTGATCCTGATGTACGTCGGGTTCTTCGCGAGCGGCAGTGTCCTCGCCGGGCAGGCCACCGCCGAGCTCACGCACACGAACGACACCACCGGCATCGTGATCTTCGCCGTGGTCACGGCGGTCATGGCCGCGGTCGGCTACCGCGTCATCCACGCCCTCGGCCGGGTGGCGAGCGTGATCTGCGCACTCGCGTTCATCTACCTCGGCATCCGCCTCCTGGACCGCGTGGACCTCTCGGACCTGCTCTCCGACGCCCACTTCGACCTGCCGATGTTCCTGCTCGCCGTCTCCCTCTCGGCGTCCTGGCAGCTCGCCTTCGGGCCCTACGTCGCGGACTACTCGCGCTATCTGCCGCGTACGACGTCGGCGAAGGCCACCTTCTGGTGGACGCTCTCGGGCTCGGCGCTCGGCTCGCAGTGGTCGATGACGTTCGGGGTCCTGGTGGCGGCGAGCGCGGGGGACGCCTTCCTCGCCAACCAGGTCGGCTATGTCGTCGGCCTCGGCGGCACCGGCCTGATCGCCTCCTTCCTCTACTTCGTGATCGCGCTCGGCAAGCTGACCATCAACGTGCTCAACACCTACGGCGGCTTCATGTCGATGGTCACGAGCATCAGCGGCTTCCGCGGCCAGAAGGTGATCGGGCCGCGCGGACGGGCCGCGTACATCGCCGTGATCATGGTGGCGGGCACCGCGGTCGCGCTGCTCGGCAAGGACAGCTTCCTGGCGTCCTTCAAGGACTTCCTGCTGTTCCTGCTGACCTTCTTCACGCCCTGGTCGGCGATCAACCTGGTCGACTACTACCTGATCTCGCGCGAGCGGTACGACATCCCCGCCCTCTTCGACCCGCGCGGCCGCTACGGCGCCTGGCGCTGGGACGCGCTCCTCGTCTACGGCGTGGGACTGCTCGCCCAGCTGCCGTTCCTCGTCACGCACTTCTACACGGGACCGCTGGTCGATCCGCTCGGCGGCGCCGACATCTCGTGGCTCGTGGGGCTGCTGGTGCCCGCGGTGCTGTACTGGGCGCTGGCCAGGCGGAACGCCCCGGAATCGGGGGGTGGGCCCCGGCAGGAAAGGGGGGTTAGCCCCACCGCCCCCGAGGCCGCCGCGCCGTAACGTAAACGGGTATGGAAGCCCGTGACGCCGAACTCAAGAAGGAACTCGACGCCACTCTGCACGCCCGCAGAGAGCTCGGCGAAGAGTACGACTCCGCCTTGGTCGACTCGTTCCTCGGGAAGGTCGAGCAGCGCCTCGACGGCACCCTCGACCGCCGCATGCGGCGCCATCTCGCCGAGCAGCAGATGGTCGTCGCCCGCGGCGCCCGTTCCCCCTCGAGCCCCGTCGACTCGTGGGCCGAGCGCTTCGGCTTCGGCGTCATCTCCCTGATCCTCGCGGTCCCGCTGTCGGCGATCGGCGTGGTCAACGCCGGCATGCCGGGCCTGTTCACCACCTGGGCGGGCATCGTCGGCATCAACGCGGTGCAGGCGGTCCGCGGTGCGCACTTCGGGCAGCGGCGCCGGGAACGCACCTCGGAGTGGGACGACTGAGCCCGCCGCACGCGGGACGCTGAGGTGGCGCCCCGTAAGGGGCGCGGGGCTGTGACATATGCGGCTCCGCCGCGCGGGCGCGCCCGTCAGGGGCGCGGGGAACTGCGCGCCAAGCCCCCACCGAAGCCGCAGAAGAAATCCGCCCAACCCAGCGGAGCGATACCGCGGGGACCGCCGCACCCCCGGAAACCCAGGGGGCGGGACGACGGCGATCCCCGCGAGGGACGCGCACCGGGTCAGGGCCAGGCCACGTCCAGGCGTCCATGGATCCGGGAGCCGCTCCGGAGTTCCTGACGCCGACACCCACCAATGTGCCGGAGCCGTGTTAAGCGGGTGCTGCGCGGACGTGTCGCGCTCGTACCACTTCCGCGAAGTTCGTACTTCTACCTTCTGCGGAGTTCGCCCACCGGCCCCGGCCCACCGAGGTCACGAGGGCCTCACTGCCCCTGCTGCTCCGCGAGGAACGCGAGCAGGTCCTGCCGGCTCACGACGCCCTTCGGCTTGCCCTCGACCAGGACGATCGCCGCGTCGGCGCCGCCGAGCACCGACATCAGGTCCGCCACCGGCTCACCGGAGCCGACCTGCGGCAGCGGGTCCGACATGTGCTTCTCCAGCGGGTCGGAGAGCGAGGCGCGCTGCGCGAACAGCGCGTCGAGCAGCTCGCGCTCGACGACCGAGCCGATGACCTCCGCGGCCATCACGTCGGGGTGGCCCGCGCCCGGCTTCACGATCGGCATCTGCGAGACGCCGTACTCGCGAAGGACCTCGATGGCCTCGCCGACGGTCTCCTCGGGGTGCATGTGGACCAGCGAGGGCAGCTCGCCGCCCTCCTTGCGGCGCAGCACGTCGCCGACCTTCGGCTGGTCCCCGGCCTGCTCCAGGAAGCCGTAGTCGTTCATCCACTCGTCGCTGAAGATCTTGCTCATGTAGCCGCGGCCCGAGTCGGGCAGCAGCACGACGACGACGTCGTCGGGGCCGAGCCGCTCGGCGACCCGCAGCGCCGCCACGACGGCCATGCCGCAGGAACCGCCGACGAGCAGCCCCTCCTCCTTGGCGAGGCGCCGGGTCATCTGGAAGGAGTCCTTGTCGGACACCGCGACGATCTCGTCGGTCACATTGCGGTCGTACGCGGTCGGCCAGAAGTCCTCACCGACGCCCTCGACGAGGTACGGGCGCCCGGAGCCGCCGGAGTACACGGACCCCTCGGGGTCGGCACCGACGACGGTGACCGCGCCCTTGGAGATCTCCTTCAGATAGCCGCCCGTACCGGAGATCGTGCCGCCGGTGCCGATGCCCGCGACGAAGTGGGTGATCTTCCCCTCCGTCTGCTCCCAGAGCTCGGGGCCCGTGGAGTGGTAGTGCGAGAGCGGGTTGTTCGGGTTGCTGTACTGGTCGGGCTTCCAGGCGCCGGGCGTCTCGCGTACGAGGCGGTCGGAGACGTTGTAGTACGAATCCGGGTGCTCGGGGTCGACGGCCGTGGGGCAGACCACTACGTCGGCGCCGTACGCGCGCAGGACGTTGATCTTGTCGAGAGAGACCTTGTCGGGGCAGACGAAGATGCACTTGTAGCCCTTCTGCTGGGCCACGATGGCGAGACCGACCCCGGTGTTGCCGGAGGTGGGCTCGACGATGGTGCCGCCGGGCTTCAGCTCCCCGCTCTGCTCGGCCGCCTCGATCATGCGCAGCGCGATGCGGTCCTTCACGGATCCGCCAGGGTTGAAGTACTCGACCTTGGCCAGGACGGTCGCCTGGATGCCCGCGGTCACGTTGTTGAGCCTCACCAGCGGGGTGTTGCCGACGAGACTGATCATCGAGTCGTGGAATTGCACCGTTGTCTCCGGGCTGCGATGTAGTGCGACGAATTGGTGCGGTCAGCCTAAGGCTCCTGCTCATCCGTTCACCTCCGCTTGCGATTGGCCGACCGTGCTTACGGGGCAATGAGTGGATGTACGGCCGTATGAAGCGGTACGGCACGAGGAGGTGGCTGCAGGGCATGTCGAGGGCGAGGGTGGCACGGCGGATCGCCGCGGGCGCGGCGTACGGCGGCGGCGGCATCGGGTTGCTCGGGGCCGCCACGGTGGGCGTGGTGCTCGCCGAGGTGCAGCTGGCGAAGCGGTCCGTGGGCGGCGGGGCGCACGGGGATCCGCCACGGGCCGACGGCCGCTACGGCCGCGCCTTCGCGGACCGCCCCGCCTCCTTCGAACCGGTGCGGTTCGCGATGCTCGGGGACTCCACGGCCGCGGGCCAGGGCGTGCACCGGGCCAGGCAGACCCCGGCGGCGCTGCTCGCCTCCGGGCTCGCCGCGGTCGCGGAGCGGCCCGTCGACCTGCGGAACGTGGCACTGCCGGGCGCCCAGTCGGACGACCTGGACCGGCAGGTGACGCTGATCCTCTCGGATCCGGCCTGGGTGCCGGACGTGTGCGTGGTGATGATCGGCGCGAACGACGTGACGCACCGGATGCCGCCGACGCGTTCGGTGCGGCATCTCTCCTCGGCGGTACGCCGGCTGCGTACGGCCGGGTCGGAAGTGGTCGTCGGGACGTGTCCCGACCTCGGCACGGTCGAGAACGTCTACCAGCCGCTGCGGTGGCTGGCCCGCCGGGTCTCGCGGCAGCTGGCCGCGGCGCAGACGATCGGCGTGGTCGAGCAGGGCGGGCGGACGGTGTCGCTCGGCGATCTGCTCGGTCCCGAGTTCGCGGCGAATCCGCGGGAGCTGTTCGGTCCCGACAACTACCACCCCTCCGCGGAGGGGTATGCGACGGCGGCCATGGCGGTCCTGCCGACGCTGTGCGCGGCGCTCGGCCTGTGGCCCGAGGAGGAGCGGCCCGACGTCTCGCGGCGCGAGGGGTTCCTGCCGGTCGCCCGGGCGGCGGCGCAGGCTGCCTCCGAGGGCGGCACGGAGGTCACTGCCGCGATGCCGACGGGGCCTCGGGGGCCGTGGGCCCTCCTCAAGCGCCGTCGGCGGCGGCGCATCCAGACTCCTGAGGCGTCACCGTTGCCCCAGTGAGGGTGCGTTTTCGGCTGCGGGGCGGTGGGGGTTGCTCGCGCAGTTCCCCGCGCCCCTAGGTAGTCCGCCCCGCCCGGCGCCGAGGGGTGCCCCTGAAAGGGGCGCGGGGAACTGCGCGACAAGCCCCCACCGGCCCGCAGGTGAAAACGCACCCCCGCGCGGCCTGAGCGTCCGCTTAGAAATGCGGTCCGCGTCACATGTGCGACCCCGTGACCGTGGGCAATACGTGCGGGTAACTTCACAGGGAGCCCTGCCCCCCTCGTCACTGGAGTCACGATGCCCGAAGCCGTGATCGTCTCTGCCGCCCGCACCCCGATCGGCCGCGCCTTCAAGGGCTCGCTGAAGGATCTGCGCCCGGACGACCTGACCGCCACGATCATCGAGGCCGCCCTCGCCAAGGTGCCGGAGCTCGACCCCAGGGACATCGACGACCTGATGCTCGGCTGTGGCCTGCCGGGCGGCGAACAGGGGCACAACCTGGGCCGCATCGTGGCCGTGCAGATGGGCATGGACCACCTGCCCGGCTGCACGATCACCCGCTACTGCTCCTCGTCCCTGCAGACGAGCCGCATGGCCCTGCACGCCATCAAGGCGGGCGAGGGCGACGTGTTCATCTCGGCGGGCGTCGAGATGGTGTCGCGCAGCGTGAAGGGCTCCTCCGACGGCCTGCCCGACACCCACAACCCCCTCTTCGCCGAGGCCGAGGCCCGTACCAAGGCCGTCTCCGAGTCCGAGGGCTCCACCTGGCACGACCCGCGCGAGGACGGCCTGGTCCCGGACGCGTACATCGCGATGGGGCAGACCGCGGAGAACCTGGCCCGCGCCAAGGGCGTCACCCGCAAGGACATGGACGAGTTCGGCGTCCGCTCGCAGAACCTCGCCGAGGAAGCCATCAAGAACGGCTTCTGGGAGCGGGAGATCACCCCGGTCACCACCCCCGACGGCACCGTCGTCAGCAAGGACGACGGCCCGCGCGCGGGCGTCACCATGGAGGGCGTCGAGGGCCTCAAGCCCGTCTTCCGCCCCGACGGCCTGGTCACCGCGGGCAACTGCTGCCCGCTGAACGACGGCGCCGCCGCCCTCGTGATCATGAGCGACACCAAGGCCCGCGAGCTCGGCCTGACCCCGCTCGCCCGCATCGTCTCCACCGGCGTGACCGGCCTGTCCCCGGAGATCATGGGCCTCGGCCCGGTCGAGGCGTCCAGGCAGGCCCTGCAGCGGGCCGGTCTCACCGTCGACGACATCGACCTGTTCGAGATCAACGAGGCCTTCGCCGCCCAGGTGATCCCGAGCTACCGCGACCTGGACATCCCGCTCGACAAGCTGAACGTCAACGGCGGCGCCATCGCGGTCGGCCACCCCTTCGGCATGACCGGCGCCCGCATCACCGGCACGCTCATCAACTCCCTCCAGTTCCACGACAAGCAGTTCGGCCTGGAGACGATGTGCGTGGGCGGCGGCCAGGGCATGGCGATGGTGATCGAGCGCCTCAGCTAGGCCCGCGTTTCGCTGACACACAGTTCACAGAACTGACGCTCAGTCTCTGCATCTGTTCGTGACCCAATCTCCCCCAGGATGTGACCTATCTCCTGGGGGAGATACATATGCCCAGCTCAGAGCGCATCTGTGGATAAACACTGGGCCCAAAGACCTGTCCAATTCGTGACGTAATGCACTGACAGGTGGATCGTGCAGGCTTCAAGCTGATGTAGGAAGTCGGGGGTCGACTTGAAACCGGGAGTACGTCAGTGAGCGCCATGCCTCTTGCCCTGCTGCTCTCCACGGCCGCTGCCACGGCCGTGGGCGCCGCCGCCCTGCACGCCGTGTACGGGCTCCGGAAGCAGCTCACGGCCCTGCGCACCGAGCTGGCCGACAGCCGTGCCGCGAGCGGACCGCACCCCACGGTGCCGGGCGCCCGCAGCACGCCGGACACCGATGAGATACGCGCGGCCGTGGCCGAGGCGCTGGCCGAGGAGCGGGAGCGCGAGCTGGCCGAGGCGCGCGCGTTCTGGGCCGCCCAGGAGGCCCGCGACGCCTCGGACGCGCCGTCGCTGCTCAGCGGTCTGCCGGGCATCCACGACGGCATCGCCGACGAGCTCTTCCTGCCCCGGCAGGCCGATTTCGCCGGTATCGAGTCGGACAGCCTGGAGCCGGTCATCGAGCCGTTCGCCGACCCGGCGGCCGACGAGTTCGCCGGGGACTCCCCCGAGCTGGCCGCCGCCCGCCGCCGCCACCCCTCGCACCCGGACTTCGTGCCGGTGCAGGCACCGGCCGCCGAGGGGCACGGCGACCACGAGCGCACGGTGGCCTGTCTCGAAGAGCTGGCCGACGCCCGCACCGCCCTCGCCGACGTCCGCCCCGGACCACTCGGCACCCTCGACGTCTACGTCTTCGCGGACGGTACGACGCTGTGCATGACCCCGGGCCACCGCGAGACCGCCGAACTGCTCGCCGGCGCCCTCCGCGACGGCCACGCCCCGGTCCTCCTCGGCGGCTCCGGCGTCTCGGGCGCGTACGCCCTGACGTTCGAGTGCGGCACGGAGAACGTCTACATCCTGGCGGACCGGGTCATCGCTTCGGTGTAGGGCTTCCGGGGCCCCGTCAGGGGCGCGGGGAACTGCGCGCTCAGCCACAAAGCACCCGCAGACGCCACATCACCCACCGGGGCAACCCCTTAGGGTCATCCCGTGCCGCACCTAGAGATATCCGACCTGATCACAGCGACAGCCCCGCGCAGCGGAAATCGCCTACCGGTGCACCGCGCCGACGTGATCCACCGGCTCCACGAGGCAGGAGACAGAAGAGCCGCCCGCATCGTGGAGCGGCTCCCCGTGGACGAGCAGGGCACACTCGACCCGCACCACGTGGACCGCCTCCTGATCTCCGTGCACACGGAAATGCAGCGCCTCAGCGAAGAGCTGCGCATCGGCGACCGCCTCCTGCACCTGCTCGGCCCGCTCCTCGAAGCGATCCGGACGAGCGACGGCGGAGCAGCCCGCGGCGGCCCCCTCCGCCTCGTGGACATCGGCTGCGGCCTCGGCCACCTCGTCCGCCATCTCGCGGCCACCCGCGCCCTCGGCCCGGACGTCGAACTCATCGGCGTGGACCTGAACGCCGCCCTGGCCGACGAGGCCGAACGGCTGGCCCGCGCCGAGGGCCTGGACTGCCGCTTCGTGCACGGCAACGCCTTCGACCTGCCGGAGGCCGCCACCGTGTACGTCTCGACGGGCGTCCTGCACCACTTCCGCGGCCCCGCGCTCGCCGAGTTCTTCCGGACCCAGGCGGCCACCCCCGCGCTGGCGTTCTGCCACTTCGACATCGCCGCGACGTCGCTGGCACCCATCGGTGCCTGGGTGTTCCACCGCGCCCGCATGCGCCATCCGCTGGGCCGCCACGACGGTGTCGCGTCCGCCCGCCGCGCCCACACCGACGAGACCCTGCTGCGCGCCGCGACGGTCCCCGGGATGCGCCCGCTGGTCTACGAGCCCCGCACCCTCTCCAACCCCTTCTGCACCACCCTGCGCCCCGTCGTGGGCGTACGCCCGCACCTGGAGGCCCCCCTGCGCCGCTCCCTCGGCCGCGCCGCACGCAGGCTCGTCGGCCCCGAACACCTGGCGGCGTCCGGCCGGTTCGGCGCGGCGGCGTGATGGGGCCCGCCCTGCCGCTGCTGGCCCTCGGCCTGATCGACGCCGCGTTCAGCGGTTTTCGCGCGTACGCCGGACGCGACGCCCGCATCCGCAAGCGCCGCGCCGCCGTACGGTCCGGGCTGCGCGGCCTCGCGGTCGGCGCCGTACTGCTGCTCGTGCCCGTGGCGACGGCCTGCGCGCTGCTCCTGTGCGCGGCCGACCGGAACGCCGCGTACGCCGAGCTGGCCGACGGCGGCACCGGCTTCCTGCTGCCGCTCGCCGCCTACGCCGCCGTCGTCCTGGTCACGCTCGTCGGCTACTTCGTCCTGCCGTTCCGGGCGAGCACGCTCGCCATGGTCGTGGGCCTCGGCCCGCTCGTCCTGCTGCGCCCGCTGGTCGTCGCGGCCGCCTGCGCGGGCACGCTCCTGGGCGGCGGCGGCCCGGCCGCCCTCCTGGTGGGCGTGGTCGCGGGCGCCGCCGTCCTGTGCGTCGAGCCGCTCACCCACCGCCGCTGGTACGCCGAGCCGCTCACCCACCGCCGCTGGTACGCCGAGCCGCTGTAGCGGCGACTACACCCCGGCCCGCTTCTGCGCCTGGGCCACCAGTTCGAGGGCCTCGGCGAGCCCGGCGGGGTCCTCCAGGACGAGGGCCAAGTCCCGCCCCGCGACGGTGATCTGGTCGGCGGCGGCGAACATCCCGGCGTCCGGCATCTCCCGCGGCTGCGCGCCCGGCTCCTCGATGCGCTGCGCGCGCACCGCCAACTCCCTGGCCAGAGCGAGCGCTTCGGTCGCCGCGCCGCGCTGCAGTCTGCTCTGCGGCGCGGCCCGCAGGCGGTCGGCGAAATGGTCCACTGCGGCCGTCAAAGGCGTCGTATCGAGCACCCCGCGACCTTATGCGCCTTTCCGCGACTGTTGCCAACGCCCCAACGCTCAGGCACGGTGGCGTGAAGGACGGAACACATCGCGACGCGTCCGGAGGCGCCGATGTCCCAAGTCTTCTCCGAGGAGACCCACCGCAACCTGCTCGCCCGAATCCCCCACTGCACCGGTCGTGAAGTCTCCGACTGGCTGCGCGCCGTGGACGAAGGCCCCTCTCTCTTCCGCTTCGAGGAGAAGGTCAGCTGGCTCCGCGCCGAACACAACCTCGCGTACGGCCATGCGAAAGCCATCATCCACGAGTACGACCTGAGGCGGGCCGCCCGCAAGTTCCTCTGATCCACACCCCCCGAAAAATCCCTCTCCCATACGGCGAAGGGCCCGCGAACCGGAATCGGTCCGCGGGCCCTTCGGCCGTCAGCTGCGTCAGTCGTTGCCGGAGAAGATGGCGATCAGGCGCAGGAACTCCATGTAGATCCAGACGAGCGTCATCGTCAGACCGAACGCGGCGAGCCAGGCCTCTTCCTTCGGCGCGCCGTACGCGATGCCGTCCTCGACCTGCTTGAAGTCCAGGGCCAGGAAGCACGCGCCGAGCAGGATGCCGACGATGCCGAAGACGATGCCGAGGCCACCGCTGCGGAAGCCGAGACCGTCACCGCCGCCGAAGACCGCGAACAGCAGGTTCACGGCGGTCAGCAGCAGGAAGCCCATCGCGGCGGCCATCACGAAGCCGTAGAAGCGACGGTTGACGCGGATCCAGCCCGCCTTGTACGCCACGAGGACGCCGATGAAGACGGCCATCGTGCCGAGCACGGCCTGCATGGCCGCGCCGCTCGCGATGCGGTTGTCGACGACGCTGGAGACGACGCCGAGGAAGACACCCTCCAGCGCCGCGTACGTCAGGATCAGCGCGGGGGACGCCTTGCGCTTGAAGGCCTGGACCAGGCCGAGCACCATCGCGATGAGGCCGGCACCGATCGCGATGCCGTACGACTTGCTGATGTTGGCGTCGTCCACCGGCAGCAGCGCCCAGGCGAGCGCGGCCGTGACCACGAGCGTGCCGAGCGTGGTGGCGGTGCGCATGACGACGTCGTCCATCGTCATGCGGCCCGCGGTCGTCACGGGCGCCTGGGGCGCGCCGTACTGCACGTCCTGCTGGGCGTACGGGTTGGTGGCGTAGGGGTTGCCCGCGGGGGCCTGCTGGCCGCCGGCGTACGGATTGCCCTGCGCGTACGGGTTGCCCTGCTGGGTCTGGGTCGCGCCTGCGGGTCCCCCGGCCTGCGGCTGCTGGCCGAAGCCGGCGAAGCCGTTGTCGCGGCTGAACCCCCGTCGCGAGAAGACCGGGTTACTGCTCCTCATTTCACTCCTCCATGGCCACCGAGCGTGGCTTTGGTTCAAGAGTAATGCGTAGGCAAAGGGATGAGCCTAGTGCTTGGGGAGGATCTTTCCCTCCCTGTGACCGAGAACGTGCGGGACCGCCCGCACTGTTCCCGGATCGGAATCGTTCCGCCGCACGAGTGGCACCAGCGAGATGGCGACGGCGCCGAGGACCGCGGCGACCGCGAACGTGGTGAAGCCGAGTGAGGCGTTGCCGCCCGCGACGACCGCGCCGCCGAGCCAGGGTCCGACGACCGCGCCGGTGCGCCCGACTCCGGTGACCCAGCCGAGCCCCGTGGCGCGCTGCGCCGGCGGATAGACGGAGGGGGCGGCCGCGTACACCATGACCTGCGCGGAGAAGAGCCAGATGCCGGTGACGAAGACGACGGCGTAGGCGACGCCGAGCGGCAGCTGGGCCTTGAGCAGGAAGGCGCCGCACGCGGTGAGCAGGAACCAGACCGCGGAGACCTTGACCGCCCCGAAGCGGTCCGCGGTGCGCCCGGCGACGAGCATGCCGACGATGCCGCCCGCGTTGATCACCATCAGGAAGGTGACGGAGGAGGAGAGGGAGTAGCCGGAGGCGCGCATCAGCTCGGGCAGCCAGGTGGAGACGCCGTAGACGAGGAGCAGTCCGGCGAAGGAGGCGATCCACATCAGCGGGGTGGCGAGGCGCCTGCCGGGTCCGAAGAGCGCGGCGACGGCGGAGAAGCGGCCCTTCGCGCCGGCCTCGGGGGCTTCGGCGGCCGTCGGGTCGGGCAGCAGATAGCGGGCGGCGACCGCCTCCGCCTCGCGCGTACGTCCCTTGGCGAGCAGCACGCCGGGCGACTCGGGCAGCCACTTCAGGACCAGCGGGACCGCGACGAGCGCCGGTATGACGCCGGTCCAGAAGACGACGCGCCAGCCGTGGTCGGGGCCGAGCGCGAGCCCGAGGCCCGTCGCCGCCATGCCGCCCGCGTGGTACGAGGTCATCATCAGGCCGGTGGCGAGCGCGGCCCTGCGCGGCGGCGCGAACTCGGCGACGATCGCGAGCCCGATCGGCATGAGCCCGCCGAGCCCGAGCCCGGAGACGAAGCGTCCGGCGCCGAAGACGGCGGCGCTCGGCGCGAGCGCGCACAGCGCGGAGCCCAGCGAGAAGAGGACGACGCTGCCCGTCACCATCGGCTTGCGCCCGGCCCAGTCGGTGAACGTGCCGCAGCCGAGCGCGCCGACGAGCATGCCGAAGGTGGTCCAGGAGCCGATGGTGCCCGCGGTGGACGTGGTGAAGCCGAGGTCGGGGTCGTCGATGAGGTGCGGCATCACAGCGCCGTAGATGTTGACGTCCATGCCGTCGAAGAAGACGACGAGCCAGCACAGGGCGATGACGGGCGCGACGGATCTGAAGGTGCGCTCAGGAGGGGGCACAGCGTTCACGGGCTTCCTTCTGGTCGGTCGGTCCGGTCAGTCGAGGGGGAATCCGGTGTAGCCGTCCGCGAGGTCGGCCTCGGCGGAGCGCGCGGTGGTGATCCGGTCGAGCCGGGCCAGCTGGATGCGGTCGTCGAAGGGGGTGGCGTCGGGGGCGCGGTGCAGCATGGTCGTCATCGCGTACGAGAAGCGCTCGGCCTGCCAGACGCGGCGCAGGCAGGTCTCGGAGTACGCGTCGAGGCGGCTCGCGTCGCCCTTGTCGCGCAGCAGGGTCAGCGCGCGGGCGAACGTGACGACGTCGCCGACCGCGAGGTTGAGGCCCTTCGCGCCGGTCGGCGGGACGATGTGCGCGGCGTCCCCGGCGAGGAAGAGCCGCCCGTGGCGCATGGGTTCGTGGACGTAGCTGCGCATGGGCGTGACGGACTTGGCGGTGACGGGTCCGCGCCGCAGCGTCCAGGCCGGGTCGTCCGTCTCCAGGCGCCGGTCCAGCTCGTCCCAGATCTCCTCGTCGCTCCAGTCGGCGGCGTCCGTGCCGTCCGGAACCTGGAGGTACGCGCGCGTGACGGACGGCGACCTCATGGAGAGCAGGGCGAAGCCGCGGTCGTGGCGGGCGTAGACCAGCTCGTCGTGGGAGGGCGGCACATCGGCGAGGATGCCGAGCCAGCCGAAGGGGTACGTGCGCTCGAAGGTCCGGGAGACCGCCTCGGGTATCGCGGTGCGGGCCACGCCCCAGAAGCCGTCGCAGCCCACCACGTAGTCGCATTGGAGGGTGTCCTCGCGTCCCTCGTGCCGGAAGCGGATCCGGGGGCTCTCGCTGTCGGCGCCCTCCACGGCCAGCGCCTGTGCCTCGAAGAGCAGCGGGCCGCCCTCGGCGAGCTGGAGGGCGATGAGGTCCTTGCAGATCTCGGTCTGGGCGTAGACCGTCACGGACCTGCCGCCGGTGAGCGCGGGGAAGTCGACGCGGTGCCTGCGGCGGTCGAAGCGCAGCTCGATGCCGTCGTGCGGCAGGCCCTCGCGGTCCATGCGGGCCCCCGCGCCCGCCTCGCGCAGCACGTCGACGGTGCCCTGTTCCAGGATCCCGGCGCGCTGGCGCCGCTCCACATAGCCGCGGTCGCGGCTCTCCAGGACGACGGAGTCGATGCCGGCGCGGTGCAGGAGCCGGGCGAGGAGCAGTCCGGCAGGTCCCGCTCCGATGATTCCGACGGTGGTGCGCATCGATGACTCCCTCGCCTTGTTCGCCTGGTGAACTTTCGTTCATAATGTGCTGACGGGAGTCTCTGGGCACGGCTGTGCGCTGTCAACGGTCCTGCGGCACCCGATTTCACGAGCCACGAGGAGCGGCGCGATGCCGGAAGAGTCCGTACGTCCCCTGGAGCGCGGCCTCGCCGTCCTGCGCGCGCTCACCGCACGGGACGGGGCACGCGCCGGCGATCTCGCACGCGCCACGGGCCTGGCCCGCGCCACGGTCGACCGGGTCGTGGCGACCCTGGTCCGGATCGGCTACGTACGCGCACACGGCCAGGAACTCCGCCTCACCCCCCGCCTCATGGAGCTCGGCAACGCCTATCTCGCGGCCAGCGGCCTGACCGGCGAGGTCGCCGCGCGCACCGCCCGGCTCGCGGACGAGCTCGACGAGTCGGTGTCCCTCGCCGTGCCCGACGGCGACGGCGTCCGCTTCGTGACCCAGGCCGCGCGGCGCCGCGCGATGTCGGTGGCGTTCCGCATCGGGGACCTGCTGCCGCCGGAGCGCTGCGCCCCCGGCGCGCTGTTCGCCGACGCGTGGGACGCGGCGGAGTGGGCCGCGTGGCGGGCCCGGACGGCCGCAGGGCCCGCGGAGGGCGCCTTCCCCGCGCTGCCGCCGGGACCCGCCCCGTCGGACCTGCCCGACCTCGCGGACCGCGTGGCGCACTCGCGCTCGACGGGCTGGGCCCTGGACGACCAGCTGATCGAGCCGGGCCTGATCGCGGTGGCGGTCCCGGTGCGCGACACCGAAGGGCGGGTCCGGTACGCCCTGTCGGCGGTGAGCCACACCAGCAGACACACGGCGGACGACCTAGCCTCCGCGGTCCTGCCGCGCCTGCGCGCGGAGGCGAAGCACTTGGCGGACCTGGCGGGGGACGCGCGGCCCGCGGGTCCCGGACTGCCGCCGCCCGCCGACGAGTCGGCGCACTCCCAGGCCCCCGACCCGGCGGCGGCCAAGGCCGAGCTCGGGCCCGGTTTCCTGCAGTCCCTGGCCCGCGGCCTCGCCGTCCTGCGCGCCCTGGGCGAGGCCCGCGGCGACGGCCTGCCGCTGACCGCGCTCGCCGCGGCCACGGGCCTGCCCCGGGCCACCGCGCGGCGCTGTCTGCACACCCTGGAGCAGGAGGGGTACGCGGCGCACGACGGGCGCCTCCACCGGCCGCTCCCCCGCATCCTGGAGCTGGGCCACGCGGCCCTGTCCCGGCTCGGCTTCGCCGAACTCGCCGAGCCGCATCTGCGCGACCTCGCGGACCGCGTGCACCAGTCGGCGTCGGTGACGGTCCTCGACGGGACGGACATCCTCTACGTCGCGCGGGCGGCGACGGTCCGCGTGATGAGCGTCCGCATCACGGTCGGCACCCGCTTCCCCGCGTACGCCACGGCCATGGGGCGCGTCCTCCTCGCCGGGCTCCCCGCGCGGGAGCGCACCCGCCTCCTCACGGCGGCCCCGCCGCGCGCCCTCACCCCGCACACCGTGACGGACCCCGGCGCGCTCGGCCGGATCCTCGACCGGGTGGCCGCCGACGGGTACGCCACCGCCGACCAGGAGCTGGAGGAGGGCCTGCGCTCGGTCGCGGTCCCGGTCAGGGACGCGGAGGGCCGCGTGGTGGCGGCGCTGAACGTGGCGCAGCACGCGGGCCCGGGGCCGCTGCGGGAGACCCGCGACGCCCTGCTCCCCGCGCTGCGCGAGACCGCGGCGGCGATCGAGACCGACCTGCACACCGCGGGCCGCTTCAACGCCGTGCGGCTGCCGTAGGGCCACTGTTCGAGCAGCGCCCTGTCGCGGGGGGGGCAAGTGTCTGATGGGGCGTCAGTTCAAGCGTCTCGCAACGGTGTTGACCGCCACGCCCGTGATCTTCGGCGGCGCTCTCTTCGTGGGGACGGAGGTGCCCGGAGCCGGACTCGAACCGGCACGCCCCCGAGGGGCAGCGAGGTTTAAGCTCGCCGTGTCTGCATTCCACCATCCGGGCAGGCCGTGGGTCCGCATCTCAGGATTCGACCCTATCGGGAGGCATCCCCCGAACAGCGGAAGGACAGCCCGATGTTGTCTTATTTTATTGACGTCTGAGGGTGCATCAGCCACGGGTACGGTCCATCGGTACTTGCCGGAGGCCTTTCCCCACTGTCGGCCGGTCTCATGGGCCTCTGCACGGAATGACGGAATTTAGCCGCCCGGCGCGATCACCGTCCCGGTTCCGCAGTCAGGGACGCCCGTCATCCCCAGGTATGACGCAGGGCGCTCGAGTCCGACTGGAGAGGGCCTCGGGAACCGGAACAGCGGCTGACTTCACGGCGCGGATCGGCCATGACGATGGAATACGTCCCCACTCGTCGTCCCGACAGGAGCACCGCCCCGTGACCACCACCCCCTTCGCCGCCCGCGCCACCGCCGTGGCCGCGCGCGCCACGGACCTCTCCAAGGTGTACGGACAGGGCGAGACCCAGGTGGTCGCCCTCGACCACGTCTCCGTCGACTTCGGACAGGGCGAGTTCACCGCGATCATGGGCCCCTCCGGCTCCGGCAAGTCGACGCTGATGCACTGCGTCGCGGGCCTGGACAGCTTCAGCTCGGGCTCGGTGCGGATCGGCGAGACCGAGCTGTCCACGCTGAAGGACAAGCAGCTCACCAAGCTCCGCCGGGACAAGATCGGCTTCATCTTCCAGGCGTTCAACCTGCTGCCGACCCTGACGGCGCTGGAGAACATCACGCTGCCGATGGACATCGCGGGCCGCAAGCCGGACAAGCGGTGGCTGGAGCAGGTCATCGAGATGGTCGGCCTCTCCGGGCGGCTCAGCCACCGGCCCACCGAACTCTCCGGCGGTCAGCAGCAGCGCGTGGCCGTGGCCCGTGCGCTCGCCTCGCAGCCGGAGATCATCTTCGGTGACGAGCCGACGGGAAACCTCGACTCGCGCTCGGGCGCGGAGGTTCTCGGGTTCCTGCGGAACTCCGTGCGGGATCTCGGGCAGACCGTCGTGATGGTCACGCATGACCCGGTGGCCGCGTCGTACGCGGATCGCGTGATCTTCCTTGCGGATGGGCGGGTCGTGGATGAGATGCACCGGCCTACCGCGGACGGCGTCCTCGACCGGATGAAGCACTTCGACGCCAAGGGGCGGACGAGCTAAGCGCTCTGCTCAAGCGCTCTGCCGCTCTGTTCTTCGACTGCGGGCCGTCTGTGGCTGGTCGCGCAGTTCCCCGCGCCCCTGACGGGGCGACCCAGCCCCGGCCCGATCTTCCACCAGGACTCACACCCATGTTCCGTACCGCCCTGCGCAACGTGCTCGCGCACAAGGCCAGGCTGTTGATGACCGTGCTCGCCGTCATGCTCGGCGTCGCGTTCGTCTCCGGCACCCTGGTCTTCACCGATACCTTCGGCAACGCCTACAAGAACAAGTCGGCGAAGAGCTTCGACCATGTCTCCGTCGCCATTCAGCCCGACGGCGGCTCCTCGTCCGGCGACGGCGACGCCAAGCGGCCCGGCCGTCTCACCGACGGTCTCCTGAAGAAGGCCGGGTCGCTGCCCGGCGCCGACTCCGCGATCGGCTCCGTCTCCGGCTTCACCGCGCTCGCCGACAAGGACGGCAAGCTGGTCGGCGGCGAGTGGGGCACCACCGGCGCCAACTACTACCCGGGCAAGGACGGCAAGGACCCGCGGTACGACTTCACCAAGGGCGCCGCCCCGAAGTCCGCGGGTGACATCGCCATCGACTCCCGTACCGCCGAGCGCACCGGCTTCACGGTGGGCGAGACCGTCCGCTACTCCACCGACGGACCGGTGCGGGAAGCCAAGGTCAGCGGCGTCTTCGACACCGACGAGGGCAGTGTCGTCGCGGGCGGCAGCCTGGTGGTCCTGGACAACGCGACCGCCTTCAAGGCGCTGAACAAGACCGCGTACGACGAGATCGACGTGAAGGCCGCCGCGGGCACCTCCGAGGCCGCCCTGAAGTCCTCCGTCGAGAAGATCCTGCCGAAGGACACGGACGCCGTCACCGGCGGCCAGCTCTCCGACGACCAGGACGCGATGATCGAGCAGCAGACCAGGTCGATGAGCCAGGTCCTGCTGATCTTCGCGGGCATCGCGCTCTTCGTCGGCATCTTCATCATCGCCAACACCTTCACCATGCTGGTCGCCCAGCGCACCAAGGAACTGGCCCTGATGCGCGCGGTCGGCGCCTCGCGCCGCCAGGTGACGCGCTCCGTGCTCATCGAGGCGGGCCTGGTCGGCCTGGTCGCCGCCGTCACGGGCTTCGCGCTCGGCATCGGTGTGGCCGTGGGCCTGGAGTCCCTGATGAACTCCGCGGGTGCCTCGCTGCCCGACGGGCCGCTCGTCGTCGCCCCGACGACCATCGTGGTCGCGCTCCTGATCGGTGTGGTCGTGACCATGCTGGCCGCCTGGCTGCCGGGCCGCCGCGCCGCGCGGATCCCGCCGGTCGCCGCGATGAACAGCGTGCACGCGACGCCGACCATGCGCGGTCTCGTCGTCCGCAACACCATCGGCTCGCTGATCGTGGCCCTCGGTGTGCTCATGCTCTTCATGGAGGACAACTACGTGAAGTCCGGCGGCGCGGCCGTCGTCCTCATCGGCGTCATCGTCCTCACGCCGCTCCTGTCCCGCCCGTTCATCGCCGCGTCGGCCCCGCTCCTGAAGCCGTTCGGCGTCACCGGCAAGCTGTCCCGCCTCAACTCGGTGCGCAACCCGCGCCGTACCGCGTCCACCGCCGCGGCCCTGATGATCGGCCTCACCCTCATCACGGCGATGACGGTCGTCGCGACGTCCATGGGCACGGCCATCAACAAGATGGCGGCGGGCTCCCTGAAGGCCGACTACTCGGTCTCCATGGCGAACTTCCAGCCGCTGACCCCCGAGGTCCGCGAGAAGCTGGACAAGCTGCCCGGCGTCGAGGCGAGCAGCCCGGTGCGCAGCGCCTACGGCGAGGCCGCGGGTTCGTACACCACGATCTCCGGCGTCGACCCGAAGACCATCGACAAGCTGGTCGGCCTCGACTTCGACAGCGGCTCGATCGACGCCCTGCGCGGCGACTCGGTGCTCATCGACCGTGACATGGCCAAGGACAAGGGCCTGAGGACGGGCGACACCGTCCCGGTGGAGTTCGACGACGACAGCAAGACGGTCAAGCTGAAGGTCGGCGGCGTCTACGAGGGCAACGAGATGCTGAGCGGCGTCTTCGCCGCCACCTCGGTCGTCGACCCGCACCTCGACAAGGTCGTCGACAAGCAGGTCCTCGTGAAGATGAAGGACGGCGCCTCCGACAAGGCCGAGGACTCCATCGTCAAGGCGCTCGGCGACAACCCGGCGATCACCATCCAGGACAAGGACGCCATCAGCAACCAGGTGGCGGGCGCCATCAACATGATGCTGAACATGCTCTACGGCCTCCTGGCGATGGCCATCCTGATCGCGGTGCTCGGCGTCATCAACACCCTGGCGATGTCGGTCTTCGAGCGGAAGCACGAGATCGGCATGCTGCGGGCGATCGGCCTCGACCGTGCGAACGTGAAGCAGATGGTCCGCCTCGAAGCGGTGATCATCTCGCTCTTCGGCGCGGTGCTCGGCATCGTCCTCGGCCTGTTCCTCGGCTGGATCGCGGGCGGCACGATCTCCGACACGGTCTCCACGTACGCCATGGAGGTCCCGGTCGGCAGGATCGCGGTCTTCCTCGGCATCGCGGCCCTGGTCGGTGTCCTCGCGGCGGTGTGGCCCGCGCGGAGCGCCGCGCGGCTGAACCCGTTGCAGGCCATCAAGAGCGAGTAGCAGGTAAGCAGGTGGGAGAGGGGCCCCGGGCGTGGTCTCGGGCGGGGGCCCGCTCGAGGGCGTTGGCGCGGCGCGGCGCGGGGGCGGCGTCAGACGCCGTACGGGCTGAAGATCACCGCCACTCCCTGGCCCGCAGCGGCATCCCCGAGGCACCGCTCTCCGAAGTCTTCACGGCGAGGACCTGGTTGACGCCGATGCGGTTGCGCTCGAAGGCGAGGGCGGACGCCGCCATGTAGAGGCGCCAGATGCGGGCGCGCCCCGGCGAGGTGAGCCGCTGGCCCGCAGCCCAGTTCGCCTCCAGATTGGCGACCCAGCGGCGCAGCGTGAGGGCGTAGTGCTCACGGATCGCCTCCAGGTCGCGCACCTCGAACCCGGCGCGCTCCAGGAGGTCCACCGTGGTGCCCACGGGCGCGAGCTCGCCGTCCGGGAAGACGTAGGCGTCGATGAACTCGTCGACCGTGTACGCCGATTCGTCGGCCTGCGGGCGGCGCGCGATCTGGTGGTTGAGCAGCCGTCCGCCGGGCTTCAGGAGGGCGTGCAGGTCGTGGGCGTACTCCAAGTAGCGCGCGGAGCCGACGTGTTCGGCCATGCCGATCGAGGAGATCGCGTCGTACGGTCCGTCGCGCACGTCGCGGTAGTCCTGGACGCGGATCTCGATCCGGTCGGTGAGGCCCTCGTCCGCGATGCGCTTCCTGGCGTACGCGGCCTGTTCCTGGGAGAGCGTGACGCCGACGACGCTCACGCCGTGCTCGCGGGCCGCGTGGATCGCCATGGAGCCCCAGCCGCAGCCGACGTCGAGCAGCCGCATGCCGGGCTTCAGGTCGAGCTTGCGGGCGATGAGTTCGAGCTTGTCGCGCTGGGCGTCCTCCAGGGTGCCGTCGGGCGACTCCCAGTAGGCGCACGAGTAGACCATCGAGGGGCCGAGCACCAGCTCGTAGAAGTCGTTGCCGACGTCGTAGTGGTGGCTGATGGCCTGCCGGTCGCTGCCCTTGGTGTGCAGGTGGAGGCGGCCGTGTCTGCGCATCTCCTCCGGCGGCGGGGCCGGCGGCAGGAAGGGGGCGGAGAGGGCGAAGAGGGAGCGTGCGGCGGCGCGGACGCGCGGGTCGCGCAGGGACTGCCGCAGGTTCCTCGCGTTGTCGCCGCGCTCCCAGATGAACTCGGCCATCCGGTCCAGGACCTCGTACAGGTCCCCGTCGACGTCCAGGTCACCGGCCACCCAGGCGCGGGCCAGGCCCAGTTCGCCCGGCTTCCACAGCAGGTGGCGCAGGGCGCGGCGGTTGCGCACGACCAGGACGGGGGCGTCCGGCGGGCCGGTCTCCGATCCGTCCCAGGCGCGGATACGCACCGGCAGCGCGGCTCCCATGAGCTGCTCGGCGAGGTTCTTCAGCCGCAGTGCGGCGTTCTGCATGGCGCACACCTCCGTGGTGAGATCGGCCGGATCCCGGAACGGACCAACACCACGTAAACACCAAAGAGCCACCTGCGCAGTCCCGTTGCAGCGTCACGGATCGGCAAAATAGATGGCGGGGGCATCTAGTTCCGCGAGGGGTGTGCGCCCCTCGGGCCCACGGGAACGCCGAAGGGACCGCCCGCACCACGGATGGCGGGCGGCCCCTTCGGGGTGGATCAGTGACGCGAGGTCAGGAGGCCTTGGCCTTCTCCTCGGCCTTGACCGCCGGAGCGGGCTCGGCCGCGACCGGAGGCTTCGGAGCGGGCTTGGCCGCCTCGTAGAACTCCTCGCGCGGCGCTTCGAGGGCACCGAGCGAGACGACCTCGCGCTTGAGGAACATGGCGAGCGTCCAGTCCGCGAAGACGCGGATCTTGCGGTTGAACGTCGGCATCGCCATGCCGTGGTACGCGCGGTGCATGTACCAGGCGAGACGACCCTTGAGCTTGATCTTCATCTTGCCCATGACGATCATCGCGACGCCCTTGTGCAGGCCGAGACCGGCGACCGCACCCTTGTTGGCGTGGCTGTACTCCTTCTGCGGGAAGCCCCGCATGCCGGAGATCACGTTGTCGCCGAGGACCTTCGCCTGACGCAGCGCGTGCTGGGCGTTCGGCGGGCACCAGGCGTTCTCGTTGCCCGCCTTGCGGCCGACGAGGTCCGGCACCTGGGCGTTGTCGCCCGCGGCCCAGATGTAGTCGGTGCCCTGGACCTGGAGGGTCGTCTGGGTGTCGACGTGACCACGCGGGCCGAGCGGCAGACCGAAGCGCGAGAGCGCCGGGTTCGGCTTGACGCCCGCGGTCCACACGATGGTGTTGGAGTCGACCTCGAGGCCGTTCTTGAGGACCACGTGGCCGTCCACGCAGGAGTCCATGGACGTCGAGAGGTAGACCTCGACCCCGCGGCTCTCCAGGTGCTCCTTGCCGTACTGGCCGAGCTTGGGACCGACCTCGGGGAGGATCTTGTCCGCGGCGTCGACGAGCACGAAGCGCATGTCGTCGCGCTTCACGTTGGTGTAGTACTTGGCCGCGTCGCGGGCCATGTCCTCGACCTCGCCGATGGTCTCCGCACCCGCGAAGCCACCGCCGACGAAGACGAAGGTCAGCGCCTTGCGGCGGACCTCCTCGTCGGTCGTGGAGTCAGCCTTGTCGAGCTGCTCGAGGACGTGGTTGCGCAGGCCGATGGCCTCCTCGATGCCCTTCATGCCGATGCCCTGCTCGGCGAGGCCGGGGATCGGGAAGGTGCGGGAGACCGCGCCCATCGCGATGACGAGGTAGTCGAAAGGCAGCTCGTACGCCTCGCCCACGAGGGGGGCGATCGTGGCGACCTTGCGGTCCTGGTCGATGGTGGTGACCCGGCCGGTGAGGACCTCGGCCTTCGGCAGTACGCGTCGCAGCGGGACGACGACGTGCCGAGGCGAGATGCTGCCGGCGGCGGCTTCGGGGAGGAAGGGCTGGTAGGTCATGTACGACCGGGGGTCGACGACCGTGACGGTCGCCTCTCCGTAGCGCATCTTCTTGAGAATGCGCCGAGCTGCGTACAGGCCTACGTACCCACCGCCTACTACGAGGATCCTGGGACGCTCCGTGGTGCTCATGCCATCGAGTATCCACCTGCCCGCCGGGGGTCGCTCGTGCGCCCCTTCACAAGGTTGAGTAGGGCCTCTGCTACACTTCGCCGCCCACGTGACGGAGGTCATGGCGGCGCAGGGGAACCACCGCGTCACGCGAGTCGTTGTCCACCCCCTGTGAGCTGCCCCTCTGGGCCCCCGCGGGGAGTGGACCACCGGGCCGCTTCACGCGCGTGACACACGCGCGAAGCACCCCGGCCACACACCGTCGGACCCCTGGGTACCCCTTTCGGGGGTCGAAGGTCCTTGAACCTCGCCCATCAGGGCCGAATTCCTTGTGAAGAACTTCACGAACTTTTCCGACGGAGTCTCGTCGGGGGGCCTTTCGGCCCCCCTCACGGCCGCTCAGGCGCCACGGGGCGCGCTCAGGCGATCGACCATCCGATGCCGTCGAGGATGTCGTGTTCCGAGACGACGACCTCGCGGGCGCCGACCCTGTCCATGATCGCGAGCAGCACGAGGGTGCCCGCCGCGATCACGTCGACACGGCCCGGATGCAGCACGGGAATCGCGGCGCGCTCGTCGTGCGTGGCGTGCGTGAGACGCTCCACGATCGCGCTGACCTGCTCGTACGAAACGCGGGCGTGATGGATCGCCGCCGATTCGTAGGCGTCGAGGCCCAGCGCGATCCCGGCCACCGTCGTGACCGAACCGGCGAGCCCGACGAGCGTGCGGGCCTCCTTGAGCGGCACCGTGCTCTCGGCGAGGTCGAGGGCGGCCTCGATGTCGGCACGGATCGCGTCCAGCTGCTCGCGCGTCGGCGGGTCCGTGACGACTCCGTCGCGTACGAGATGACGCTCGGTCATCCGGACACAGCCGACGTCGACCGAGCGGGCCGCCTCGACATGGTCCGTGCCGACCACGAACTCCGTGGAGCCGCCGCCGATGTCGACGACCAGATAGGGCTGCGCCAGATCGTCGCGCCCCGTCAGTTCCTTGGTCGCACCGGTGAAGGAGAACTCCGCCTCCTGGTCGCCGGTGATGACCTCGGGCTCGACGCCGAGGATGTCCACGACGCCGCGCACGAACTCGTCGCGGTTCTCGGCGTCGCGGGACGCGGAGGTGGCGACGAAGCGGACGCGTTCGGCGCCGAGGTCCTTGATGATCGCGGCGTAGTCGCGGCAGGCGGCGAAGGTGCGGTCCAGCGCCTCCTGGGCGAGGCGGCCCGTCTTGTCCACGCCCTGGCCGAGCCGGACGATCTGCATCCGGCGGTCCAGGTCGACGAGTTCACCCGTGGCCGGGTCCGCGTCCGCCACGAGCAGGCGGATGGAGTTCGTGCCGCAGTCGACGGCGGCGACGCGGGTCACTTGGCCGCCTCGTCGGCGTCGCCGTCGACACCGAAGAAGCCGCCGCCGTTCGCGCCAAGCTTCAGGATGTCCTCCTGGCAGGTGGCGGACGGCGTGACGCACGGGCCCTTCGCCCACCACTCCGGGAGCATCGCGACGGCCTCGTCGCCCAGCGGGTTCACACCGGGGCCCGCGGCCAGCGAGTGACCCACCAGGACGTGCAGGCACTTCACGCGGTCCGGCATGCCGCCCGCGCTGGGGAAGCCCTCAAGGACCTCGATGGCGTCGCGGCGGGCGATGTAGTCCTCGTGCGCCCTGCGGTACGCGGCGGCGAGCTCGGGGTCCGTCTTGAGCCGCTCCGACATCTCCTTCATGACGCCGTTGGCCTCAAGAGTGCCGATCGCGGAGGCCGCCCGCGGGCACGTCAGGTAGTACGTCGTCGGGAAGGGCGTGCCGTCCGGGAGGCGCGGGGCCGTCTCGACGACGTCGGGCTGTCCGCAGGGGCAGCGGTGCGCGATGGCCCGCAGGCCGCGCGGCGGGCGGCCGAGCTGCTGCTTGAAGGCCTCGACGTCGGCGTCGGTGGGCTCGGTGCGCTCTGTGGTCGGCGGAGGCGTTTCCATGCCTGTCTTTCCATGTCCGTGGGTCAGTCGTCGGGGCGGTCGGCCTTGTCGACGCCGTCCCATACGTTCGAGTACCAGGGCCGGGTGACCGCTCCCTGGTCCGTGCGGCGGCTCTTCGTCGCCGCGGGGTCGATCACCGTGAAGCCGGTCTCGCCCGGCATCACATAGTGCAGCCGGTCCCGGATGCGCTGCTCCGCGTACGCGTCGTCCTGCCAGCGGGCCTTCTCGTCGCGCAGCTTCTCGACGTCCTCCTGGCGCTCGGCCTTCTGCCGGCGCAGGTCGTCGATCTCGGCGCGCTGCGAGACGTACTGCCGCATCGGGTACGCGAGCGCGACGATCAGGGAGCAGAGCACGAGGGCGAGGAGGGCCGCGCGGCCCGTGAGGCGGGAGCGGCGGGCCTGGCGCTTGGTCTGGGAGCGGTAGACCCGCTCGGCGGTCTGCTCACCGAGCAGGCGCAGGCGGGTCGCGGTGGAGAACCGGTCCTTGGTCCCGGCCTTGGCCATGGTTCCGCCTCCCCAGAGCAGCGCGTCAGTGCCTCAACGTACCTACGTCCCCGCACACGGTACGGGACCGCGTGCGGGGACGTAGGTAACCCGGCGTTACTACCGGGCCTCCGGCTCGATCAGCCCTTGAAGCGCGGGAAGGCGCTGCGGCCGGCGTAGACCGCGGCGTCGTCGAGGATCTCCTCGATGCGCAGGAGCTGGTTGTACTTGGCGACGCGCTCGGAGCGGGCCGGGGCGCCGGTCTTGATCTGGCCGCAGTTGGTGGCGACGGCCAGGTCGGCGATGGTGACGTCCTCGGTCTCGCCGGAGCGGTGGGACATCATGCACTTGAAGCCGTTGCGCTGGGCCATCTCGACGGCGTCCAGGGTCTCGGTCAGCGAACCGATCTGGTTGACCTTGACGAGCAGGGCGTTGGCCGAGTTCTCCTCGATGCCGCGGGCCAGGCGCTCCGGGTTGGTGACGAACAGGTCGTCGCCGACCAGCTGCACCTTGTCGCCGAGCTTGGCGGTGATGACGTTCCAGCCGGCCCAGTCGTCCTCGAACAGCGGGTCCTCGATGGAGACGAGCGGGTACGCGGCGACGAGCTCCTCGTAGTACTCGGTCATCTCGGCGGCCGAGCGGGACTTGCCCTCGAACTCGTACTTGCCGTCCTTGTAGAACTCGGACGCGGCGACGTCGAGGGCGAGCGCGATCTGCTCGCCGGGGACGTAACCGGCCTGCTTGATGGCCTCGAGGATGAGGTCGAGCGCGGCGCGGTTGGAGTCCAGGTTCGGGGCGAAGCCGCCCTCGTCGCCGAGGCCGGTGGACAGGCCCTTGCTCTTCAGGACGGACTTGAGGGTGTGGTAGACCTCGGTGCCCCAGCGCAGCGCCTCGGAGAAGGACTCCGCGCCGATCGGGGCGATCATGAACTCCTGGATGTCGACGTTGGAGTCGGCGTGCGACCCACCGTTCAGGATGTTCATCATCGGGACGGGCAGCAGGTGCGCGTTCGGGCCGCCGAGGTAGCGGAACAGCGGCAGGTCGCTGGCCTCGGAGGCGGCGTGCGCGACGGCGAGCGAGACGCCGAGGATGGCGTTGGCGCCGAGCGAGCCCTTGTTGTCGGTGGCGTCCAGGTCGAACATGGCCTGGTCGATCAGACGCTGCTCGGTGGCGTCGTAGCCGACGAGCTCCGGGCCGATCTGCTCGATGACGGCGAGGACGGCCTTCTCGACACCCTTGCCCTGGTAACGGTTGGGGTCACCGTCGCGAAGCTCGATGGCCTCGAAGGCACCGGTGGAGGCACCCGACGGGACGGCGGCACGACCGGTGCTGCCGTCGTCGAGGCCGACCTCGACCTCGACCGTGGGGTTGCCTCGGGAGTCCAGGATTTCCCGGGCTACGACGACGTCGATGGACGGCACGAGCATCTCCTTCTGGGATGTGACGCATTTACGCGGGGCCGCTTCGGCCCTGCGTCTCACGAGCCTAACGGGCTCCGGAGCTTCGGCCAGCCGACCGCCCGTCCCGTGGGACGGGCGAGGGCCCAAATACCTGGGAAACGGGACGGAAGCCCGTGTTTCTACTGGCCGGTAGCTCGCTAGGGGCGAACACGGGGCCAAGGCCGCGGGCCTTCCGGCGCCGGACACGGCCCCGCCCCGGTGCGTACGGGGGATACGCGCACCGGGGCGGGGAGCCCGTGGGGACGGGGGAAGCGGCCGTGCGTCCGCCGAGGCACGGCCGCTCGCGGGTCTTTAGCTGAGGTGCAGCTGCTGACCCGGGTAGATGAAGTCGGCGTCGTCGATGATGTCGCCGTTGAGCTTGTAGACCTTCTGCCAGCCGCCCTTGACCTTGTGGTCCTCGGCGATCTTGGACAGGGTGTCGCCCGACTTGACCTTGTACTCGCCGTCGCCCTTCTTGACCGTCTTGCCGGTCGGGGTCTCGACGGTCTTCTTGGTCTCGGCCTGCGGCGTGGGCTGCGGCTTCGGCGCGGCCTGCTGCTGCGGAGCCTGCTGCTGGGTCTGCTGCGGCTGCGGCTTCGGCTGCTGCTGCGGCTTGGCCTGCTCCTGCGAGCCGCCGCCGTTGTACGCGGCGCCCGAGAGGCCGACGCCACAGCTCGGCCAGGCGCCCTTGCCCTGACCGGCGAGGACCTTCTCGGCGATCTCGATCTGCTGGGCCTTGGAGGCCTTGTCGGCGGTCGGCGCGTACTTGGTGCCGCCGTACGCGGCCCAGGTGGAGGCGGAGAACTGCACGCCGCCGTAGTAGCCGTTGCCGGTGTTGATGGACCAGTTGCCGCCGGACTCGCACTGGGCGACGGCGTCCCACTCCTGGCCGGTGGCGGCGTTGGCCGAGCCGGCCGCCATCAGCGGGGCGGCGACGGCCGCGCCGGTCACACCGACGAGCGTGGCGACGCGGGTGGCCTTGGACGGGCGACGGTGCTTGCCCTTGCCGGAAAGCAGCATGAGTTGATCCCCTACACCGACGCCTGCGAGGTGAGCTGTCGGGTTCGGGCCGATGTGGTTGCCCGGCCGCGCTTCCTAGAGCGCGACTTCACCCCTAGCCGTTTCCGGCACTTACCTTGGGTCCCCCGCTCCTGCCTACGGCGCTCTTGAGCGACGACTGTTCCCGTCCGGCCGTTGGCAGGATTCGGCGTACCGACCGGCGGGGCCCGCAGTGGCGAGCGGTCACGACCGTAGACACGCAATCCACCGAATTTCAAAGACGATCAGGTCTTCTGAGACCCATCTCTCACTCGCGCCAAACCGGACATACGACGCGAAGCCCCCACCCGACTCTTCGTCAACTTCCCTTACTTTTCGCCCAAATCGAGGCTCTGACCGGGGAGAATGAGGTCCGGGTCGGCCCCGACGGTCTTCTTGTTCTCGGCATAGAGCGTGGGCCAGCCGCCGTCGACGTCGAGGTCGTCCGCGATCGCCGAGAGGTTGTCTCCGGAGCGCACCGTGTACGTCCCGTCGGCGACCTTGTCCGTCCGTCCTTCGCCACGCGAGGCGTGCCGCCCCGGACGGTCCTTGCCGTCGTCTCCCGAGGGCTGCTCGTCGGCGCGGTCGCCGCGGTGGCGGCCGGGCGCGGAGTCGCCGGAGGGGGCGGTGGAGTCCTCGGGCGCGGGCGAAGTGGCGTCCTTCTCTCCGGACTTGCCGGGGGCGTCCTTGCCGTCCTTGTCGCCCTTGCCGTCCGCCGCGCCTTCGCCGTCCTTGTTGCCCTTGTCGTTCTTGTCACCCTTGCCGGGCTCGTCGTGATTCTTGTCGCGGGCATCCCCGGAGTCGTCCGACGCCTCACCCGAGTCCGCCGGCCCGCTCGCGTCGTCGGACGGCTCCGCGGAGTCCGAGGGCTTCTCAGCAGGCTTCTCGGAGGGCTTCTCGGTGGGCTTGTCCGTCTCGCCGGAGCCGGTCGGGTCCGACGGCTCGGGCGTCATCGGGGCACCCGGGTCCACGTCGGCCGCGGCACCGCCGTCGGTGAGTCCGGCGATCGGGGCGCAGCTCGGCCACGCGGCCGTGCCCTGGTCGTAGAGGACGCTCTCGGCGACGGCGATCTGCTGCGACTTGGACGCCTGGTCGGCGCTCGGCGCGTAGTCGAGGCCGCCGTAGTTCTCCCACATCTCCTGCGAGAACTGGAGTCCTCCGTAATACCCGTTGCCGGGGTTGGCGCTCCACGCGCCGCCGCTCTCGCACTCGGCGAGCTTGTCCCACGTCGCGGTGTCGGCGGCGCTCGCGCTGGTCGCGCCGAGCAGCGGGATGGCGATGGCTGATCCGGTGACTCCTGCCGCGACGATGAGGGCCGGGGCTTGGCGGGGGCGTCGGTGACGACCATTGCCGGAGAGCATGCGGTTGCCTTTCAGGAGACTATTGCGGCAACTCGGGCACCAGGTGTCCGAGTCGACGTGAACGTAGTCGCACTCGAACGCCTGTCACAAGTCGATGCAGCGGAGATCACGTGAAAGTCACAGTCTTGACGGACCGTCAGTTCGGTGCCGTTCTCTGTGCGGATGTGAACTCCACGGGCAACGTCCGCAGTCCCCGCATGATCAGCCCGCCACGCCACCGCAAATCGGCAGGATCCGCCGCGAGTTGCAGGTCCGGAAGGCGCCGCAGCAGTGTCGCGAGGGCGGTCTGGCCCTCCAGGCGGGCGAGCGGGGCGCCCAGGCAGTAGTGGATTCCGTGGCCGTACCCGAGGTGCTGGTTGTCACGCCGGGACAGGTCGAGGGTGTCGGGATCCGCGAAGCGGGCGGGGTCGCGGTCGGCGGCGGCGAGCACCACGAGGACGGGATCGCCCGCGCCGATGTGCTGCCCGCCGATGGTCAGCGCCTCGGTGGCGAACCGCCAGGTGGCCAGCTCCACGGGCCCGTCGAAGCGGAGCAGCTCCTCGACACCGGTCTCGAGGAGGCCGGTGTCCCCCTCCGCCAGGGCACGCTGCAGCCGCTCGCGCTGCTCGGGGTGGGTGAGCAGGGCGTACATGCCGTTGCCGATGAGATTGACGGTGGTCTCGAACCCGGCGAAGAGCAGGATGAACGCCATCGCCGCGGCCTCGTTCTCCGTGAGGTGCTCGCCGTGGTCGGAGGCGCGGATGAGGCCGGAGATGAGGTCGTCGCCCGGGTCCAGGCGCTTGCGGTGGATCAGCTCGGCGAGATAGCCGCGCATCTTCTTCACGGACCGCGCGACACCGCCCCGCGGGCCTCCCCCGTGCCGGATCATCATGCCCGCCCAGTCGCGGAAGTCGTCCTGGTCCTCGCGCGGGACGCCGAGCAGGTCGCAGATGGCGTAGATGGGGAGCGGGAAGGCGAACTCGTGGATGAGGTCGGCGGTGCCTTCCTCGGCGAACCGGTCGATGAGCTGATCCGTCAACTCCTGCACGCGCGGCGCGAATTCGGCGACGCGGCGCGGGGTGAACGCCTTCGAGACGAGACGCCGGAGGCGGGTGTGGTCCGGCGGGTCGATGTTGAGCAGATGCGTCATGAGGTTGGCGCTGCGCTCACCCGGAATACCGGTCTTGCTCTTCACGTGCGCGGGCTCGTCGTGGTGGGCGGGGTTCTTGCTGAGCCGCTGATCGGCGAGGGCCTGCCGAGCATCCGCGTACCGGGTGACGAGCCAGGCCTCGACCCCACTGGGCAGCCGCTGCTTGCTGACGGCCTCGTTCTCCCGCAACCAGGCGTAAGCGGGGTAGGGATCGCTGGAGAACTCCCAGGTGAAGAGCTCGGGCTGCGAGGGCGGGGCGGAGGCCTTGTCGTGCATGCGGTCGACGGTATCGCTCCGCCGGGCGGCCGGTGTCATGCCTGCGGGTGCATCGTGGCTGGTCGCGCAGTTCCCCGCGCCCCTTCGGGCGCTCAGTCCCCCGCCCGTCGAGGGGGCGGTCCCTAATCCCCCGCCCCCTCAGCCGCCAGCACCGCATCCCGATACGCCCTCGCCGCCACCCGCAGCGCCGCCTCGGGGTCGACGCCCTCCGCTTCGGCCCGCAGGGCCAGGGCAAGCAGTTCGTACCCCATGTCTCCGCCCGAAGGCACCGTCACCTCAAGTCCCGCCGTCCGCACCCGGGATGCCAGCTTCGCCGCGAGTGCCAGGGCGGGCTGGCCGAGGGGGATGCCCTCCGTCAGGGACGTGCGCTGCTTCTCCTCCGCCTTGGTGCGGAGCCAGTGCGCACGGACGTCGTCCGGGGTCTGTGCCGAGTCGTCGCCGAAGACATGCGGGTGGCGGTGGATGAGCTTCTCGACGAGGCCGCCCGCGACGTCGTCGATGGAGAAGGACTCGTCGTCCTCGTCGGGGCCGCCCTCCTCGGCGATCCTCGCGTGGAAGACGACCTGGAGCAGGACGTCGCCCAGCTCCTCGCGGAGTTCGTCCCTGTCGCCGTCCTCGATCGCCTCGACCAGCTCGTACGCCTCCTCGATCGCGTACTTCGCCAGGCCCTTGTGGGTCTGCTGCGAGGACCAGGGGCATTCGTCGCGGATCCGGTCCATCACCTGGACCACGTCGAGCAGGCGCGCGCCCGGCAGGTCGTACGAGGCGGGGAGCAGCTCCAGGTCCGGCATCGCGACGCGGCCGGAGCCTGCGAGGCGGGCCAGGCCGTCGGTGAGGGGGCGGTCGCCCTCGGCCGTCGCGATCACCAGGACCGTGCGCCCGCCCGTGCAGGCGTCCACCAGCTCCTGGGCAGTGGGCGACGCCTGCTCCACCGGCACGCCCGCCTCCCGCAGATAGGGCAGCTGCGGGTGCGTGGCGTCGGCGCACAGCACTTCGTCGGCGCCGTGCAGCGCCTGCCAGGCGGGCCAGGAGAGGAGGCCGGGCGCGACCCGGTGGCTGGTGGTCAGCAGGATGACGCGGCCGACGGCCTCCTCGGAGGGGTCGGAGGCGTCGGCCGGGGGCGTGGTCTCGGTGGCGTTCACCCGTCGAACGTAACCCGCCCCACTGACAACGACGCCACCGTCGCCGACAAGCCGATACCGCCAGGGCCTGTCCGGCGGATCAGGCCGCGTGCGGGTGGCGGCCACCTTTCGGTGCCGGCGAGCGGGGTCTGGTGCGTGCGGCTGCAAGGCGGAGGAGGGCGGCAACGCAGTGGGGTCTCCCCTGCTCGGGCGGAGCCGAGAGCTTGGGGGAGTGCGTGCCAGCCCCCGCGACCGCGGCCTGGTCCGCCGGGCAGGCCCTACGCCTGCTCGCCCTGTCCCGCGGCCTTGGCGTCCGTGACCTCGCGCACCCACGGCGTCCTGGCGTCCGCGCGCTTGTTCTTGTCGACGTCCCAGGTGCCGTACCGCGGGTTCAGGTCGATGTCGAGCTTCTTGGAGGCGGCGGACAGCGACTTCCAGAACACCGCCTGGCCCTCGGGCGCGTTCATGTCGGCGCCCAGCTTCTTGGCGAGCTTCTGGGCCTCGATCTCGGTGCGGAAGCTGTCGTCGAGGTGGGCGGGGGCGACGCCGTACTGCTGGAGCCAGCCCTGCTCCAGGGCCTTGCGGCCGCCCGCCTGCTGCTCGAGGCCGGTGCGCATGGTCTGGATGTCGCGGCGCGTGACGCGCACTCCGGCGTCGGCGGCCGCGCGGTGCAGGACCTTGTCCAGGACCATCGTGTGCAGCGTGCTGCGGGTGAGGCCGCCGGACTTGGCGATGGCCTGCGCGTACTGGGCGTCGTCCGGGATGGCGGCCCGCTGCGCGTCGCGCACCTCGTTCACCCGGCTCTCCAGCTGCGCGACCGTGATGCGGTCGCCGCCGACGACGGCCGCGGCGCCGGGGTGCGCTTCGCCGCCGCAGGCGGTGAGGAGGGGGGCCGCGGCGATCGCGGCGGCGGAGAGGGTGAGCGCTGTGCGACGACGGCGGTGCAAGTGAGCCTCCCGTTGGAGATTGTGCGGCGGTGCACAAAGTCTTGCGGTGATCGATGGTAGGCAGTGGCCGTCATCTCGGCCAGCCATTCGACACCTATTCGACCAACGATTTCCCGGGAGTTGGGGCACCCTCGGCCCCGCCGTACGGGCGTCAGCCGCGCACTTGTCCGAGCCATTGCAGGGTGCGGCGGATCTCCGCGGGGAAGGGGTGCCCGGGGCCGTGCAGCAGCTCCGCGTCGTGCAGCAGCCGCGCGAGGGTGTCGTGGGCGGCCGGGCGGTCGCCGAGGGCGAGCAGCAGGTGGCCGATGCGGCGGCGGATCTCCAGGGACTGGCGGCGGTCGTCCGTCGCGTAGTGGTTCTCGTAATAGGGGAGCAGCGCGCGGTACTCGGCGAGCGCCGCGGCCGGTTCGCCGAGCTGCTCCAGGCACTGCGCGGCCTCGTACCGGAACTGGAGGGAGTGCGGGTCGGCCTGGCCCGATTCGGCGGCCCGCTCGTCGGCGAGGCGCCGCAGTTCGGGCAGGGCGCGGCGGTACTGGCCGTCGTCCATGAGCGTGGCGGCGTACTGCTTGCGCAGGCTGCGGACGACGGGTGAGTGCTCGCCGTGCTTGGCGGCGGCGGCAGGAAGGATCGCGCCGAGGATGTCCACGGCCTGGGTGATGCGGCCCTCGCCGAGCAGGCGCTTGACGTCGTCGACGGCGCGGGCGACGTCCTGCCGGGGCGGTGCACCGGGCGGCTGCGGCGGCATGTCGGGGGCGGCGGCGGGGGTCGCCGCGCGGTCCGGCCAGGGCGCGTGCGGGCGCAGGAAGGGGCGGGTGGGGTCGAGGGGGCGGCCCGAGGGGATGCCGCGCGCGGGCAGCAGCGGGGCCAGCTCCTCGTACACCTCCTGGGCGCTGGAGTGCCGGTGCTGGGGGTCCTTGGCGAGCAGCCGCAGGACGAGGGACTCCACGGCTTCCGGCACCTCGGGGCGCAGCCGGCGGACCGGCAGCGGCGGCTCGTAGAGGTGGCGGTGCAGGACGCCGAGCGCGGTCGAGCCGGAGAACGGCACGTCGCCGCTGAGGAGTTCGTGCATCAGGACGCCGAGGGCGTAGAGGTCGGTGTAGGGGCCGACCGCGCCGCCCATGGCCTGCTCGGGCGCCATGTAGGCGGGGCTGCCGATCGGCGATCCGGTGTGGGTGAGGCGGGTGGTGTCGGTGTCCATGACCGAGGCGATGCCGAGGTCGAGGATGGAGATCGTGCCGTCCTGCTTGACCATCACGTTCCGCGGCTTGAGGTCGCGGTGCACGATCGGCACGGCGTGCACCGCGGAGAGCACGGCGCACAGCTGGGCGGCGACGGCGACGGCCCACTGCCAGGGGTAGGGGTCGTGCTCGGCGAGGTGGTCGCCGAGGTCGGCGCCGTCGACGTACTGCATGACGAGGAAGAGGGCCCCGTCCTCGGAGGGCTCGCTGCCCGCGTCGTGCACGGTGACCAGGCCCGGGTGGTCGACCTGCGCGGTGACGCGGCACTCGCGCACGAAGCGGCGGCGCAGCTCCTCGGCCTCGGCGCCCGCGACCCGGTCGGGGCGCAGCAGCTTCACGGCGACACGGCGGTCGAGGCGCTGGTCGTACGCCGTCCAGACCTGGCCCATGCCGCCCTGGCCGATGAGCGTGGCGAGTTCATAGCGTCCTGCGACGACGCGGCCGCCCGTGGTCACGGTCAGCTGCCGCCTTCCTGCTTGCGCAGATAGTCGCTGAGCTCGTCGAGCTCGGCGCGGACCTGGTGGATGCGGGCGGGCGCGGGGCGCGTGGGCGGCTGCGGGGTCTGCTGGAGGGGCGGCGGCTGGAGCGGCGGCTGCTGGAACTGGGTGGGCTGCTGGTGGACGGGGCCCGGCGCGGGCTGCTGCGGGTAGCCGTAGGCGGCCTGGGCCTGCTGCGGTACGTGGCCGTCGAAGCGCGGTGCGCGGTACGGGCTGAAGTGGCGGATGTCCGCGTACAGGTAGTAGGCGAGGGCGGCCACCAGTGTGCAGAGCAGGATCACCATGCCCGCGTTGCCCGGGCCCTCGAACTCGTCCTCGCCCTTGTCGATGCCGACCAGGGCGAGGGCCGTGATGTCGAGCGCGGTCACGACGCCGAAGAGGACCCAGTCGTGCGCCTTGCGGGTCACGAGGGCCAGGCGCAGCAGCGCGGCCCATGCGAACAGGCCGCACGTCACGACCGCGAGGGCCACGAACATCACGCGCAGCGTCACAGGCGAACCCCCCGAGGGGGGCGGCGGTTGTGGCGGCGCATAGCCGTGGCCGTGCATGGCTGCTCCTGGTACGTGAAGAATCGGGTGCGGATTCGAGCGTATAGGCCGACCGCGGGAAGCGGTCCCGGGTTGTACCGAACCGTTGTCGTACTGGTCACGCCCGCGCGCCGGGCTCCGGTTGCGTCACTCCGGCGGAAGCGTGCCGTCCGTCAGTCCGTCGTGCAGACCGCGCACCAGACGCTCCCCCAGCCTGCCCGCGAGGCGCAGGGCGTCCTCGAACGCGGCGAGCTCACGGAAGCGTGCGCTGTAGCCGCGCTGTCCGGCGAGCGGAAGCCGGGGCAGCTGGAGGCGGCGTACGTCGAGCCGTGCCGATGTGGAGGCGTAGCTGCTGGCCTGCCGGTGGTTGGCGGTGCCGCGCAGGAACCCGGCGAGGAACCAGGGGTCGAGGGCGGCCGGGTCGGGACGCAGCAGGGTCAGGCCGCGGCCGAGCGCGGCGCCCGCCGTGGTCCCGTCGACGACGCGGGCCACCGCGCCGCCGCCGAGGACGGGGACGACGACATCGCCGGGTTCGGTCAGGACGGCGGGTTCTTCGTCCGTGCCGTCGTGGCCGGTGCCCGACGGTGCGGTGCCCGCGAGCACGTCGTGGTCGGTGAGGACGGGCACGCCGTCGGGGCCGGTGCCGGTGCCCGTGTGCAGCAACAGGGCGCCCGCGCGGGCCAGTTCACCGACGGTGGTGAGCGTCCGCCGCGCACGGTCGTCGTCCGCGGTCCGTTCGACGTCCCGCGGCGCGAGGTCGGCGGCCCTGCGCAGCGCTTCGCCCAGGCCGTCCCGTACGGTCGCGAGCTCCACGGTGCCGCCCTCCGCGGCGGGCGGCGGCAGCCTGCGTGCGGGCGCCAGGTCGACCTCGTCGTCGAGGAGTTCGAGCACCGGCACGGCCCTGGCCGCACCGGGCCGCTCCTGCGCCGTGCCGTGCCGGTCGAAGTGCCGCCAGAGGTCGAGCACGGTGTCCTGCAGGGCGGGCCACAGCTGCTTGTCCCTGCCGTCGGCGGCGGGCAGGCCCGCCGCCTCCACGAGGAGCAGCTCGGGGGCCGGGGGCGCACCGGCGGCGGGCCTGCGCAGGACCCAGACGTGCAGGGGCAGGTTGTACGGCGGGGCCGCCCCGGCCGGCAGCGCGATCACGGCCCGCAGCGCGCCGCGGCGCAGCAGGTCGGCGCGGATGCGGCGGCCCGAGCGGCGGGACGCGGCGGCGGGCGGCATCAGGAGGACGGCGGTGCCGCCGTCGACGAGGCGGGCCAACGCGTGCTGGACCCAGGCGAGTTCGGACTCGGCGCGGGCCGGGAAGCCGTACTCCCAGCGGGCGTCGTAGGCCAGTTCGCCGTGGCCCCAGTTGCGTTCGTTGAACGGCGGGTGGCAGAGCACGGCGTCGGCCCTGCGGTCCTCGTAGGCGTCGGCGCGCAGGGTGTCGGACGCCATGCTGCGCACGGTCGCGTCGGAGTGCAGGGCGAGGCGCAGCGCGGTGAGGGCGGCCAGTTCGGGCGCGCTGTCCTGGCCGTACAGGTACTGGCCGGGGCGCGGCGCGACGGCCCGCAGCAGGGCGCCGGTGCCGCACGCGGGGTCGAGGACGGTGCGGGCGGGTGCGGTGGTCCCGGCGAGCCGGGCCATCAGCTCGGCGGGGCCCGCCGGGGTGAGCGTGTACTGGCGCGGGTTGGCCTCGATGTGCCGGCCGAGCAGGAACTCGTACGTCTGCTGGGCGCCGAGTTCCGCGGCGAGTTCGGCGACGCCGCGCAACAGCGGGACGGACGGCAGGAGTTCGGCGGCATCGGGGACGCGCACGGCCCGCTCGCGGCGCACCCCGAGCCGAGGCGTCACCGCCTCGTCCAGCTCGCCGGGCAGGAGTTGGGCCATCCGCTCGTCGGACACCGCGCTGGCCGCGAGCCAGGCGGGCGGCCTGTCGCGGACGAGGAGCAGGGCGCAGCCCGCGTGCAGCAGGGCGGTGACGGGGCCCGCCGGGTGTCCGGCGAGCCGCTGCCAGACGCGTTCGCGGAGCGGGACCTCGACGAGCTTGCCCTGGGCGCGCAGCCAGCGTTCGACGTCGGCGAGCGCGAAGGAGGGGCTGGTCTCGGTGCCGCCGACCGGCTTGGGGAAGTCGCCGTGTCTGCGGCGCCAGTTGCTGACCGCGGCGCGGCCGACTCCGGCGAGCCGGGCGATTCCGGCGGCGGTGACCTCGGTGGCGTCGTCCGGCGACGTCATCTGGCAGCTCCCCTCGTGCGCGGGGTCAGTCGCGCGGCGTCGAGCATACCCAGCGATCAGCCGCACGGGGTGCTTCACGGCCGTGAACCCACACTCCACAGGCAACCGTGTTGACTCGGTTCACACACTCCTGTTGTGATGTCCCCATCGAACGACTTCCCTGGGGGGATCTCCATGCGTCATCACCTGCGCTCACGCCGTACCGCGATCGCGGCGGTCTGCCTCGCCACCGCGGCGACCGTCGGCCTGACGGCCTGCGGCACCGAGACGAAGAAGGACGGGGCCACCGCCGCGAAGCCGAAGGAGCCGTTCGCCGGGATGTCCGGCGGCGACATCGCCGAGAAGGCCATCAAGGCGACCACCGGCGCCGCGTCGCTCCGCATCAAGGGCGAGGTTGCCGACGACTCGTCCGGCCCCCTCCGGATGGACCTGGCCCTCGACACCAAGGGCACCTGCACGGGCACGATGGGCACCGCCAAGGAGGGCTCGATCGAGCTGATCATCCCGGGCGACGTCGCCTACATGAAGTACGACGAGAAGTTCCTGCGCGCGCAGAGCAAGGGCGAGCCCGCGGCCGATGTCCAGGCGAGCATCGACATGATGGCGGACCGCTGGCTGAAGACGAAGGTGACGAGCACCGACGCGAAGGAGATCGCCGGGTTCTGCGACCTCGACGCCCTGCTCTCCGAGTTCAAGGACACCGGCTCCACGGCCCGCAGGGGCGGGACGACCACGGTCGACGGCACCCCGGCGATCAAGCTCACCGAGAACGACGGCGGCGACAAGTACACGATCTACGTCGCCACCAAGGGCAAGCCGTATCTGCTGAAGGTCGACAAGGCCACCACAGGGAAGCCGGAGGGCCTCGTGTTCACCGACTACGACAAGCCGGTCAAGGCGACGGCGCCCACCGGGGACGTCCTCGACCTGGACAAGCTGGGCGGCTGACCGCGCGTCACAGCACGTGCCGGACCCATACGTTCGGTTCGACGTACACCGCGTAGCCGCGGGCGAGTTCGCAGTGCACCGGCACCAGCGCGCCGGGCACCTCGACCTCGCCCTCCGCGTCGAAGGGCAGCCCGGTCCACTCGCGCCACTGCGCGGTCGACCCGGACACCGTCATCGAGGCGTGCGCGACCTTCTCGATGACGCCGCCCGCCCGCACGTGCACCCGCAGCCACGGGTCGTGCGGCAGGCCGTCCTCGCGGGTGCGGTACGCGTACTCGTCGATCAGCGCGGCCGGTTCGAGGTGCTTGGCGTTGGGGCGCACGGGCGCGACGACCTCGGTGAAGCCGCGGGCGCGGGCGTTCTCCCGCATCGCCGTGAGCATCCGCCCCGAGACGCCCTTGCCGCGCACCGACTCGTCGACGGTGATCTCGATGGCGCTGACCGTGTCCGTCTCCTTGCCGTGCCGGAGGTCGGAGAAGGCCCACAGGAGGGCCTGGTCCCAGCCTCCGTCCGGGAGCTCGCCTCCGCGGGCCCGCAGGGCGAGGGGCACGCTGAAGCCCCTGGACACGACCTTGCCGTCCTGGTCCGTGGCGACCAGGACGTACTCCGGGAGGTCTGCGACGATCCTGCCGATCAGGGACCAGCCGACCGGGTCGTGGAGGATGAACTCGGGCCAGTCCTCTGCCATGTGCCAGAGCGGATCTGCCAGTTCTGGCCTCTCGGCGAGGGTGGTGATCTTCAGGTCCATGTGTCGCACGGTATGCGCTTCGCTGAAGGGCGGCCAATGGTTTGTCTGCGGGTTCGTCGAGGCTGGGCGCGCCCACGCGGCGGAGCCGCATATCGATACAGCCCCGCGCCCCTTGCGGGGCCCGTGGATCAGCGGGCGTGGAAGCGCGGTGGGGCCAGCGTCGGGGCCGACCCCGACGGCAGCCTCTCGTCCGGGCACGTGGTCAGGACCTTCTTCATCGCGTCGCGTTCCGCTGACGTCACCCACACCCCGTACTTCTTCTTCACCGCGACCTGTCCGGCCACGTAGGTGCAGCGGTACGCCTTGTTCGGGGGGAGCCAGGTGGCGGTGTCGCCGTCGCCCTTGCTGCGGTTGGGGCGGGCGTCCACCGCGATGAGGTTGAGCGGGTCGTTGGCGAAGGCGATGCGCTTGCTCGGTGCCCACTGGAAGGCGCCCTTCTGCCAGGCGTCCGAGAGGGCGACGAGGTGGTCGATGTCGACCTGGCTGCGGCCGCGCCGGAAGGACACGTCCTTGCCGGTGTACGGGTCGGGCGCGAGTGTTCCCGCCGCCACCCGGCAGTCCCCGCCCTGGTAACTGACGTCCTTCAGGTCGCGCTTGAGGATGTCGTCCCTGGTGGGGCAGCCGTTGGAGTCCGTGTCGGCCCAGGCGCTGCCGAACCGGCTCCGTTCGTAACCGGTCTTGGGCGCCCGGCCCTTGACGGTGAGCGTGTCGACGGCGGCCAGTGCGGAGCCCGCCTTCGCGTCGGGCCCCGCGGCGCCGCCCTCCTCCTTGTCCTTGGTGCCGAGTTCGCAGCCGGTGAGCAGCACGGGGACGGCGATCAGGGCCAGCAGGGCCGCGGTGGTGCGTCGGTTCATCGGGCGGCCACCGTGTCGCCGAGGGCGAGCGGGGCGGGCGTCACGATGTCCGCGTAGATCCCGATGCACATGCCGCGCGCGGCGGTGAGGGTCTTCAGGATGCGGCCGTCCGCGGGCAGGCCGGTCTGGGCCTGGGTGGTCATGACGCAGCGCGCGACGCGCTGGGTGACGCGCAGCCGCAGCGGGCCCGCCGCCCCCGCGCCGCCGATGGTGAGTTCGCGGCCGACCCAGCTCTCCTCGATCCATGGCTCGTCGGTCTCCACCACGATGTTCTTGCGCAGCCGCCGTACGTCGACGGGGTCGGCGTCGCCGAGCAGGTCGCCGAGGCCGCGCAGGGACGCGGTGCCGACGAGGGAGACCGCGGCGAGGTCCTGGTGGCTCGCCCCGTCCTCGCGCGCCAACTCGGCGCCCTCTCCGAAGCGTTCGGGGATCCGGGGGTCGCCGGGGCGCAGCGTCTCGCCGTCCGGCGCGGTGACGACGGGGGTGCCGTCCGCGTCGTACGCCGCACGGTGTTCGAGCAGTCCCGTCACCCGGCGGAAGCGGCGGTTGTTCTTCCCGCTGGCCAGCTTGCCGTCGGTGAACCGCAGGGCCCACAGCCGGTCCCCGACGGCGCCCCGCGCGTCGAAGCCGAGCCGCTCGTGCGCCACCCCGAGCATGGATTTCACCGGAAAACTGTTCAGCCCCACGACTGTGAGCGGCACTGCGCTCTCCCTCCCCTGGGCGGACTCATGCCACCACCACGGTATCGACCAAGTGGTCCAGACCATATCTCCCCTCAGCAAGCAAAGCGGACACCTCGGACGTATCGTCGATCGTGCATCCCCTCCCCCGCCCGCAAGGAGCTCTCCGCATGGGCATCTTCGACAAGTTCAAGGACCAGGCCCAGGACAAGGCCAAGGACATCTCGGACGCCGTGGCAGAAGAGGTCAACGAGAAGACCGGCGACAAGTACGCCGACCAGGTCGACAAGGCCAAGCAGCAGGCGAACGAGCGGCTCGGTCTCGGCGAGGACAAACCGGAGGACCAGCAGCCGTCCTGACCCCGCACGCCACCTCGCACACCGTCGGTTGCCCCAGGGCATTACCCCTGGGGTAATCGACCGCTCTCCCCCGCCACGGCAAGCTCATGCACATCGAGGGCCCGCCCCGGGCCGAGCACCGAGGGAGAGCACCATGACCGCCAAGTCCCCTTCCGCCACCACGGCTTCCGTCGCCGACGCCACCCGCGCCACCGTCCAGGAGTTCCTCACCGCCCGCATGGCGGGGGACGTCGCCCGGATGACCGAGATCTTCGCCGACGAGGTCGACTGGCTGCTCGCCGAGAACCCCGTCGTCCCGTGGATCCGGCCGCGCTCCACCGGCGCCGAATGCGCCACGCAGGCCGCGGAGATGGCGCGGTACACGGTCCCCGAGGACTCCCGCGCCACGGTCGACACCTTCCTCGTCGACGGCACCGACGCGGTCCTGATGGGCCACCTCTCGGGCACGGTCCGCGCCACGGGCAAGTCCTTCGAAGGCCCCTTCGCCCTCCGCCTCACCGCCGAGAACGGCCGGATCACCCGGCACCACCTCTACGAGAACAGCCTGTCGGTCGCGGCGGCGTGCACCCCCGCGACCTGACAGCGGCAGGACGCGGGCTACGACCCGAGGACCGACGTCAGGAACTCCCCCACCCAGCCGAGCAGTTCGCGCCCGACCAACGGCTTGCCGCCGACCTTCGCGGTCTTGGGGCGGGGGACGAGGACCTGGTTCGCGGCCGGCTTGATGACCGTGCCGGGGTAGAGGCGCTTGAGCCTGAGCTCCTGGGACTCGCGCAACTCCACAGGGGCGAAGCGGATGTTGTTGCCCTGGAGCACGATCTCGCCGACGCCGCACGCCCGGGACAGCATCCGCAGGCCCGCCACCAGGAGGAGGTTCTCCACCGGCTCCGGCAACTTGCCGTAGCGGTCGGTGAGTTCCTCGCGGACGGACGCGATGTCCTCCTCCGTGTTGGCGGAGGCGATGGCGCGGTAGGCCTGCAGGCGCAGCCGCTCGCCGGGCGCGTAGTCGTGCGGGACGTGCGCGTCGACGGGCAGCTCGATCTTGACCTCCAGGGGCGGCTCCTCCTCCACGCCGCCCTCCAGGGACGCGCGGTAGTCGGCCACCGCCTCGCCCACCATGCGGACGTAGAGGTCGAAGCCGACGCCCGCGATGTGGCCCGACTGCTCGCCGCCGAGGAGGTTTCCGGCGCCGCGGATCTCCAGGTCCTTCATCGCGACGTACATGCCCGCGCCCATCTCCGTGTGCTGGGCGATCGTCGCGAGGCGCTCGTGGGCGGTCTCGGTGAGGGGCTTCTCCGGCGGGTAGAGGAAGTAGGCGTAACCGCGCTCGCGGCCACGGCCGACGCGGCCGCGCAGCTGGTGGAGCTGGGAGAGGCCGAAGTTGTCGCCGCGCTCGACGATCAGGGTGTTGGCGTTCGAGATGTCGATGCCCGACTCCACGATCGTGGTGGAGACCAGGACGTCGAACTTCTTCTCCCAGAAGTCCACCACGACCTGCTCCAGGGCCTGTTCGGACATCTGGCCGTGCGCCGTCGCGATGCGCGCCTCCGGGACGATGTCGCGCAGCCGGGCCGCCGCGCGGTCGATCGACTCGACGCGGTTGTGGATGTAGAAGACCTGGCCCTCGCGCAGGAGTTCACGGCGGATGGCCGCGCCGATCTGCTTCTCCTCGTACGGACCGACAAAGGTCAGGACCGGGTGGCGCTCCTCGGGCGGCGTCGTGATCGTCGACATCTCGCGGATGCCGGTCACGGCCATTTCGAGCGTACGGGGGATCGGCGTCGCGGACATGGTGAGCACGTCGACGTTCGCACGGAGCTTCTTCAGCTGCTCCTTGTGCTCGACGCCGAAACGCTGCTCCTCGTCGACGATGACCAGGCCCAGGTCCTTGAATCTGGTCTCCGAGGAGAACAGGCGGTGCGTGCCGATGACGATGTCGACCGAGCCGTCCTTCAGGCCTTCGAGGGTCGCCTTGGACTCGGTGTCCGTCTGGAAGCGGCTCAACGCCTTCACGTTCACCGGGAATTGGGAGTAGCGCTCGGAGAACGTGCCGAAGTGCTGCTGGACGAGGAGGGTCGTGGGGACGAGGACCGCCACCTGCTTGCCGTCCTGCACCGCCTTGAACGCCGCGCGGACCGCGATCTCCGTCTTGCCGTAGCCGACGTCGCCGCAGATCAGCCGGTCCATCGGGACCGTCTTCTCCATGTCCTCCTTGACCTCGGCGATCGTGGTGAGCTGGTCGGGCGTCTCCGCGTACGGGAAGGCGTCCTCCAGCTCGCGCTGCCAGGGGGTGTCGGGGGCGAAGGAGTGGCCGGGCGCGGCCATGCGGGCCGAGTACAGCTTGATGAGGTCGGCCGCGATCTCCTTGACGGCCTTCTTCGCGCGCGCCTTCGTCTTCGTCCAGTCGGCGCCGCCCAGGCGGTGCAGCGTGGGGGCCTCGCCGCCCACGTACTTGGTGATCTGCTCCAGCTGGTCGGTGGGGATGTAGAGCCGGTCGCCGGGCTGGCCGCGCTTGGCGGGGGCGTACTCCACGACCAAGTACTCGCGCGTGGCGCCCTGGACGGTGCGCTGCACCATCTCGATGTAGCGGCCCACGCCGTGCTGTTCGTGGACGATGTAGTCGCCGGACTCCAGGGTCAGCGGGTCGATCGTCTTGCGGCGGCGGGCCGGCATGCGCTGGCCGTCCTTGCCCGCCGCCTTCTGGCCGGAGAGGTCCGTCTCGGTGAGCACGGCGAGCTTCAGCGCCGGGTCGACGAACCCGAAGTCGATCGAGCCGCAGGAGACATGCACGACGGACGGCGTGAGGCCGGTGAGGTCGGCGTCGTGCCGGGCCGCGATGCCCTCGCCGCCCAGGACCTCGACCGTGCGCGCCGCGGGGCCGTGCGCCTCGGTGACGTACACGACGCGCCAGCCGTCCGCGAGCCAGCCCTTGGTGTCGGCGAGCGCCTTCGCGGTGTCGCCGCGGTACGTCTCCGGGGCGTGCATGCCGAGCTTGAGGGTGTCCTCGTCCAGCTCCTCGTCCGCGGCGAACGGCGAGACCGACCACCACATCATCCCGAGGTCGCTCGCATGGTCACGGACGTCCGCGATGCCCCACAGGGAGGCCGCGCCCACATCGATCGGCGCCTCGCCGCCGCCCGCCGTCGCCGCCCAGCTGGCCTGCAGGAACTCCTGCGACGTCGCCACCAGGTCGGCCGCGCGCGTGCGCACCCGCTCCGGGTCGCAGACCACCGCCATGCTGTTCCTCGGCATGACGTCGAGCAGCAGCTCCATGTCGTCGACCAGGACGGGGGCGAGGGACTCCATGCCCTCGACCGCGATGCCCTCGGCGATCTTCCCGAGCAGCTCGCCCAGTTCGGGGTGCTCGGCGGCGAGCGCGGCCGCCCGCTCCCGCACCTGGTCGGTGAGGAGCAGCTCGCGGCAGGGCGGCGCCCACAGGCCGTGCTCGGCGACCTCCAGGGAACGCTGGTCGGCGACCTTGAAGTAACGGATCTCCTCGACGTCGTCGCCCCAGAACTCCACGCGCAGCGGGTGCTCCTCGGTGGGCGGGAAGACGTCGAGGATGCCGCCGCGGACCGCGAACTCGCCGCGCTTCTCGACCAGTTCGACCCGGGAGTACGCCGCGGCGGCCAGCGCCTCGACGATCTCGTTCAGATCCGTGCTCTGGCCCGTGCGCAGCGCCACGGGCTCCAGGTCGCCGAGCCCCTTGACCTGCGGCTGCAGCACCGAACGCACCGGCGCGACGATCACCGAAACCGGGCCCGTCTCCGGGTCGTCCGTGCTCGGGTGCGCGAGGCGGCGCAGCACCGCGAGGCGGCGGCCCACCGTGTCGGAGCGGGGCGAGAGGCGCTCGTGCGGCAGCGTCTCCCACGAGGGGTAGTCGACGACCCCGTCCGGCGGCAGGATCGTGCGCAGCGCCGCCGCCAGGTCCTCGGCCTCGCGTCCGGTGGCCGTCACGGCGAGCACGGGACGGCCGGACTCGCGGGCCAGGGCCGCCACCGCGAAGGGCCGGGCCGCGGGCGGGCCGACCAGGTCGACGTGCATGCGGTGGCCGTCGGTTGCGGCCTTGACCGCTTCGGCGAGTGCGGAGTCCTTGACGACGGCGTCGAGCAGACCGTGCAGGCTCATGAAGGCTTTCCGTCCAGGTTCCGTGGGAGTTTCAGGGATCCGGCTGCGGTGCGCGGCCGGGCGGGCAACGCGAACCGCCCGGCACGTGTCACGGGCCGGGGGTCTCCAGCGTACGACTCCTCGCCGACGGGCGCGGCTCGTCCCGGCGGCGCCCCGGGGCCGGACCCCGCCCGGGCTCCCGGACAATGTCCCGAAATCACCTGTCCGCGATTTTCTCCGGGGCCGGGTAAACCGGACCGGGATCCCAGGCGTACTGCTTCTGAGACCTGCCGCGACTCCCGCGCGCCGGGAGACCCCAGGGAGACGACCACTTGACCGACGAGGAGTTCGAGGCGTTCTACGCGCACTCCGTGAGACCGCTGGTCGGACAGGTGTACCTGATGACGGGCGACCTCCATGAAGCGCAGGACGTGGTCCAGGAGGCGTTCGTCCGCGCATGGAGCAGGCGGTCCTGGCTCGACCGGGACGCCGGGCCCGAGGCATGGATAAGGACCGTCGCATGGCGGCTCGCCGTCAGCCGCTGGCGGCGGCGCGGCCGGGCCCTGGAGGCCTGGCGGCGGCACCACGGGGAGCGGGCGGACGCCGTGCCCGCGCCGGATCCGGGGACGGTCGCGCTGGTGGCCGCGCTGCGGCAGCTGTCCGAGCGGCAGCGCCGGGTGGCCGTCCTGCACTACGTCTGCGACCTGTCCGTGCAGCAGGTCGCCGCGGAGACCGGCATCGCCGCCGGAACCGTGAAGTCCCATCTCTCCCGCGCCAGGGCGGCCCTCGCACCGCACCTCGACGACGCGTCCACCCCGGAGGCGCACCATGACTGACGCCCGTGACCCCGCCGCCGCGCCGTCGCCCGCGGCGGACGACCCGGTGGCCGCCGCGCTCAAGCGGGCCGCCGCGTCCGGCGGTCGGCTCGCCTCGCCCGCGGCCGTCGGACAGGTGGCCGCGCGGGGCGCGCGCCGACGCCGCCGTACGCTCGCCGCGGGGGCCGCGCTCGCCGTGTGCCTGGTCGCGGGCGGTGTGGCGGTGGCCGCGGTGCGGGTGGGCGGGGGCGGTCAGGTGGGGCCCGCGGTGCCGCCGAGCCCCACGTCGTCGGCGTCGCCGCCGGGGTCCCCCTCGTCGGGGGCGCGGTCCGGGTCTCCCTCGCCGTCGGACTCCCCGTCGGGCACGCCGTCCCACCCGCCATCCTCGTCGGCACCACCCACGACGACACCACGAGCCCCGTAGGGGCGCGGGGAACTGCGCGAGCAACCACGAAAAACCCGCAGACGCAGCTGCGGAACACAGCCCCGCACCTCTGACGGAGCGCCCTCCTGGGACTCCGCCCCGGAGGAATGGCACGCTGGGCCCGCGGCCCGCCCGCACACGTCGCCCCGAACGTACCGGGAGCCGCACCCGGCCCCCGCCCGCCGACCAGAAAGCCAGCCCATGCCCGGAGCCCACCCCGTCACCGCGGCCGCCCCTGAGGCCGACGCCGGGCTCATACCGGCGCGGCCCGGGACCGGGGCCGATGCCGGAGGCGAGCCGAGGCTCCCCTCCGGTTCGAGCACCCGTGTCCTGTGGGACCGCGCCCCCTACCTGCTCGCCCTCGCGCTCTTCGTCGCGTACGCCCTGCTCTCGTACACCCGGTACCGCCGCATGGAGAACCTCTCCTGGGACCTCGGGATCTTCGAGCAGGCCATCCGCGCCTACGCCCACCTCCAGGCGCCCATCGCCCCGCTGAAGGGCGACGGGGCGAACATCCTCGGCGACCACTTCAGCCCCGTCACCGCCCTCCTCGCGCCCGCCTACCGGGTCTTCCCCTCGCCGGTCACGCTGCTCGTGGCGCAGGCCCTGCTGTTCGCTGTCTCCGCCGTGCCCGTGACGCGCGTGGCGATGCGGCTCCTCGGACGCGGCTCCGGGCTCGCGATCGGGATCGCGTACGGGCTGTCCTGGGGGATCCAGCGCGCCGTCGACTTCGACTTCCACGAGATCTGCTTCGCCGTACCGCTGATCGCCTTCTCCCTCGAAGCCGTGCTGCGGCACCGGTGGCGGGCCGCGCTGCTGTGGGCGCTGCCGCTGGTGCTCGTCAAGGAGGACCTCGGCGTGACGCTCGCGGCCATCGCGGCCGTCGTGGCGATCCGGTGCCGCCGCACCTCTCCGAAGACCGTGCCCTACGCCCTCGGCGTCACCGCCTTCGGGCTCGCCGCCGCCCTCGTCACGCTCACGCTCGTCATCCCGGCCTTCAACTCGGGCGGGGCGTACGACTACTGGGACAAGGTCGGCGACGCCGGTGCGACCGCGGGGATGTTCGACGGCACGGGGACCAAGCTGCGCACCCTCGCCTGGCTGCTGATCCCCACCACCGGACTGCTCGCGCTGCGCTCGCCGCTGCTCCTGGTCGCGCTGCCCACGCTCGGCTGGCGCTTCCTCTCCGCCGAGGACCACTACTGGGGCACCGACTGGCACTACAGCGCCGTCCTGATGCCGGTGGTCATGCTCGCCCTCGTCGACGCCGTCGAGCGCGACCGACGCAGCGGGCGGCCGTGGCTGCGCACCGCCGCCGACCGGCTGCCGGCCTGCGCCGCGGCCGCCGCGCTCGCCCTGACGACGTATCTGCCGCTGTCCCGGCTCACCGAGAGCGCGACGTACGAGAAGAGCGGGCAGGTCGTCGCCGTGGAGCGGCTGCTCGGGCGGATCCCGGACGGGGCGACCGTCGAGGCGAACATCGGCCCCATCAGCAGGCTCACCGACCGCACCCGCGTCTACTGGATAGGCGCGGCCCGCCCCGTCGTCCCCGACTATGTGGCGCTCGACGTCCGCTCGGGCTGGACCAAGGACCCCCTCGCGTACGCCAACCAGCTGCACCCGGGCGTCACCTACGTCACCGAGGCCTCCGCACACGGCTACGTCGTCCTGCGCAAGGTGTGAAAACGATCGGTCCCGGCCGGTGCGTGCTGCACCGGCCGGGACCGATTCCCCCGTTCCCCCGTGTCCCCCGGCTCTGTGGTTACTCGGTGGCGATCGCGTTCAGGACGTTCATCCGGCCGGCCCGGAAGGCCGGGACCAGCGCCGCGAACAGGCCCACGAACGCCGACCCGACGAAGACCGCGATGATCGTCGGCCACGGGATCTCCAGGACCTTCAGGCCTTCGAGGGCCAGGAGCTTCTGGGCCGTCGCTCCCCAGCCCATCCCGAGTCCGAGGCCGAGCAGCGCGCCGAAGAGGGCGATGACCACGGACTCCATGCGGATCATGCGGCGCAGCTGGCGGCGCGAGAGGCCGATCGCCCGCATCAGGCCGATCTCACGGGTGCGTTCCACCACCGAGAGGGCCAGGGTGTTCACCACACCGAGGACCGCGACGATGATCGCGAGACCCAGCAGGCCGTAGACCATGTTCAGGAGCTGGCCGACCTGGTCCTTCAGCGTCTGCTTGAAGTCGGTCTGGTCCATGACCTTGTACTGCGGGTACGTGGCCAGGGAGTCCTTCAGGGACTTGTACGCGGCCTCCTGCTGACCCTTGTCGGCGGACGCGAACATGATGTCGTTCTGCGGCATCCGGTCCGCGGGGACGTACCGCTCCAGGGTCGTGATGTTCATGTACATCGCGCCCTTGTCGACCGAGCCCTCCTCCGAGGTGATCGCCGCGAGCTTCAGTTCGGCGGTCCTGCCGTGCTCGAAGGCGACCTTCAGCTCGTCGCCGACCTTCAGGCCGTGCTTCTTCGCGAACTCCTCGCCGACCGACATGGCGTCCTTGCCGTACGCGGCGGACAGCGTGCCCGCGGTCGTCTCGCGGCGCAGGTCCTCGGCGTACGTCGGGTCGGCGGCGCTCAGTCCGACCTCGTCCACGGTCTTGCCGTCGGGCGTCGTCATGTCCGCGTTGATCTGCTTGTAGCGCGTGATGTGGGAGACGTGCTCGGCCTTGCCGAGGGCGTCGGCGGCCTTCTGCGTGATGGAGATGCCGGGCTGCGTGGGCTGCACGATGAAGTCCGCGCCGACCGACTTGTCGAGCTCGTCGGTGGCCGAGGCGACCATCGAGGAGCCGACGACGGAGAGGCAGGCGACCAGGGCGAGGCCGATCATCAGGGCCGCGCCGGTGGCGCCGGTGCGGCGCGGGTTGCGCAGCGCGTTGCGCTCGGCCATCCGGCCGACCGGGCCGAACATCCGCAGCAGCAGCGCGCTGATGACGCGGACCACTCCGGAGGCGAGCACCGGGCCGATGACGACGAAGCCGACGAGGGTGAGGACGACGCCGCCGCCCAGGAACAGCGAGCCTTCGCTCGCCTTGTCGGCCTGCGCCGCGGTGTAGAGGGCGAAGCCGCCCGCACCGGTCAGGACCAGGCCGATGACGGCGCGCAGTGCGCTCGCCCTGCCGTCGGCCGGGGTGCCCGCGTCGCGCAGGGCGGCCATCGGCGAGACCTTGCCGGCCCGTCGTGCGGGGAGGTAGGCGGCGAGGACGGTGACGACGATGCCGAGGACCATGCCGACCACGGGGGTCGTCCAGTTGATGGTGAGGTCGCCGGTGGACAGTTCCATGCCCATGCCGGACATGAGCTTCATCAGGCCGACGGCGAGGCCGATGCCCGCGCCGACGCCGAGGACCGAGCCGAACACGCCGAGCAGCAGGGCCTCGACGAGCACGGAGCGGTTGACCTGCTTGCGGCTCGATCCGATGGCCCGCATCAGGCCGATCTCGCGGGTGCGCTGGGCGACCAGCATCGAGAAGGTGTTGATGATGAGGAAGATGCCGACGAGGAAGGCGATTCCGGCGAAGCCGAGCATCGCGTACTTCATGACGTCGAGGAAGCCGCTGACGGACTTGCGGTTGTCGTCCGCGGTCTCCTTCTGCGTCTTGATGTCGTACGTCTTGGCGTCGGCCAGCGTGCCCGCGACGTTCTTCTGCAGCTGGACGTCGCTGACGCCCGCCGCCGCGGTGAGGTTGACGTGCGTGAACCGTCCGGTGGTGCCGAGGAGTTCGCGCTGGGCGGTCGCGGTGTCGAAGTAGACGATCGCGGCGCCGGGGTTGGTCACCTTGAAGGTGGCGATGCCGGAGATCTTCGCGGTGTGGTCGCCGGTGGCGGTGATCGTGCGCAGCTCGTCGCCGATCTTGAGGTCGTGCTTGTCGGCGGTGTCGGCGTCGATCATCACCTCGGTGGGGCCGCGCGGGGAGTGGCCCGAGGTGATCTCCATCGAACGCAGGTCGTTCTTCGTCCAGTTGCCCGCGATCGTCGGGCCGCCGCTGGTCGGCCCCATGTTCTTGTTCTCGGAGTTGACGACGGTCACGCTCTGGCTGCTGACCGCGCCTTCGGCGGCCTTCACGCCCTGGGCCTTCTCCGCCTCCTGGACCACGGAGGCGGGCATCGACTCGGGCTTGCCGCTGCGGGGCGTGTCGCCCGCGTCCTCGGCGGACTTGGGGGTGACCGTGACGTCCGACGAGGTCGCCGCGAAGAGCTTGTCGAAGGTGGTGCCCATGGTGTCGGAGAAGACGAGCGTGCCGCACACGAACGCCACCGAGAGGACCACGGCCACGGCGGAGAGCGCCATGCGGCCCTTGTGCGCGAAGAAGTTGCGCATCGAGGTCTTGAGGACGGTCATGACGTGCGCCCCCGCGCGTCGAAGGACTTCATGCGGTCGAGGACCTGGTCGGCGGTCGGGTGGTGCATCTCGTCGACGATCCGGCCGTCGGCCAGGTACAGGACGCGGTCCGCGTACGAGGCGGCGACCGGGTCGTGCGTGACCATCACGATGGTCTGGCCGAGCTCGGTCACCGAGCGGCGCAGGAAGCCCAACACCTCTGCCCCGGCACGGGAGTCGAGGTTTCCGGTCGGCTCGTCGCCGAAGATGATCTCGGGCCGGGACGCGAGCGCGCGGGCCACGGCGACGCGCTGCTGCTGACCGCCGGACAGCTCGGTGGGGCGGTGCTTGAGGCGTCCCGCGAGGCCCACGGTCTCCACGACCTGGTCGAGCCAGCCGCGGTCGGGCTTGCGGCCCGCTATGTCCATCGGGAGCGTGATGTTCTCGATGGCGTTCAGGGTGGGCAGGAGGTTGAACGCCTGGAAGATGAAGCCGATCCGGTCCCTGCGCAGCTGGGTGAGCTTCTTGTCCTTGAGGCCGGTGATCTCGGTCTCGTCGAGGAAGATCTGCCCGGAGGACACGGTGTCGAGGCCCGCGAGGCAGTGCATCAGGGTCGACTTGCCGGAGCCCGAGGGGCCCATGATCGCGGTGAACTGCCCGCGGGCGATGTCCACATCGATGTGGTCGAGCGCGACGACGCGGGTCTCCCCCGAGCCGTACGCCTTCACGACCTGGCGTGCTCGTGCCGCCACGGCCGTACGCCCGCCAGTGCCCCCGTGCCTGGGTGTGGTTACAGCCGTTGTCACGGTACGTCTCCTATGTCGGTCATGCGGTGGTGCGCATGGGTACGTCGATCGGCTCGCATGGGTGTGCTTCGCGCTTCAAGTCTGCTGTCGAGAGGGGGCTCGGCGCGCTGGTGCAGAACTCAGTCTTCTAGTGGGGAAAACCCCACCCCCGTTGGTGTGGCCCGACGTCTCGCCGGTGCGGCGCCGCGTCGTAAAGACAATCTAAGAACCGGCCGGGGCCCTTCTCGTCCTCCAGGGGGACGAAGCACCCCCGGTCCGAAGTACGGAGGTTCCCCTAGGGGATCTCCACCCGCCGGTGGAGCGCATCTCGGGGTGACTCCACCCCCCGGTCGCGACCGGCGCCGGCCCAACCCCGCCTCACCTGCCGTGATTCCGTCCACCCGGTCATGCGCCCCTCCCCTCACGGCACCCCGGGTGAGATGGTGGCCCGCAGCAACCGGTGCAGGGGGAAGGGACTTTCGTGGACGCGCAGGACGCGATACGGGGCCGGGGCGCGGTCGTCGCCGCACTCATGCTCGCCATGGCGCTCGTCGCCCTGGACTCCACCATCGTGTCGACCGCGGTGCCGCAGATCGTCGGCGACCTCGGCGGCTTCTCCGTCTTCTCCTGGCTCTTCTCCGGCTATCTGCTCGCGGTCACCGTCACCCTGCCCGTCTACGGCAAGCTCTCCGACACCTTCGGCCGCAAGCCGGTCCTCATCGCGGGCAGCATCGTCTTCCTCATCGGCTCGGCGCTCTGCGCGAGCGCCTGGAACATGGGCGCGCTCATCGCCTTCCGCGTCGTCCAGGGCCTGGGCGGCGGCGCCCTGCAGGGCACGGTCCAGACGCTCGCCGCCGACCTCTACCCGCTGGAGCAGCGCCCCAAGATCCAGGCGAAGCTGTCCACCGTGTGGGCGATCTCCTCGGTCGCGGGCCCGGCGCTCGGCGGCCTGATCGCCTCGTACGCGGACTGGCGCTGGATCTTCCTGATCAATCTGCCGGTCGGGGCCGTCGCGCTCTGGCTCGTCGTACGGCATCTGCACGAACCCGAACGGGCCGCGGCGCCCCGGTCGCACATCGACTGGGCGGGCGCCATCGCCGTCTTCGCCTGCGGCGGCGTCCTGCTCACCGCGCTGGTCCAGGGCGGGGTCGCCTGGCCCTGGCTCTCGGCGCCCTCGCTGGCCCTGTTCGGCACCGGCAGCGCCCTCGTCGCCGCCGTCGTGGTGATCGAGCGGCGCGCGAAGGAGCCGGTCATCCCCGGCTGGGTGTGGCGGCGGCGGACCATCGCCGCGGTCAATCTGGCGCTCGGCGCGCTGGGTCTCGTGATGGTCGCCCCGACCGTGTTCCTGCCGACGTACGCACAGTCGGTCCTGCAACTCGCGCCCATGGCCGCCGGGTTCGTGCTCTCCACGATGACCCTGAGCTGGCCGGTGTCGGCCGCCCTGAGCCAGCACGTGTACCGCAGGATCGGCTTCCGCAACACCGCCGTCGGCGGCGGCTGCGCGGCGGCCCTCGTCCTCTTCGCCTTCCCGCTGCTCCCCTACCCCGGCTCGGCCTGGCAACCCGCCCTGCTCATGCTCCTGCTCGGCGCGGCGCTCGGCCTCTTCCAGCTCCCGCTGATGGTCGGCGTCCAGTCCACCGTCGGCTGGGCCGAGCGCGGCACGGCCACCGCGTCCGTGCTGTTCTGCCGGCAGATCGGCCAGACCCTGGGCGCGGCCCTGTTCGGCGCGGTGGCCAACGGCGTGCTGTCCGCGCGCCTCGGCGGGGCGGGGTCGCTGGACTCGGTGGCGCGCTCCCTGGACGAGCCGGGCGCGGTGGCCGACCCGGAGCGGCTGCGGCGGGCCGTGCACGCGGCGGTCGACGCGGTGTACGTGGGCGCGGGGTGCGCGGCGGCGCTCGCCCTGCTCGTCCTCCTGTTCGTGGCGCCCCGGCGCTTCCCGGTCCTCCAGGAGAAGCAGGAGAAGCAGGGGAAGCCGGAGAAGCAGGAGCAGCCCGAGCAGCCCGAGCAGCCCGAGCAGCAAGAGCGGCCGGAGCAGCAACAGGACTCCCAGCAGGAGCAGTTGACCCGCACGCCCCCTGCGTCTCCCGCCGCACCCACCTCCCCCACGCCCCCTTCACCCCCCGCACAACAGGCCGACTGACCGGTTCGCGGAAAACCCCGCACACCTCCCCTACTTGCGAGTAACGTCTCGGCTCCCCTCGCTCCCTGCGGTCCGCACCTGCGGACCGAACGCCGCGCAAGGAGAACCGGGATGACCCACCCTCCACACCAGTCACCCGAACCGCACCTCGGCCACGAACCGCACCTCACCTACCCCTGGCAGCCCCCGCCCGCGCCCCCGCAGCCGCCCCCGCCCCGCCTCCCCCGCCACCCGGCACCGGGCCGCCACAGCGACCTGCGCATCCTGCGCCGCGCCTACCGCGTCCAGCGCCGCGTCGCCGCCCTCACCGCGCTCGGCTACTTCACGCTCTTCCTCGCCCTCTCGGCCTTCGCCCCCGCCCTGATGACTGGCACGGTCACCGGCGGCCTCTCCACGGGACTGCTGATCGGCCTGTGCCAGCTGCCCGTCACGGGCCTCGCCGTGCTCCTGTACGAGCACACGGCGCGCCGGGGACTCGACCCACTGGCCCACCGCCTGCGCAGACAGGCCGAGTTGACGTACGGAGCGGGCGGCGGAGGCCGCCCGTGAACGCCGACACCCAGACGATGTCACTGCTGGCCTTCACCGCCGCGGCCACCCTCACGCTCCTGCTGTGCGTCATGACCGGACCCGACCGGGACGACCTCGACGAGTTCTACACCGGCTTCGGCGCGCTCTCGCCGATGCGCAACGGCCTCGCGATCGCGGGCGACTACATCTCGGCGGCCACCGTGCTCGGCACCGGCGGCGTGATCGCGCTCCTCGGGTACGACGGTGTGGTGCTCGCCCTGAGCACGGCGCTGTCCCTGACCCTGCTGATGTTCCTGCTCGCCGAACCCCTGCGCAACGCGGGCCGGTTCACCATGGGCGACGTGCTCGCGCGCCGCACGCCGGGCCGCGCGGTCCGGGTCGCCGCGTGCGCGGCGACCCTGGCGGCCCTGCTTCCCCTGATGCTGGTCCAACTGGCGGGCGCGGGCGACCTGTTGTCGTTCGTCCTGGGCTTCTCCGGCGAGGGCGTGAAGACCGGCTGCGTCGTCGCGCTGGGCGCCCTGATGATCGGCTACGCGGCGATCGGCGGCATGAAGGGCACCGCCCTCATCCAGATCCTCAAGATCGTCACGCTGCTCGGCTCCGGCGCGGTGGTCGCCGTACTGATCCTGCGCCGCTTCGACTGGGACCCCGGCGCCCTGCTCGCGGCCGCGCGGGACGGCAGCGGGGCGGGGCCCGCCTTCCTCCGCTCCGGCCTGCAGTTCGCCGAGAGCCCCAACCCCCGCCTCGACATGATCAGTTCGGAGCTGACGGTGGTGCTCGGCGGCGCCGCGCTGCCGCACGTCACGATGCGGATGTACACGGCGCGCTGCGCCCGCGAGACCCGCCGCTCCATGTCCTGGGCGGTGGCCTGCGTGTCCCTCTTCGTCCTCGTCATCACCGTCGTCGGCTTCGGCGCGACGGCACTGATCGGCAGGGCGGCGATCGCGAAGGACGACCCGCAGGGCAACACCGCGTATCTGCTCGGCTCCCGGGCCGCGTTCGGCGCCGACATCTCGACGGCGGAGACCCTGCTCTTCACCACCGTCACCACGGCCCTGTTCCTGACCCTGCTCGCGTCGGTGGCCGGGATGATCCTCGCCTGCGCCAACTCCCTTGCCCACGACGTCTTCGCGAGCGGCCGGGATCTCTCCGCCCGCCGCGAGATGAGACTGGCCCGCGCCTCCGCGCTCGCCATAGGAGTCCCCGCGATCCTGCTCGCGGTCCTGGTCGAGGACCACAACCTGCAGCCGCTGGTCACCCTCTCGTTCAGCCTGGGCGCATCGGCCCTGGCCCCCGCCCTGGTCTACAGCCTGTTCTGGCGCCGCTTCACCCGCACGGGACTGCTCTGCACCCTGCTCGGCGGGACACTCGGCTCCGTGGTCCTGATGACGGGCACCAACCTGGTCTCGGGCGCGCCGCACACGGCCTTCCCGCACCACGACTTCACCTGGTTCCCGTTCACGACGCCGGGCCTGGTCTCCATCCCCCTCGGCTTCTTCCTCGGCTGGCTCGGCACGAGACTCTCGGGCCGGGCCGAAGCCGAGGAACAACGACGCCAGTACGAGGCGGTGGAGGGCCTGATCCTGGCGGGTGCGGTCAGCCGAACTGGCCGGGCCGATAGTCGCCCGCGGGCAGCTGGATCATGACGTTCACACGGTTGTAGACGTTGATGACGGCGATCAGGGACACCAGGGCGGCGAGCTGGTCCTCGTCGTAGTGCTTGGCGGCGTTCGCCCACGCCTCGTCCGTCACGCCACCGGCCGCGTCCGCGATGCGGGTGCCCTGCTCCGTCAGCTCCAGGGCGGCACGCTCGGCGTCGGTGAACACCGTGGCCTCGCGCCAGGCCGCCACCAGGTTGATGCGCACCGAGGTCTCCCCGGCGTGCGCGGCGTCCTTGGTGTGCATGTCGGTGCAGAAGGCGCAGCCGTTGATCTGGCTGGCACGGATCTTCACCAGCTCCTGCGTGGCGGCCGGCAGGGTCGAGTCGGCGATCGCCTTGCCGGCCGCGTTGATGTGCTTCACGACCTTGCCCACGACCTGGTTCTCGAACAGGTTCAGACGAGCTTCCATGATCGGCTCCTATGCCTTCAGTGTCTGCCGGGCCTTCGCCGGTGGCTACACCTGCTTGACGGAGCGGATCGCGGAGATGTGACACGAGGCTTTGTGACGCGCGTCTCAGGGGAGCGCCCCGAAGGGGCGCGGGGCTGTGACACATGCGGCTCCGCCGCGTGGGCGCGCCCAGCCACAACGCACCCGCAGCAACGAACCGTCCTCGCTCAGGGCGCCTCCTCCGCGGGCGCACGCCCGGTCAGCGCAGCGAGACTGCTGCGTACGTGATCCATGTGCGCCCGCACCTCATCCCACTCCTCGCCGTGCTCACGCAGCACCCGCTCCGTCTCGCGCGAGATCCGCTCCTCGCGCAGCGTCGCCTCCGCGATCACCTCGGCGCCGCGCGCCTCGGCGTCCTCCTGGCGGTGCCGCGCGGACTCCGTCGCCTCCGCGATGCCCCGCTTCGCCTCGGCGAGCCGGGCCTCGGCCGCGGCGACGAGCTCCGCCTCGCGGGCCTGGAACGCCGCCTCGCGCTCGGCGATCTCCCGCTCGGCGGCCTCCCAGCGCTCGGCGTGCTCCTTCTCCTGGTCGGCGAGGAGCCCCGCGGTGCGCTCCCGCATCTCCCGGAGCGCGGCGAGCGCCTCGCCGCGCCACTCCTTGACGTCCCGCCGGGCGCCGACGCGGGCGTCGTCGGCGGTGGCGCGGTCCGCGAGCAGCCGCTGCCCGGCCCGCTCCTCGGCGTCGGCGCCCACCCGGTCCGCGTACGCCCTCGCGGCCCCGCCGACCTCGCGGGCCTGCGCCTCGGCCTCGTCCGTGACGCGCTGCGCGTCGGCCTCCGCCGCGGCGCGCACGGCGGCCGCCTCCGTCTCGGCGAGCGCCAGGATCTGCCGGGCCCGGTCGCCGAGCGTCTCGTACGTCTGGGGGGCGAGCCGCGACACCGCGTCCCTCAGGTGCTCGGCCTCGGCCTCCATGTCCTTGGCGAGGACGGTCAGCCGGGCGGCCCGCTCCCACGCCCCGTCCCGCTCCTGGGAAAGACCGGCGGCGAACGCCTCCACCTGCTCGGGACGGTAGCCGCGTCCGCGCACGGTGACGAAGCCGTGCGGCGACGACGATGCACCGCTGCTGCTCATCCTTGGATCCCCTCTCCGACGTACCTCACGCGTACAGCGCGATTGGCGCACATCTTGATGGATCAAGCGGAAGCGCTCATAACGCGACACTCCGCCCACCCCACCCGGTCAAGGATGCGTCAATTGGCGTCAGAAGTCGGAATCGGGGTGTCATTTCTGAGCGCTTCGAAGAGCTGATCGGCCTTGACCTGGTCCCACACGACGACATCGCCGACCCCGGCGATCTCCGGTTCGCTCGCCACGGGCACGGTCGTGGTGGTCCCCGAACCGCTGGACAGCCCCTCCATCTCGAACCCCATATGGGCCAGCGTCCCCACCCCGGTGTCCTTGTCGACGGTGAGCGCGTCGAGCGAGGCGCTCAGGAACGGGATCAGGTTCCACGGCGGAAGCAGCACCGACACGCTCACCGCCTTCTTCGCGACCGCGCTCACCAGCTGCTGCTGCCGCCTGACCCGCCCCAGATCGCCCTGCGGATCGGAGTACCTGGCCCGCACGTACTGCAGCGCCTGCACCCCGTCCATGTGCTGACACCCGCCGTCGAAGTCCGCCCCCGACTTCTCGTCGTGCAGCCCGCCGTCGGGCACGCAGATCGTGACGCCGCCCAGCGCGTCCACCACGTCCACGAAGCCGAGGAAGTTCACCTCGGCGTAGTGGTCGACGCGCAGCCCGGTGGCCTGCTCCACGGTCCGGGTGAGCAGCGGCGCGCCGCCGAGCGCGTACGCCGAGTTGATCTTCCCCTTGCCGTGCCCGGGGATGGCGACGTACGAGTCCCGCGGGATCGACACCAGCGAGGGCCCGCTGTCCCCGTAGTGCAGAACCATGATCGTGTCGGTGTTCAGCCCCTGGTCGTTGCCGACATGCAGCTCCTTGCGCTGTTCGGGGGTGAGCGAGGAGCGGCTGTCGGAGCCGACGAGCAGCCAGTCGGTGCCCTTGCCCTGACCGGGCCTGCTCTCGTACTCCGTGAAGGCGTCGGTGGTCCGCAGACGTGAACCGGCCCAGAAATACAGGCCGGTTCCGTACGCGGCGACGAGCACGACCAGCACGAGCAGGCTCAGCGCGACCCGCTTGGGCCAACGCCGCCCGCCCGCCCGCGAACCCTTGTCTGCCATGCCCGCATGATCGGGGCGCCCGACTGATTACGCAGGTCGAGCGCCCCTTCAGGGGCGCGGGGAACGGCGCGGTCTTTCAGGGGCGCGGGGAACTGCGCGACCAGCCACGACGAACCCGCAGCCAACCAGCTACAGCAACCCGTCCCACATCTGCTCAAGAAGCACGGACCACCAACTCTCCGGCGAAGCCAAAGCGGCAGCGTCCAGCGCGGCAAGCTGATTCTGGAAGTCCACCGTCCACCGTCCGGCCTGCTCTTGATTGAGACCGAACCGCAGCCGCCACATCCGCCCGAGCAGGGCCATGCACCGCGCGAACTCGGGCAGCCCCGTGTTCACGAACTGCGGCGGCACCGGCGCCCCGCCGGGCCCCGCCTCCACCGGAACCGCCACGATGTTCGCCGTGCCGTACTGCACGCACAGCGCGCGGCCGAAGTCGCTGCCCATGACGAGGTACGACCCCGCGTCGGACGCCGGCTGCACCCCCCGCTCCTGCGCAAGCTCCGCCAGCGTCGGCACCGGACGTCCCGGCTGGGCCTGCGCCCAGAAGAACGGCCCGAAGTCGACGGGCAGACCCGCCACCACGAGGGTGTGCGCCACGATGTCCGGCACGCCCTGCCGGGACACCGCGCGCTGATCGAAGCGGAAGAGGCCGGGCCCGAAGGCCGCGGCGAGCTCCTGCCCGATGGCCTCCGGCGGGATCGCCGGGGCGGGCGGCACCTGCTGCAGCGGCGCACGCACCGGCGCGGGCCGCGCGGGCCCGTCCGCCACCTGGTGCAACTCGCCCTGGTGGGCCAGGAGTTGCTGCATGCCTCCCTGGCGGGACGCGTGGTCCTTGCCGTACGGGGCGATGGACGTGATCCGCGCCTGCGGCCAGGTCTCGCGGATCATGCGGGCGCAGTAGGCACCCGGCAGCTCGCAGGACTCCAGCTCCGTGTGGAGTTCCAGGACCTGCTGCGGCGGCACGTTCATGCCGCGCAGCTCGTGCAGGATCTGCCACTCCGGGTGCGGCGTACCGGGCGCCGAGCGGCGGATGAGCTGCTGCTCGGAACCGTCGGCCGCGCGATAGCGCAGCACGGCCTGGTAGCCGGGACCCACGGTGGGCTGCCCCGCGGGCGGCTGCGGATAGCCGTACGGCTGCCCCGGCCCCGGCTGACCGGGCGCGGGCGGCGGCGGCATGCCGGGCGCACCCGGACCACCGACGGCGGGACCGGCCAGCATCGTCGCGGCATGGTGCACCCCGCCACCGGGCGGCTGCGGAGCACCAGGGGCGCCGGGGGCACCGGGCGGCTGGGGCGCACCAGGCGCACCGGGAGCACCCGGCGGCTTGATCCCACCGGGGCCACCGAGGCTCGGGTCGGCGAGCATCGTCGCGGCATGGTGCACACCACCGGGCGGCGTACCACCGGGCGCACCCGGCGGACCAGGCGGCTGCGGCGCACCCGGAGCACCGGGCGGGCCGGGCGGCTGCGGGGCGTTGGGGGTACCGGGCGGCTGAGGTCCATCAGGTCCGAGCGACGAGACGAGCTGCGTCGGCACGTACCCGCCCGCGGGCGTACCCGGCGCACCGGGCCCCGACTGCGGCGGCGCACCACCGGGCGCACCCGGCGGACTGGGAGGCGGCGGCGTACCGGCACCACTCCCCCGGCCGCCCACCGGCCCCTCCGCCTTGCTGGTCGCGGCATCCGCGATGTCCCCGGCACCGGGCGCCCCGGCGGGCTCCGGCGAACTCGCGGGCGACTGCGGGGTGTTGGCGGCGCCAGGGCCCTGCGGGTAGCCGTACGCGGAGGCATCCGGCGGAGGCGGCACCGGCGAACCGGCAGGCGGCTGCGGCGCATTGGCGGCTCCCGGACCCTGCGGATAGCCATACGCCGAAGCATCCGGCGGAGGCGGCACCGGCGAACCCGCAGGCGGCTGCGGCGCATTGGCGGCTCCCGGACCCTGCGGATAGCCATACGCCG
>NZ_JBHYJI010000041.1:0-9891 GCF_042740435.1 Streptomyces sp. NPDC059002 | reverse complement strand
AAGCATCCGGCGGAGGCGGCACCGGCGAACCCGCAGGCGGCGGAAGCGGAGGCGGCGTAGCCGAACCAGCAGGCGGCAGCGGCGCGTTCGGCGCGGCAGGGCCACCCGGTGCACCCGGTGCACCCGGCGTCGAGCCGTCCAGCGCCGGTGCGAGCGCCGTCTTCGGGAGCTGGCTGCCGCCCCGCATCAGGGCGGTCTTGGCCTCCGGCGCCACGCTCGGCGGCGACGCGTTCTCGTCGTCCGCGACGACCAGCGGCGGCGCGAACACCGTCGCGGGCGCGGGCACCGAAAGGTCCTCGCCCCCTTCGGCGTTGGTGTCCGTACCGGCCCACGGGGTGGCCCCGGCAGGCGCACCCGCCGCCGCGGGCGCGGCGGGCCACGGCGTACCGGCGTCCGGCGCGGCGGGCCCCGGCTCCGCGACGGGGCCGGGCTCCGCCGACGCGTCCTCGGGCGGCGCGGAGTCCGCCGCACCGGACCGCCGGTCGGGAATGCCGAGCTTGTCCGCCGCCTCCTGGAGCCACTCCGGGGGGCTCAGGAGGAACGACGTCTGGTTCAGGTCGACCCGTTCCGGCGGCGCCGGGGTCGTGTCTTCCGGTGCCGCGTCCGGCAGTCCGTACTCCTCCTCGTACCGGCGGATCACCTCACCCACGGGAAGGCCGGGCCAGAGCGTGGCCTCGCCGCTGTCCCGCGCGATGACGAGCCGCTGGCTGCCGCCGTCGGACACCGGACCGTTCTCCCGGTCCTCGGCCCAGACGACGAATCCCAGGTCGAACTCCCTGACCCGCACCTCACGGTGCTGATAGCCGGGCACATCGCCGTTGATCCATTCCTCGGCGCGCTCCTGCGCCTGCGCGAAGGTCACCATCGCCAAGTCACTCCCCCACCGGGACGGCGCGCGCGAAGCCGCCGTCCACCATCAGGTTCGCCACGGTCTCCAGCTCGGGCGGATTGCCCGCGAGCCGGGACAGGAACGCGTCGAAGTCGTCGCCGCACGGCAGCAGCAGCCGCCGCACCCGCTCCGGCGGCGCCCACGCGTCCTGGTCGCGTGCGTCGTCGTACGCGCAGAACCACACGGAACCGACCCGGTCGCCCTTGACCTGCACGGCGAGAAGGCCGCCCTGCGCGAAGCCGACTCCCAGGTAATCCTTTGTGAGGTGGTCGCGCAGACACTTGTTGACGTACACCAGATCGTTGACCGCGGCCTCGTCCCTGACCGTGAAGAACGGCTGGTCGAGCAGGAGTCCGAGCTCCGCGTCGAGCGCCGTGCCGACCGGCGCGCAGCCGCCCGCCGCCTTCAGGAAGGAACGGTAGGCGCCGGGCAGCCGGTAGCCGAGATCCTCCTCGACGCCCTGGATCTGCTGCTCGGTCACCGCGACCGAGGCCTTCGGCAGGCCGAAGTGCGCGGGGCGCGTCTCCTGGAGCGGGCGCGTGCCCCTCTTCTCCTGGTCGACGGCCGTCGTCGCGAGCCCGCCGTGGTGGCGCAGGAGCGCCTTCACCTCGACGGGGACCAGTTCCAGGCGGCGGCTGTTCGGCACGTGGTGCCAGGTCCAGCCGTGCGGGGTCGCCACCGCGGGGATCGTGTCCCACAGATCGTGTCCCGACGCGGCGAGCGCGGCGTTCGCCGACACGTAGTCCGTCAGGCGCAGCTCGTCGACGCCGAAGCCCTCCGGGGGTTCGGCGATCTCGGCGGCGGCCCGCGCGTAGAACGAGAAGTCCGGGTAGCCGTGCTCGTCCACCCGCACCCCCCTGGGATGGCGTGCGGCCCGGACCGGGTCCGGGAAGTGCACGACCTGCCCGGCGTAGGCCGCGTTCGGCGGCGCGGCCTGCTGCCCCAGCCGACCTGTCGTCATGGCGGTTGCCCCCTGCGGCACTGTGGATGGTTCTGCCTTCATGGCCCTGCGGATGTCGACAGCCTATGCGTAAGAACGACACCGGTCACCGGGCCTCCGGTTCCATGACCAGCAGCCACCGGACGGTCACCGTGCGGCGAAACCGAACGGAAAGCCAGGCGTGTCGCAGTGCCCCAGCTTCCGCACCACCCGCCCCATTTGGCAGGCTGTCCCCGCGACGCGGGGGCGTGGCAGACGCGGTGACGACCGCGAGCAGGGGGAGGCGACCAGCACCATGCACACGGCACAGAGCGGCATGTCCGGCCACATGTCGGCGACGGCGACGGGCGGCGGCACCGCCGCGGCACCGGAACACCCTCGTACCGGCGATCCCGGCAGCGGCGGCCACGGCGATCCGCGCACCGCGCCCGACCCCCGCGCGGGCGGCGACCCCCGCGTCGGCTGGAGCAGCAGCGCCGCCCACACACCCGTCCTGCGCCAGCGCCGCGACGGCATCCTGCCGACGGTCGCCGCCGCCCTCTCCGTACGCGGCCAGACCACCCTCACCTGCACCGCGGGCCGCGGCGAGGAACCTCCCGCGCTGCACCCGCTCGTCCAGGACTTCCTCGACGCCCTCACCAGCGGCCAGCGCGAACGCTTCACCGGCCGCTGCGCCGAGGCCATCCTCATCTCCCGCCACCTCACGGCGGCCGACGCGAGCCGCTCCAAACGGGCCGCGCGCAAACCCATGACCAACGGCGAGGCCCGCAAGGCCCTCAAGCACGCCAAGCTCACCACCCGCCGCATCCGCGAGGACGGCGACCCGCTGCACGGCGGCTTCGCCCGGCCGTGCCGCTCCTGCACCGCCCTCACCTCGCACTTCGGAGTACGCGTGGTGGACCCGACGGCGAACGACGCCTGACCGTCCCCCGGACACCAGCCGGACCGACGCCCCACCGTCCATCCGAACCGTCCATCCGACCGAACGAGGGCCACCCCATGCACGCCGACCACACCGCCACGACGGCCGCCCCGGCCAACGGCGGCAGCACCCGCTTCCCCGTCCCCGTCGACGCCGCCCTGCGCGCGGCCGGCTGGCGCCCGGGGCGCTGGGACATCAAGCAGGCCGAGATCTGGGCGGACGTCCTGCGCCGCCACACCTCACCCGCGGGACACCGGCACGCCGTCTTCCCCGCGGCCGTCGAGGCCTGGGCCGAGTTCGGCGGACTGCACATCACCCCGCAGGGTCCGGGGCGCCAGATAGCCCCGGCCACCGTGCACCTCGACCCCATGTACGGGCTCCATCTGGCCCGCACGTTCGGCGACCTGGGCCGCGCCCTCGACTCCGAGGTGTGCCCCATCGGCGAGGAGACGGAGACGCAGGCGCTGCTCGCCATCGACACCGAGGGCCGGGTCTACAGCCTCGACCACAGCGGCGACTGGTTCCTCGGCCCGCACATCGACCACGCCCTGGCCACCCTCGTCACGGGCGCCCAGCCGATCCGCCTGACGGCGAGCTGAGACCGCGCCCCTTACGGGGCGCCCACCACGGCCCCGGCCGGAAGGACCGCCGACACCCGGAACCCGCCCCCGTCCGTCGGCCCGGACACGAAGACGCCGCCCAGGGCCATGACCCGCTCCTTCATGCCCACCAGGCCGTTGCCCCCGCTGGGCAGCCTGGCGTCGGACGCGCCGTCCGGCTCCGGCGGCGGCTCGTTCTCCACCTGCATGGCGATCTCGGAGCTGCGGTGCGCGAGGCGGACGTACGTCTTCGCGCCCGCCGCGTGCTTGTGCACGTTGGTCAGCGCCTCCTGCACGACGCGGTACGCGGTCTGCTCGACGTCGGCGGCATAGTCGCGCGCCTCGCCCTCCACCGACAGATCGACCGCCATGCCCGCGGCGCGCGACTGCCCCACCAGCTCGTCCAGCTCGGCGAGGGAGGGGCCGTCCTCGTCCACCGCGCGGGACGCCGCGGCCGCTGCGGCGTGCCCCACGGCGGCCAGCGGCACCGGCTCGGCGGGCTTCGCGCCCTTCGTGCCGTCGCTCGTGCGCAGCACCCCGAGCATCTCGCGCAGTTCCGTCAGCGCCTGGCGGCCCATGTCGCCGACGAGGGCGGCGTTCTTGACGGCCTTCTCCGGGTCCTTGCGGGCGACCGCCTGGACCGCCGCCGCGTGCACGACCATCAGGCTCACCCGGTGCGCGACCACGTCGTGCATCTCGCGGGCGATCCGGGTCCGCTCCTCGTTCCGTGCCCATTCGGCGCGCTCCTCGGCGCGCTCCGCGAGCAGCTGGAGCTCCCGCTCCAGGCTGTCGGCACGCTCCCGCATGCCCTCCATGAGGCGGCGCCGCGCGCCCACGTAGAGACCGAGCAGGACCGGCGGCGCGGTCACCCCGACCGCCGCGGTCACCGCGAAGAACGGCACGAACTCGCTGCCGATGGCGGGCGGATTGCCGCCGTTCGCCATGTCCTGGCTGGTGCGTACGAGGGCCACGATCAGCGTCCCGACCATCGACATCCCGGCGAGCGCGCCGATGATGCGGCGCGGCAGCTCGGACGCGGCCAGGGTGTAGAGCCCGACGACGGTCAGCAGGACGCCCATCTGGGCGGGCGTGATGGCGATCGATATGAGGACGACGGCGATGGGCCAGCGCCGCCGGAACAGCAGCGCGGCACCCGCGAGCACTCCGAACCCGACCCCCACCGCCGTGGGCAGTCCGGCGTCCCGCGCGAACTCGACGCCCTCGGCGCCGCACTCCGCCGCCGACACCACCGCGAGCGCCGCGTCCAGCAAGGCGCTGCGCCACCGCCCCCACCACCACGGCCCGGTCATGGCCGTGGTGCGGTCGTCCCCCGTCGTGGTCATGTCTTCCAGCGTACGGGCGTTCCGCCCCGGTTTTCCGGTGAGTTTCCGGCTCGGTGATCCAGCACACGCCCTGTTCGAGGAGAAGCGAAACCCACCGTTTTCCCTCGAACTGTTGAAACGCTCATGTTTTCGAGCCGGACGTCCATATTCCGGATGTCGGTCACCACATGACGGAGATCACCCGGACCGGATCCGCCGGGCGCCCGCCCCGGTCCGCGAAGAAGGCGGCACGAAGGAGCCGGCGCGAAGGAGGTGATCGGTACCGTCGCATCGAAGGCATCCGGTGCGGCATAGTGTTGGGTGCCCGGCCGAGAGCCCGACGCAATGTCCGGTTCAGGCCGTTTCCATCCCCTGTGGTGTAATTGGCAGCACTGTGGCTTTTGGTGCCATATGTCCGGGTTCGAGTCCTGGCGGGGGAGCTGTACCTCTCGGGTCCTGGTCCACGCGGTCGGGACCCGCCCCCATTTCCGCGCCCCTACGCCCCGGTATCCTGCGGATGTCCTCCCCAAGAGGAACCCCCCAGCCATCCGAAGCCGAAGGGCACCCCCGTGAGCGCCAACCTTCCCCAAGCAGTCGGCTCCGCTCCTGCAGGGGAGACTCCACTGGCAGCCGTCGTCGTCCTCGCAGCGGGTGAGGGCACCCGGATGAAGTCGGACCTCCCCAAGGTCCTGCACGAGATCTGCGGCCGTTCCCTCATCGGTCATGTGCTTGAGGCCGCGAACGCGCTCTCGCCCGAGCAGCTCGTCACCGTCGTCGGCTTCCAGAGCGAACAGGTCAAGGAGCACCTCGGCGCCATCGCGCCGCAGGTCCGCACCGCCTACCAGCGCGAGCAGAACGGCACCGGGCACGCCGTCCGCATCGGCCTCGACGAGCTCGGCGGCTCCGTCGACGGCACCGTCATCGTGGTCTGCGGCGACACCCCGCTGCTGACCGGCGCGACGCTGCAGAAGCTCGCCGCCACCCACGACGGCGACGGCAACGCCGTGACCGTGCTGACCGCCGAGGTGCCGGACGCGACCGGCTACGGCCGCATCGTGCGCGACAGCGCGAACGGCGCCGTCACCGCGATCGTCGAGCACAAGGACGCCACCGAGTCGCAGCGCGCGATCCGCGAGATCAACTCCGGGGTCTTCGCCTTCGACGGGCAGCTCCTCGCGGACGCCCTCGGCAAGGTGCGCAAGGACAACAGCCAGGGCGAGGAGTACCTGACGGACGTCCTGGGGATCCTGCGCGAGGCCGGACACCGCGTCGGCGCCGCCACCGCGGACGACCACGAGGAGATCGCGGGCATCAACAACCGCGTCCAACTGGCCGAGGCGCGGCGGACGTTGAACGACCGTCTGCTGACCGGCGCGATGCTCGCCGGGGTCACCGTCGTCGACCCCGCCTCCACCTGGATCGACGCCACCGTCACCTACGAGCGGGACGCGACCGTGCACCCGGGCACCCAGCTCCAGGGCGCCACGCACCTGGCCAGCGGCGCCGAGGTCGGCCCCAACTGCCGCCTGAAGGACACCAGGGTGGGCGCGGGGGCCCGGGTCGACAACACCGTCGCGGACCGCGCCGAGGTCGGGGACCAGGCGAGCGTCGGCCCGTTCGCGTATCTGCGGCCCGGCACCAGGCTTGGCGTGAAGGCCAAGGCGGGTACGTATGTGGAGATGAAGAACGCGACGATCGGCGACGGCTCCAAGGTGCCGCACCTGTCGTACGTGGGCGACGCGACGATCGGCGAGTACTCCAACATCGGTGCCGCGAGCGTCTTCGTGAACTACGACGGCGAGGCGAAGCACCACACGACGATCGGGTCGCACTGCCGGACCGGTTCGGACAACATGTTTGTGGCTCCTGTCACGGTCGGGGACGGTGCCTACACCGCCGCCGGGTCCGTGATCACGAAGGATGTGCCGGCCGGTTCACTGGCCGTCGCCCGGGGCCAGCAAAGGAATATCGAGGGCTGGGTGGCCCGCAAGCGTCCGGGGAGCGCGGCCGCGAAGGCGGCGGAGGCGGCGTCCCGGGAGACGGACAGCGCAAGCTGACCGGAAACAGGTGCGTCTGACACGGCGTACCGTGATAGATGCACACATCGGCCGACTCGACGCACCGGGACGCGTGAGTACGGCAGCGGGACGAACTCTCTGAGGAGACAGTGCTGTGACCGGGATCAAGACGACCGGCGAGAAGAAGTTGATGCTCTTCTCCGGCCGCGCCCACCCCGAGTTGGCCGAGGAGGTCGCACACAAGCTGGGTGTCGGCATCGTGCCGACGAAGGCCTTCGATTTCGCCAACGGCGAGATCTACGTCCGCTACCAGGAGTCGGCGCGCGGTGCCGACTGCTTCCTGATCCAGAGCCACACGGCTCCGATCAACAAGTGGATCATGGAGCAGCTCATCATGATCGACGCGCTGAAGCGCGCGTCGGCCCGCTCCATCACCGTCATCGTGCCGTTCTACGGTTACGCGCGGCAGGACAAGAAGCACCGCGGACGTGAACCGATCTCGGCCCGTCTGGTCGCCGACCTGATGAAGACCGCGGGCGCGGACCGCATCCTCACGGTCGACCTCCACACGGACCAGATCCAGGGCTTCTTCGACGGCCCGGTCGACCACCTCTTCGCCCTGCCGGTCCTCGCGGACTACGTGGGCGCGAAGGTCGACCGCTCGAAGCTGACCGTGGTCTCCCCCGACGCCGGCCGCGTGCGCGTCGCCGACCGCTGGTGCGACCGCCTCGGCGCCCCGCTGGCGATCGTCCACAAGCGCCGCGACAAGGACGTCGCCAACCAGGTCACCGTCCACGAGGTCGTCGGTGACGTGAAGGGCCGCGTCTGCGTCCTGGTCGACGACATGATCGACACCGGTGGCACGATCTGCGCCGCCGCCGACGCCCTCTTCGCGCACGGTGCCGAGGACGTCATCGTGACGGCCACGCACGGCGTGCTCTCCGGCCCGGCCGCGGACCGTCTGAAGAACTCCAAGGTCAGCGAGTTCGTCTTCACGGACACGCTGCCCGACCCGAGCGCCCTCGAACTGGACAAGATCACGGTGCTCTCCATCGCGCCGACGATCGCCAACGCGGTGCGCGAGGTCTTCGAGGACGGTTCGGTGACGAGCCTCTTCGAGGAGCAGTAGGACCACCGGGACCGCAGGGTTCCTGAAGATCCTTTTGGGTGCGGCCTCCCCGCCGAGTAGACTGTCGAAGTTGCTCGGCGAGGGAGGCCGCACTTTTCTGTGCGGCGGTCCGTTATCGACGCGCTCTTCGTAGCAGGCCAGTAAGTCGTATGGCCGGGTGACCCCCCATTCGATACGTCTGACCTACGAGGAGTAGTCATGGCTGAGATCAAGCTCGCCGCCGAGGCCCGCACCGAGTTCGGCAAGGGCGCCGCCCGCCGCATCCGCCGCGAGAACAAGGTCCCCGCGGTCGTCTACGGCCACGGCAACGCGCCGGCCCACATCATCCTTCCCGGCCACGAGCTGAACCTGGCCCTGCGCCAGTCGAACGTGCTCATCGCCATCGACGTCGAGGGCAAGCCCGAGCTCGTCATCCCGAAGGCCGTCCAGCGCGACGCCATCAAGGGCTTCCTCGAGCACGTCGACCTGCTCCTCGTGAAGCGCGGCGAGAAGGTCAACGTCGAGGTCCCCGTCCACACCGAGGGCGAGCTGGCCCCGGGCGGCAACCTGCTCGAGCACGTCCTGAACGCGCTGCCGGTCGAGGCCGAGGCCACCCACATCCCGGAGTCGGTCACCGTCTCCATCGCCGGTCTCGAGGCCGGTGCCACCGTCCTCGCCAAGGACATCACCCTGCCGTCCGGCACCACGCTGGCCGTCGAGGACGACACCGTCGTCCTGCAGGTCCTGGCCGCGCAGGCCGAGGAGGCCCCGGCCGAGGGCGACGCCGAGGGCGACGCGGCCGCCGAGGCCTGATCCTCGCGACGCACATCGGCACGGCAGCCGCCGCTCCCACCGGGGGCGGCGGCTGCCGCGTATGAAGGAGACATGCACGTGACGACCGACGCCAACGCCCCCTGGCTGATCGCCTGCCTCGGCAACCCCGGGCCCGAGTACGCCATGAACCGGCACAACGTGGGCTTCATGGTGGCCGACCTGCTCGCCCACCGCATGGGCGGCAAGTTCAAGCGGGCAGGGAAGGCACAGGCGCAGGTGGTCGAGGGCCGCATCGGTGCGCCCGGGCCCTCGAACCGCCGGGTGATCCTGGTGAAGCCCATGTCGTACATGAACGTCTCGGGCGGTCCCGTGACGGCCCTGCGCGACTTCTACAAGGTGCCCACCGAGCACATCGTCGCGGTCCACGACGAACTGGACATCGACTACGGCACGCTGCGCCTGAAGCTCGGCGGCGGCGACAACGGCCACAACGGCCTGAAGTCCATGACGAAGGCGATGGGCCCCGACTACCACCGGGTGCGCTTCGGCATCGGCCGCCCGCCCGGCCGGATGCAGGTCGCCGACTTCGTCCTCAAGGACTTCTCCTCGACCGAGCGCAAGGAACTCGACTATTTCGTCGACCGTGCGGCCGACGCGGTCGAGGCGCTGGTCATCGAGGGTCTTGAGCGCGCCCAGAGTACGTACAACTCCTGAGTCGCGCCCTGGGGTTCGCCCCGAGATCCTGCCCGGGGTCCGTTGTGCCCGCTGTTGACTGAGCGGAGTCAAGTGGCCAAGGATCCCGGCCATGAATCTGCTCCTCCAGGGGCGCCGCACCGCCATGGGCGGCCTCGCCGCCCTGCTGGTCGCCGCCGGCGTCTGGGCGTCCTGGGACACGGCGAGGCTGGCCGGGGGCTCCGAGCGGGGGGTGATGACAGTGACGCGGTGCGACTCCGACGAGTGCGTCGGTTCGTACGTCTCGTCTTCCTCGTCCGGTGCCCGGCGGCAGGTGCCTGTCGTCATCGACCGTTCCATCGCCGAGAAGAAGGGCGAGCGGATTCCTGTCGCCCTGAAGCCGGGCACGCGTGAGGCGGTCCGTACGGGTGGGCCCGGATTCCTCCACGCCTGGCTGCCGTTGGGCGGCGCCCTGCTGCTGGCTTCCGTGGTGGTCGCGGGCGGGCTGCGCCTGCGGCGCGTGGCGTGGGGGCTCGCCCTGGCGGGCGGCGCCCTCCTGACGGCTTCTTTCGTGACGCTGGCTTTCTAAGTGCGGCTACGTCGTGGTTGCTCGCGCAGTTCCCCGCGCCCCTTATAAGGGGCGCGGG
>NZ_JBHYJI010000040.1:77888-87619 GCF_042740435.1 Streptomyces sp. NPDC059002 | reverse complement strand
GCCTGCAACAGGCCGTGCGACACGGCCTGTTGCAGGCACCCCTCCGTGGACCTGTGGCGACCCTCGGCCCTACGCCTTCAGTCCTGAGCCTTCAGCCCTCCGCGCCGCGCAGGCGCTCCATCTCGCGGCGGTCCCGCTTCGTGGGCCGTCCGGTGCCCCGGTCGCGTACGCCCGCGGGGGCGACGGCCTCGCGCGGCGGGGGCGGCGGGCTGTTGTCGACATAGCACTCCACGGCGACCGGCGCCCCGACCCGCTTGCGGATCAGGCGCTTGACGACCACGACCCGTTCCCGGCCGCCCGCCTGCCGCAGGCGCACCTCGTCGCCGACGTGCACGCCGTACGCGGGTTTGACGCGTTCGCCGTTGACCCGCACATGGCCGCCCTTGCACGCGGCGCCGCCGCTGGAGCGGGTCTTGACGAGGCGGACCGACCAGATCCAGCTGTCCACGCGCACGGACTCGCCGCCCGCCCGTCCGCCACCGCCCGCGCCACTGCCTGAAGTCTCCGAAGCCATGAGTCGACCTTAATCCCGCCGCGACCTGGCATCGCCGGCTCCCGGCGAGCCGTCCGGAAACCGCTGACCCCGGCCGCCGATAATTCGGACCCATCGCAACAAAACGGTCCGGATACGACTCCCAGGGGTGCTGCCCATGAAGTTCGAAGCCACTGTCGACGGTCTGATGGACGGGTTGCGCGCCGACCTCGAACGGCTCGCCGCGATCCCCTCGATCTCCTTCCCCGGCTTCCCCGCCGGTCCCGTGGAGGAGGCGCACGACCTGCTGGCCGGGCTGCTGCGGGAGGCCGGGGTCCCGCACGTCGAGCGCCTCGAACTGCCGGACACCGCCCCGGTGATCTACGGCGAGATCCTGCCCCCGACCCCCGAGGCACCCACCGTCCTGCTGTACGGCCACTACGACGTCCAGCCGCCCGGCGACGAGGCGCTCTGGAAGTCGCCGCCGTTCGAACCCACGCCGATCGAGGGCGGACTGCGCGCCCGGGGCATCGCGGACGACAAGTCGAACGTCATCGCGCACCTCGGGATGCTGCGGGCGTACGAGGGGCGGCCGCCGGTCGGGATCAAGATCGTCATCGAGGGGCAGGAGGAGTACGGCAGCGCCTTCGACGACTATCCGCCCGGCGACCCGGAGCGGTTCGCGTGCGACGCGATGGTCATCGCCGACCTCGGCAACCTCCGCCCCGGCACGCCGACGCTCACCACCGGGCTGCGCGGCGCGTCCGAGGTGACCGTGGAGGTCAGGACGCTCGACGAGCCGCGCCACAGCGGGGAGTTCGGGGGTGCGGCGCCCGACGCGCTGCTGGTGCTCCTCAAAGCGCTCGGCACGCTCCACGACGTGCACGGGGACGTCGCCGTCGAAGGGCTGCGGCGCGAGGAGTGGGACGGGACGACGTACACCGAAGAGGAGTTCCGCGAGCTGGCGGGGGTGCGGGACGGTGTGCCGCTGATCGGCAGCGGCAGCCTCGGCGAGCGGCTGTGGAGCGGGCCCGCCATCACCGTCATCGGCCTGGACGCGCCGAGCGTCGAGCATGCCGCGTCGGCCGTCGTGCCGTACGCCCGCGCCAAGCTGAACCTCCGCTTCCATCCCCGCCAGGACCCCAAGGAGGCGCAGCGCAGGCTCGTCGACCACCTGAGCTCGCTCAGGCCCTTCGGGGTGCCGCTCACCGTCACGCCCGGCGACACCGGGCCCGGCTACGAGGCCGCGACCGGTGGCCCCGCCTACCGCGCCGCGCTCGCCGCGCTGCGCGAAGGCTGGGGCAAGGACGCCTCGTACGTCGCGACCGGCGGATCGATCCCGCTGGTCAACGGCCTGGCGAAGGCGGCGCCCGGCGCGGAGGTGCTGCTCTTCGGGGCGCAGGACAGCATGTGCAATCTGCACGCCCCGAACGAGCGCGTCCTCTTCTCCGAACTGCGCAACACGGTCGTCGCGATGTGCGCCTTCGTGCGGGAGTACGCGGCGGGCCACGGGACGGGAGCCGGCGCGTGAGCGCCACCGAGGCGGAGCCGGAGCAGGGCACCGAAGAGCCGCCACGCAAAGGGAAGTTCACCTTCCCCAGCGCCCTGACCGTCCTCGCGATCGTCACCGTCGCCGTCTGGCTGCTCGCCTTCCTCATCCCGTCCGGGCAGTACGACCGCAACGACTCCGGCGCCCCCGTGGAGGGCACCTACCACCGCGTCGACTCCGGACAGTCCTTCGTCGACCGCCTCAACGACCTCTTCCTGTCCCCGGTCAACGGCCTCTACGGCATCCAGGACGAGAAGACCTCGCTGGTCGCGCCCGACAACGTCGGTGCGCTGTACGGCAGCGCGGGCGTCTTCCTCTTCGTGCTCGCCATCGGCGCCTTCATCACCGTGGTCTTCGCGACCGGCGCCCTGGACCGCGGCATCGGGCGGCTCGCGCACCGCCTGCGCGAGCGCGGGGCGCTGCTCATCGCCGGGGTCATGGCGGTCTTCTCCGTCCTCGGCACGGTGGAGGGCTTCGCCGAGGAGACGCTCGGCTTCTACGGCCTGATCGTGCCGCTGATGCTCGCCCTCGGGTACGACCGCATGACCGCGGTCGGCGCGATCATCCTCGGTGCGGGCGTCGGCGTCCTGTGCTCGACCGTCAACCCCTTCGCGACGGGCGTCGCCTCGTCCGCCGCCGACATCTCGCTCGGCGACGGCATCGTGCTGCGCTTCGCGATGTGGATCGTCCTGACGGGCGTCACCATCGCGTACGTCATCCGGTACGCCAAGCGCGTGCGGAAGGACCCGGAGCGCTCCCTTTCCGGGTTCCTGCCGGGCGACCGGGAGCAGTCCGCCACCGACGCGGGCGAGGTGCCGGGGCTCACCCGGCTGCACAAGGCGGTGCTCGTCGTGACGGCGCTCGTCTTCGCCTTCATGATCTTCTCGGTGGTGCCCTGGTCGAGCGCGCTCACCGGCAAGGCGGACGCGCAGCCGTACAGCTTCGAACTGGGCTGGTCCTTCCCGCAGTTGGCGGCGCTCTTCCTGTGCGCGGCCGTCCTCGTCGGGCTCGTCGCGCGCATGGGGGAGCAGCAGCTCAGCTCGACGATCATCCAGGGCGCGGCCGACTTCGTCTCGCCCGCCCTCGTCATCCTGCTGGCCCGCGGCGTCACGACGATCATGAACAACTCGAAGATCACCGACACCGTGCTGCACTCCATCGAGGGCGTGGTGAAGGGGACGTCGTCGGGACTCTTCGCGATCATCGTCTTCATCGTGAACCTGCCGCTGGCCTTCCTGATCCCCTCCACCTCGGGCCACGCGACGCTCGCCATGCCGATCCTCGCCCCGCTCGCCGACTTCGCCGGGGTCTCGCGCGCGGTCGTCGTCACGGCCTGGCAGGCGGCCAGCGGCTGGATGAATCTATGGGTGCCGACGACGGCCGTGACCATCGGCGGTGTGGCGCTCGCGAAGGTCGGCTACGACAAGTACCTGCGGTTCGTGTGGCCGCTGCTCGGCGTCCTCTTCGTGCTGATCTGCGCGTTCGTGGCACTGGGGGCCGCGCTGACCTGACGTACGTACGGTGGAGGCATGGACGGTCTGGGCGAGCTCGACGCGCGGCTCGTCGGCTGCCGGGCCTGCCCCCGCCTCGTCGACTGGCGCGAGGAGGTCGCGCGCACCAAGCGCGCGGCCTTCACCGACCAGGACTACTGGGGGCGCCCGGTGCCCGGCTTCGGGCCGCACGACGCCGCGCTCCTGATCGTCGGCCTCGCGCCCGCCGCGCACGGCGCCAACCGCACCGGAAGGATGTTCACGGGCGACCGCTCGGGCGACGTGCTCTACCGGGCCCTGTACGAGGTGGGCCTCGCCTCGCGTCCCACCGCCGAGAGCGCCGACGACGGACTGACCCTGTACGGCACCCGCGTCACCTCGCCCGTGCACTGCGCGCCGCCCGCCAACAAGCCGACCCCGCAGGAGCGCGACACCTGCCGTCCCTGGCTGGTGGGCGAGCTGACGCTGCTCGCGCCGCGGCTGCGCTCCGCGGTCGTGCTCGGCGCCTTCGGCTGGCAGGCCGCGCTGCCCGCGTTCGCGGCGGCGGGGTGGACGGTGCCGCGGCCCCGTCCCGCGTTCGGGCACGGGGCGCGGGTGACGCTGTCCGGCGGCCCCGGCGGGCGGCCGCTGGAACTCTTCGGCTGCTTCCACGTCAGCCAGCGCAATACGTTCACGGGGCGGCTGACGCCCGCGATGCTGCGGGACGTGCTGCGCGACGCCGCGGCGGCCGCGGGACTGCGACCGGACGGAGCAGCAGATCAGGCCCCGCCCGGCGGCTCTTCCCTAGCGTGAGGGCGTGGACTCCGAAGCCAAGCCCTCAGCAGCCAGGTCCGGCACCTCCGCCGCGGGGGCCACGCCCCCGGCGCCGAGGCCGTCCGGCGCGGCGTACCGCAATCTGCTCGTCGCCACCGTCGGCTTCACGCTCACCTTCTGGGCCTGGGACCTGATCGCGCCGCTCGGCAGCGACTTCAAGGACCGGCTCGGGCTCAGCTCCTTCGAGCAGTCGCTGCTGGTCGCCGTGCCCGTGATCGTCGGCTCGCTGGGCCGTGTCCCGGTCGGCGCGCTCACCGACCGCTACGGCGCCCGGCTGATGTTCCCGCTGGTCTCGGCGCTCACGATCGTCCCCGTGCTGCTGATCATCCCGGCCAGGGGCAGCTACGGCGCGCTGCTCGCCGTCGCCTTCCTGCTCGGCCTCGGCGGCACGACGTTCGCGATCGGCGTCCCGCTGGTCAACTCCTGGTTCCCGCCCGCCCACCGGGGCTTCGCCATCGGTGTCTTCGGGATGGGCATGGGCGGTGTGGCGCTGTCCGGCTACTGCACGCCGCGCATCGCCGAGCACGGCGAGAACCTGCCGTACGTCGTCGTGGCCATCGGGCTCGCCGCCTTCGCGCTGCTCGCCGTCTTCCTCATCACCGACCGCCCCGACCGACCCGTGCCCACCACCTCGCTCGGCACCCGGCTCGGGCAGGCCGGGCGGCTGCGGGTCACCTGGGAGCTGTCCGCGCTGTACGCGATCGGGTTCGGCGGGATCGTCGCGTTCGGGGTGTACCTGCCCACCTATCTGAAGACCTGGTACGACCTGTCGCCCACCGACGCCGGCACCAGGGCCGCGGGCTTCGCGCTCGTCACCGTCGTCTTCCGGCCCATCGGCGGCTGGCTCTCCGACCGCGTCCATCCGGCCACGGTCACCTCCGTCGCCCTCGCGGTGGTGGCCCTGTTCGCCGTCGCGCAGGCCTTCGACCCGGTGCTGAACCCCGTGGGCACCCTCTGCTTCCTGGTGATGGCGGCGGGCCTCGGCACCGCGAGCGGCAGCGTCTTCGCGCTCGTCGCCCAGGTCACCCCGCAGCCGCAGGTGGGCTCCGTGACGGGCATCGTCGGCGCGGTGGGCGGTCTCGGCGGGTTCGTGCCGCCGCTGGTGATGGGCGCGATCTACAGCGCGAAGGACTCGTACTCGATCGGTTTCATGCTGCTCTCCGATCTGGCGCTCGCGGGCTGTGTGTACGCCTACGGGCGGATGCGAAACGCGCAGGCGGGCTGACACCGGGGCGCGTTAGGGTGCCGCGATGGGCCTCTATCCGGACATTGAACCCTTCGATCACGGCATGCTCGACGTCGGCGACGGCAACCGCGTGTACTGGGAGGTCTGCGGCAATCCGCTGGGCAGGCCCGCCGTGGTGCTGCACGGCGGACCCGGCTCCGGGTGCACGCCGTTCTTCCGCAGGTACTTCGACCCCGACGCGTACCGGATCGTCCTGCTCGACCAGCGGGGCGCGGGCCGCTCCACGCCGTCCGCGAGCGACCCGGCGACCGACATGGGCGTCAACACGATCAAGCACCTGATGGCCGATCTGGAGCTGCTGCGGCGCCACTTGGGCATCGAGCGCTGGCTGGTGTGGGGCGCCTCCTTCGGGTCGGTGCTCGGCCTGCGGTACGCGCAGACGCACCCCGACCGGGTCTCCGAACTGGTCCTCACGGGCCTCGCCACGGGCAGCCGCGCCGAGGTGGACCTCCTGACGCGGGGGCTCGGGCGGATCTTCCCCGCGGCGTGGGAGGCGTTCCGCGACGGGGTGCCCGAGGGGGAGCGGGACGGGAATCTCGCCGGGGCGTACAACCGCCTCCTGGAGTCGCCCGACGCGGAGGTCCGCGCGCGGGCCGCGCGGAACTGGACGGACTGGGAAACGGCGTTTCTCCCCGCGCCGCCGCGGTCCGTGCCGCGCTACGAGGACGCGGCGTTCCGCGCCGGTTTCGCCCGCACGGTCACGCACTACTTCGCCCACGACCACTGGCTGGGCGGCGACGAGGTGGTCCTGCGGGACATGCCTTCCCTCGCGGGGATTCCGGGCGTGCTGGTGCAGGGGAGCCTGGACTTCGGCAATCTCACGGGCATCCCGTGGCGGCTTCATCAGGCGTGGCCCGGCAGCGAGTTGGTCATCGTGGACGACGTGGGGCACAACGCCGGTGCGCGGGGCATAGCGGAGGAACTGGCGGCGGCGACGGATCGCTTCCGGGCCCCCTGAGAGTCAGTCGTCACTCGTCATTTGTCACTCGTCGTTCGTCACTCGTCCTCGCCGAACAGGTGCCGCACCGTCGACTCGTAATTCGTGCGCACGTGCGCCAGCGCGTGCGTCCTCGCCCGTTCCGCGTCGCCCGACGCCACCGCCTCGTACAGCTCACGGTGCTCGGCGAGGAGGTGGGTCCACTCCTCGTTGCGGCGCGTCATCCAGCGCAGGCGGCCGTCGACCGGTTCCATCACCGAGGTGAGCAGTCCGTTGCCCGCCATGGCGAGGATGCGGTCGTGGAAGCGGGTGTTGATGTCCGTGATGGCCTCGGCGTCCGCCGTGCGCGTGGCCTTCGCCGCCTGGTCCAGGAGGGACTTCAGCTCCGCGAGGCCCTCGGGCGTGGCCCGTTCCGCCGCGCGGCCCGCCGCGTAGACCTCCAACGCCTCGCGCAGCTCGAAGAGTTCGGTCACGTCGGTGCGGGTCAGGCGGCGCACCACGGTCCTGCGCGGGGTCTCGAAGGTGACGAAGCCCTCGGCGACCAGGGCGCGGATCGCCTCGCGCACGGGGACCCTGGACACCCCGAAGCGGTCGGCGAGTTCGCGCTCGACCAGGCGGTCGCCCGGGCCGAGGCGGCCTGCGATGATCTCCTGCCGCAGCTCGGCGAGCACGCGTTCGCGTACCGCGCCCAGCGGCTGCTCCACGGTCGTCATGGGGTCCATCATCGCCGAACCCCGCGTCGATTTACCGATTCGTAACCGCAGGGACATTGCCGGGCGCCGTTGGTGGCGGGAACATGACGACACCTTTGGTATACCAAATATTGGTATACCAAAGGGCGCACCTCCGTCCCCCCTCCAGGAGGCCCCGTGTCCCTCGCCCAACGCACCGGCACCCCACCGCTCGCCCCCGACCCCCGCCTCACCAACGAGGACCTCGCCCCCTCCACGGAACGCAAGTGGAAGGTCTTCGACCTGTTCGCCCTGTGGATGTCCGACGTCCACAACCTCGGCAACTACACCTTCGCAGCAGGCCTGTTAGTGCTCGGCCTCAACGTCTGGCAGATCTTCACCTCGCTGCTCGTCGGCTTCGTGCTGATCTACGTCGGGATGAACATGATGGGCCGCGTCGGCCAGCGCCACGGCGTGCCGTTCCCCGTCGTCAGCCGCATCAGCTTCGGCGTCTGGGGCGCCAACATCCCCGCCCTCATCCGGGCCGTGATCGCCATCATGTGGTACGGAATCCAGACCTATCTGGCCTCCATAGCGGTCAACGTCATGCTGATCGCGGCCTTCCCGGGCCTTGAGACGTGGACCGAGCACTCCTTCCTCGGGCTGCACGCGCTCGGCTGGTGTTCCTTCGTCGCCCTCTGGCTGGTGCAGGGGCTGATCATGACCCAAGGCATGGAGTCCGTACGGAAGTTCCAGGACTTCTGCGGGCCCGCCATCTGGATCGTGATGATCGCCCTGGCCGGGTGGATCCTCGCCAAGGCCGGCTGGACGATCTCGCTCACCTCGACCCCGCACCCCGTCTCCACCGGCGAGCAGATCAGGCAGTGGTTCGGCGCGATCGGCCTGATCCTCGCCACCTACGGCACGCTGATGCTCAACTTCTGCGACTTCTCGCGCTTCGCGCCCGATTACCGCACCGTCAAGCGCGGCAACTTCTGGGGCCTGCCCATCAATTCGACGGCCTTCGTGATCCTCTCGGTGATCGTCACGGCGGGCAGCCTCGAAGTCTTCGGGAAGGCCATCACCGACCCCGCCGAACTGGTCGCCGAGATCGGCAACACCTGGGTGCTGGTCTTCGGCGCGCTCACCTTCGCCGTCGCCACCATGGGCGTGAACATCGTCGCCAACTTCGTCTCGCCCGCGTACGACCTGGCCAACGTCTGGCCGCAGAAGATCACCTTCAAGATCGGCGGGATCATCTCCACGGTCGCCGCGCTGCTCGTCACGCCCTGGAACCTCTACTCCAACCCGACCGTCGTCAACTACTTCCTCGGCGGCCTCGGCGCCTTCCTCGGACCGCTGTTCGGGATCATCGCCGTCGACTACTACTGGGTGAAGCGCGGCCGCATCGACGAGGAGGCGCTCTTCAGGGCCGAACCCGGATCGGCGTACTACTACAAGAACGGCGTCAACCCCAAGGCCCTGTGGGCGTTCCTGCCGACGGCGGGCGTGGCGGCCGTCTGCGCGCTCGTGCCGTTCTTCGACCATGTCGCGCCCTACTCCTGGTTCATCGGGACCGCGACGGCCGCACTCCTGTACGCGGTCCTGTGCCGCTCCGAGCGGACGGCGGAGGGCTGAGGCGCGTGCGCATCGTCGTCACCAACTGCAACACGACCCGGGCGATGACCGAGGAGATCGTGCGCGGCGCCCGCGACGCGGCGTCCCCCGGCACCACCGTCACCGGGCTCACCCCCGCCTGGGGGCCCGAATCCGCGGAGGGCTGGCTCGACAGCTATCTCTCCGCCGCCGCCGTCCTCGACGGGCTGCGCACCTACGAGGAGCCGTACGACGCCGTGGTCATGGCCGGGTTCGGCGAGCACGGCCGCGAAGGCGCGAGGGAACTCCTCGACGTGCCCGTCGTCGACATCACCGAGGCCGCGGCCCATCTGGCCTGTCTGCTCGGGCGGCGGTACGGCGTGGTCACCACGCTCGACCGGGCGCGCGGCCAGATCGAGGACAGTCTGCACGCGGCCGGTATCGCACAGCACTGTGCCGCCGTCGTCGGCACCGGACTCGGCGTCCTGGAACTCGGCGACGAGGAACGCACCACCCGGGCCTTCCTCGCCGCCGCCGAACGGGCCCGCGACGCCGGGGCCGAGGTGCTCGTCCTCGGCTGCGCCGGGATGACCGGGCTGCAGCGGGCCGTCGGCGAGAAGCTCGGCATGCCGGTCGTCGACGGGGTCGCCGCGGCGGTGCGGCTCGCGGAGTCGCTCGTCGGGCTCGGCCTCACCACGAGCCGCGTCGGCGGGTACGCCAAACCCCTCCCGAAGGCGCGTACTTGGGGAACCGGGCCCGGGGGGCCGCCGCCGTCGGAGTGATCTTCCGGGTGAACCCCGCCGCCCCGGCGGGGTGCGGACCGCGGCCGGGGCGGGGCGCCCCGCAGACTCCGGGAAACGCGCCGGTCCGGTCCGGCGCCGCCCCCCCAGGAGCCGCCCGGTGCCCCATCCCCTCTCCCACCGCCTTCACTCCGGCCCCTCGTCCCACCACCTCGGC
>NZ_JBHYJI010000040.1:22405-77790 GCF_042740435.1 Streptomyces sp. NPDC059002 | reverse complement strand
GCTTCGGTCCCCTCGCCCACCACCTCGGCTTCGGTCCCCTCGCCCACCACCTCGGCTTCGGTCCCCTCGCCCACCACCTCGGCTCCGGCCCCCTCGCCCACCACCTCGGCTTCGGTCCCTCGTCCCGCGGTCTTCGTCCCGGTCTTTTCTCCCGCCGTCTGCGTCCCGGTGCCTACTCCCGCCGCCTCCGCTCCGATCTCTCGTCCCGCCGCCCCCTCTCCCGTCTTCCCCGCCTCCTCCTCGCCGGTGTGCTCCTCCTGGGGGCGGCGGCGACCGGCTGTGCGCATCCGGCCCGGGCCGGGGATGCGCCTGCCCCGGCTCCGGCGGGTGTTGCCGCGCCCGCGTTCTGGGTCGATCCGCAGAGCGCTGCCGCACGTCAGGTCGGCGCGTGGCGGCGGCAAGGGCGGGCCGCGCAGGCGCGGCTTGTCGGGCGGATCGCGTGGCGTCCGCAGGCCGTTTGGCTGAACAAGGAGGGGGCGGGGAACGTGGTGCGGGGGAGTCTTGACGCGGCGGCGCGGGCGCGGCGCACCGTGGTCTTCGCCGCCTACTTCATCCCGCACCGGGACTGCGGCGCGTACTCGTCGGGCGGTGCGCGTGACGCCCGCCAGTACCGGCGGTGGATCGACGGCATCGCCCGGGGGCTCGGCACGCGGAGCGCGTACGTGATCGTGGAACCGGACGCCGTCGCGCACCTGGTGGCGGGCTGTCCGGGGGTGAACGCGCGTGAGCGGTACGCCCTGCTCGCCTACGCGGTCCAGCGCCTGGAGCGCCAGCCGCGCACGAGGGTGTACCTCGACGCGGGCAACGCGAGCTGGATCCCGGACGAGCGCCGCCTGCTCGGCCCGCTGCGCCGCGCGGGCATCGGCCGCGCCGACGGCTTCGCGCTCAACGTCTCCAACTACCAGACGAACCGGGCGAGTTCGGACTACGGCCACCGGCTCGCCAAGGGGCTCGGCGGCCGCAAGCACTTCGTCGTCGACAGCAGCCGCAACGGCAACGGCCCCTACCGGGGCGCACAGGCCTGGTGCAACCCGCCGGGCCGCGCCCTCGGCACCCCGCCCACCGCACGCACCGGCGACCCCTCGCTCGACGCCTACCTGTGGATCAAGCGGCCCGGCGAGTCCGACGGAACGTGCAGGGGCGGGCCGCGGGCCGGACAGTGGTGGCCGCAGTACGCGCTGGGTCTGGCGAGCAGGGCCAGGGGCTAGACCGTGCTCCGGCGGGCAGGCGCTAGGGGCGCCAGGCGTAGCGGACGTCCGGCTCCCGTTCCTCGTTGGCGGAGCCGTCCGTACGCTCGGTCGCCGCGAAGCCGTGGCGTTCGTAGAAGCGCTGCGCCGCCGTGTTCACCTGGAACGTCCTGAGCCAGAGCCCCGCGGGGCTGCGCTCCTTGGCCAGTGCCACGAAACGGTCGCCGATGCCGCGGCCCCGCCACTCGGGGGCGAGGTAGAGCTGGCTCAGCTCGTCGCCGTCGAGCACCATCATGCCGACGGCCCCGCCCCCGGCCTCCGCGATCCAGGTGCCGCCGCGGGGCACGACGACGTACTGGAAGAACTCCCTCACCTCGGCGTCGGAATGGGCCCTGCGGACGGTCGGCAGGGCGGCGTCGAACGAGCGCAGATAGACGTCGGCGACGGCCGCGCCGTCGGACGCGGTGGCCGCGCGCACAGTGGTGAAGGAGGTCTAGGCGGCCTCCGGAGCCGTCGGGACCACCGCGGTGGCGGTGATCTCCACGAGCTGGCCCGGATAGCCGAGGCAGGTCGTGCCGAGGAGCGTGGAGGTGTGCGGCCCCGCGTGCAGCGCGGATCGGCGGATGACCTCCCAGGCCTCGCTGAGCACGGCGGGTTCGTCACCGACCACGTACACCGTGCTGGCCACGACCTGCGACAGGTCGCTGCCGACGGCGCGCAGCGCCTCGTCGAGGTTGGCGATCACCTGCTCGGTCTGGCGGGCGACGTCGCCCTCGCCGACGAGCGTGCCGTCGGGGTCGAGCGGTACGGAACCCGCCATGAAGGCGAGTCGGGCGCCGGTCTCGACGACGGCGGCGTGGGCATATCCGGGCGGCGGGAAGAGGGTGGACACGACGGTTCGCTCAGTGGGCATGATCCGATCGTGGGCCGCGCGGGGCGGCGTGCGCACGTGAATTTCGCATAAGGGCCGGTGCGACGGCGCCGCGGGCCCGTGCGACGCGGCCGTGCCGCGCTCAGCGCACCGCCGCGGGCGAACTCCCGCCCCGTACCCGCAGTGTGGGCCTCCCCGTGCCGTCGGCGGGCGTCGACCAGATGTCCTGCTTGCGTCCGTCCCGGCCCGGCAGGGCGTACGCGACGGTGCCGTCGTCGAGCCAGGCGGCCTGGTCGTCGACGCTGTCCCGCTCGGCCAGCGGGCGCTCCCGCATCGTACGGAGATCGAGGACGTACAGCCGCCACGGGTCCGAAGTCCCCTTCCGCACCCGCTTCTTGAAGGCGATGCGGGTGTTGTCGGGGGAGAGGGAGGGGCATTCGACGTTCTGGCGCAGGGCGGTCGCCGACCACTTCTTCATGTCGCCCCGCACGAGGTACGTCCTGCCCTTGGTCGACACGGTCGCGTAGAAGAGGTTGTCGTCCTTGGCGAAGGTCACGCCCCAGTAGTTGACGTCGGGCGCGTGGTAGCGGCGGCCGTCGATCGTGAGGGGGATCTCCTCCATGTTCTTGATCAGATAGCCGGTGCGGGTGTCGAGGATGGACGTGCGGGTGGAGAAGGACGAACCCGCGTAGGAGTCGCCGGTGGCGAACATCGTCCAGGACAGCATCCGGCCCGACGCCGAGACCCGCGCCCGGTTGGGGATGCCGGTCAGCGCGATGCGGCGCTTCTCGCGGAGCCGGTCGTCCAGGACGACGGCGTACGACTTGGGCGGGATGCCGGAGCGGCGCTGCAGGCAGAGTCCGGTGCCCGCGGCGGCGTAGAAGCGCTCGCAGGAGGGGCCGCCGGTGGTGCGGGGACCCTTGCCCGGCACGGGGAGGCGGGCGACCCGGCCCGCGCCCGCCTCCGTGCTGCGGAAGTACAGCTGACCCCCATCGAGGCCGAACTCCGATGTGGCGTCGGCCGATTGGGCGCGCTGGGCGGCGTGCAGGGTGTACGCGACGGCGACGCCCGCGAGGACGACGGCGGCCGTGGCGACCGCGACGATCCGGGCGCGCAGGGACCGCAGAGGGGTGTCGGGCCGGGTCATGAGGGCCTTTCGGTGGGGGAGTGCGGGGCCGTATCCGTACGGGGCGGCAGGACCGGCTCGTTGCGCGGGAGCAGGGCCGCCGCCCCGGCGAGCGCCGCGGTCAGCGCGACGCAGGCGCAGGCAAGGGCGGGCCCCACGCCCCACAGCGTCCACGCGGCGCCGAATCCGGCGGCGGCGAGCAGCCGGGCAAGGGCCTGCCCGGTCTGCAGCACGGCCATGCCGCTGGCCCGGCGCTCGCGCGCCACGACGGGTGTGACCAGGGCCATCAGGACGCCGTCGGTGGCGGCGTAGAAGACGCCGAGCAGCAGCAGTACGCCGATGAGCAGCGGCCAGCCTTCGGTGGGCGCGAGCAGCAGGACGTACCCGCCCAGCAGCGCGACATGACCGGCGAGGAAGGGCCCGCGGCGTCCGGTGCGGTCGGCGAGCCGTCCGGCGGGGACCGCGAGCAGCAGATAGACCGCGGCGGCGCCGAGCGGCAGCAGCGGGAACCAGGAGACGGCGAAGTCGAGCCGCCGCTGGAGGAGGAGATAGAGGAACGCGTCGCCGATGGTGGCGGCGCCGAGCAGCGCGGCGGCGCCGAGGATCCGGCGGAAGGCGGGGACGCGCAGCAGGTCGAGCGCCTTGGCGGGGCGCTGGGCCGGTGCTTCTGGTGCTTTCGGTGTTCCCGGTGTTCCCGGTGTTCTCGGTGCGGAGGTCCGGGGCTCGTGCGCGTGTCCCGGCACGAACGCCACCAGGAGCAGTACGCCGAGCAGCCCGAAGCAGAAGCTGACCACGAACACGGCGTCGTACGCGTCCGCGGTCGCCCACAGCAGCGCGAACGCGGCGAGCGGACCGAGCAGCGCGCCCGTGGTGTCCATCGCGCGGTGCACGCCGAAGGCCCGCCCGAGCGCGTCGGGCGGACTGCTCAGCGAGATCAGCGCGTCGCGCGGCGCGGTCCGCACCCCCTTGCCGATGCGGTCGGCGGCGAGCGCCGCGCCGATGCCCGCGGTGGCGCCGCCCGCGAGCAGCAGGCCGAGCCGGGAGAGCGCGGAGAGGGCGTAGCCGCCGCCCGCCACGAGCTTGTGCCGTCCGCCGCGGTCGGCCGCGTAGCCGCCGGCCAGCCGCACCAGCGCGGTCACGCCGTTGTAGAGCCCGTCGAGGAAGCCGAACTGGAGCGGGGAGAGGCCGAGTTGGAGGACGAAGTAGAGCGGCAGGACGGCGGTGACCATCTCCGAGGAGATGTCGGTGACGAGGCTGACCGCGCCGAGCGCGAGGACGGGCCCGGCGACGCGGCCGCGCCGCGCCCCGGTCCGTTCCTCCTCCGTGGCCTTGGCGGCCGGTTCCGTGGAGGCCAGATACATGGTGCGCGTCCCGCTCGCTCAGTGGCACTCGTAGGACGGGCTGGTGTCCTTCGTCGAGCCGTCCGTGGCGACGAGGTTCCAGGAGAAGCCGGTGTCGGTGAAGTTCAGCTTGACGACGCCGAAGGTGTTGGTGATCCGCTTCTGGCTGTTGGGCTGGACTTCCTCGATCTTGTACGGGTTGGCGCCGCCCATGCCGCCGAGCAGTTCGACGATGCCGTTGGCGTCGGCCTTGCCGTCGGGGTTCTGCGGTGCGAACCGCTCGTAGTGGTGGTCGTGGCCGTTCAGGACGAGCTCGGCCTTGTTGTCGTAGAGCAGCTTCCAGACCGGCCTGCTCACCGGGTCGTTGCCGTGCTCGCCCGAGGAGAAGAGGGGGTGGTGCCAGTAGGCGGCCACGCACTTCTTGGCGTTGGCGGCGAGGTCGGCCTTCAGCCAGTCGATCTGCGCGTCGTCGTCGAAGCTGTTGGAGTCGAGCGCGATGAAGTGCCAGTTGCCCTGGTCGTAGCTGTAGTAGCTCTCGCCGTCGGGGTAGGCGATGTCGCCGAAGTAGGACTTGTAGCCCTTGAGTGCGCCCGCCGGGTCGTACGTCTCGTGGTTGCCGGGCACGGGCCGGGTCTTGCTCTTGAAGGCTCCCCAGGACTTGTCGTAGTAGTTCTGGAAGTCCTTCAGACGCGCGTCGTCGTACTGGTTGTCGCCCATGGTCATCGCGAACGACGGGTTGATCTGCTTGACCAGGGCCGCGGTCTTGGGGTGCTTGCAGCTGCTGCTGCTCGCCGTGCACTGCTCGGCGATGTCACCGGCGGCGACCGCGGTGAACGCCGCCCTGGGCTCGGCCTTCGGGGTGGCGTCGGCCTCTCCGGCCGGGGACCAGAGGAGCACGCCGCCGACGAGGGCGAGCGCGCTGCCCGCCGCGACAGGGATGCCCCAACGGGCTGTGCGGGCACGGGAGTTCGTTGCGCGGGGGGTGGGCGGCATGTCCGTCTCCTAGATCGGCTCGGGGGTGCCGGTGGGGGTGGTGCGGGGCCGTCCCGACGCATCCTGGCGATGCGACATGACCGCGTCAAGAAGTTGGGTGGATTATTGTTAGGAAACTTTCCTACCCGTAGTGCGCCCCGCTGCGGGGAAGGGCCGCCCGAGTCTGGCCTAGGGTGGCGTGCGGGGAACGAGCAGAGGCTGAGCGAAAGCCGAACAGAGGTTGAACGGAATGGCGGCGGACGGGACGGCGGAACCTGCGGCCGCCGAGGCGCTGGTGCGTCGTTGCGCTGCGGTCTTCCTGCCGGGGGAGGTGCCCAGGGAGGGGCGGGTCGCATTTTGGGGGGAGGGGGTGGAGCTCTTTCCCGACGGTTCCGCGCGGGAGGGCGGTTCCGAGGTCGATCTCGTACGGGACGAGCCCGCCGTCGTACGGAACGAGCTCACCGTCGTGCGCAAGCACGGCAAGGGGGCCCGTGCCCGCGCCGTCCCCGCGGTCGTCCTCCCGGTCGCCGACGCCGTGCCGCTGCTGCTGCGCACCGCGCGTCCGCACCCCACGGGGGCCTGCTGGGCCGCGGCGGCCCGGCACGCGCTGCAGCTGGCCGCGCGGGGCAGGCTGCTGCCGGGGCTGACCCACGGGGACCTCGACGCGTGGCGGGCGGGGCCGCTGGACGAGTCGGACGTCACGTATCTGCGGGGTGTCGCCGCCTCGCTGCCCGCCGAGGGGCACGCCGTACCGCTGCCGGGGAGCAGGCCGCTGCTGGTGCCCGAACCGTTCGCGCTGGTCAGGGCCTTCGTCGACGCGGTCGTCGACCTGCTGCCGCGCACGCCCGCCGCGGCGTACGCGGTCGGGGCGCCCTTCGCCGCGCGTGCGCCCCAGCGGCTGCGGGGCCCGGCCGTGCACGAGTGGGCGGCGGAGGTCGCGGCCGGGGTGGACGCCGGGGTGCGGGTGTCGCTGCGACTCGATCTGCGGACGCACGAGGTGTTCGACGGGGCGGACGGTGGTGGGGCTGACGGGGCTGACGGGGCTGACGGGGCTGACGGGGGCGATGGGGGCGACGGGTCCGGCGTCGCCGCGCCGCGGGTGCCGCGCGTGGCCGTGGCCAGCCCCGCGGCCGCCGTCGTGCAGGTGCACAGCCTCGCCGACCCGACACTCGTCACCGACGCCGCGCTGCTCTGGTCCGGCGCCGACCACTTCGGGCCGCGCGCCCGCGTCGACACGCTGCTCGCGATCCGCCGCGCCGCCCGCGCATGGCCGCCGCTCGCCCGGCTCCTCGACCGGCCACGACCCGACGTACTGCCCCTGGGCGAGCAGGAGTTGAACGACCTCCTGGGCCCGGCGGCGACCAGGCTCGGTGCGGCCGGGGTCGCCGTGCACTGGCCGAAGGAGCTGACGCGCGGGCTGACCGCGACAGCCGTGGTCAGGGCCGCGCCCGGCACGGCGGCCGACAACTTCGACTTCTTCAAGACGGACGAACTCCTCGAATTCCGCTGGCAGTTGGCGCTCGGCGGCGACGCGCTGACCGAGGCCGAGATGGAGGAACTCGCCGAGACCCACCGCCCCGTGGTGCGGCTGCGCGACCAATGGGTGCTCGTCGACCCCGAACTCGTACGCAAGGCGCGCAAGCGGGACCTCGGCCTGCTCGACCCGCTCGACGCGCTGTCCGTCGCGCTCACCGGCACGGCGGAGGTCGAGGGGCGGCCGGTGGCGGCGGTCCCGGTCGGCGCCCTGGCCGGTCTGCGCGAGCGCCTCACCGGCGAACCGGCACAGATCGCGGCGCCGCCCGGCCTCACGGCGACCCTCCGCGACTACCAGCTCCGCGGCCTTGCCTGGCTGGACCGCATGACGTCCCTCGGCCTCGGCGGCTGCCTCGCCGACGACATGGGCCTCGGCAAGACGGTCACCCTGATCGCGCTGCACCTGCACCGGGCGCGGGCCGGTGCCCCCGCCGGATCCGCGCCGACGCTGGTGGTCTGCCCTGCGTCGCTGCTCGGCAACTGGCAGCGGGAGATCGAACGCTTCGCGCCCGGCGTGCCGGTGCGCCGCTTCCACGGCACCGACCGCACCCTGACCGGCCTGACCGGCGGCTTCGTCCTCACCACCTACGGCACGATGCGCACCAGCGCCGCCGAACTGTCGGAACATTTCTGGGGGTTGGTGGTCGCGGACGAGGCGCAGCACGTCAAGAACCCGCACGCGGCGACCGCGAAGGCGCTCCGCACCATCCCCTCGCAGGCCCGGGTGGCGCTCACCGGCACCCCCGTCGAGAACAACCTCTCCGAACTCTGGGCCCTGCTCGACTGGACGACGCCCGGCCTGCTCGGCTCCCTGAAGGCGTTCCGCGCCCGGTACGCACGCCTGGCCGAGGGCGGTGAATTCGCCGAGAACGACGAGGCGATGACCCGCCTCTCCCGCCTCGTCAGGCCCTTCCTGCTGCGCCGCAAGAAGTCGGACCCCGGCATCGCCCCCGAACTCCCCCCGAAGACGGAGACGGACCACCCCGTCACCCTCACCCGCGAACAGGCCTCCCTCTACGAAGCGGTGGTGCGCGAGACCCTGGCCCGCATCGAAGCCTCCGACGGCATGGTGCGGCGCGGCCTCGTGATGAAACTCCTGATGGCGCTGAAGCAGATCTGCAACCACCCGGCGCAGTACCTGAAGGACGGCGGGACCACCGCCGACCGATCGGGAAAGCTCGAACTCCTCGACGAACTCCTCGACACGATCCTCACCGAGTCGGAGAGCGCGGGCGCCGTCCTGATCTTCACGCAGTACGTGGAGATGGCGCGCCTGCTGGAGACACACCTCTCCTCCCGGGGCATCCGCACCCAACTCCTGCACGGCGGAACGCCGGTGGCGCGGCGCGAGCAGATGGTGGACCGCTTCCAGTCCGGCGAGATCCCGGTCTTCCTCCTCTCCCTCAAGGCGGCAGGCACGGGCCTGAACCTGACCCGCGCGGGCCACGTCATCCACTACGACCGCTGGTGGAACCCCGCGGTCGAGGAACAGGCCACCGACCGCGCCTACCGCATCGGCCAGACCCAGCCCGTTCAGGTGCACCGCCTGATCGCGGAGGGCACGGTGGAGGACCGCATCGCCGAACTCCTCGCCGCGAAACAGGCGTTGGCGGACGCCGTCCTGGGCGACGGCGGCGAGACGGCACTCACCGAACTGTCGGACGCGGAACTCTCCGACCTGGTGGCACTGAGGAGGACGGGATGAACGGGCGGAGCGGGCCGCCGCGCGGCGGCCGGGGCGACGGTCCCGGCAGGTCCGGGGGGTCCGGGGGCGGGTTCGACAGGTCCGGGGGGTCCCGGGGCGGGCTCGGCAGGTCCGGGGGATCCCGGGGCGGGCTCGGCCGGGCCAGCGGGATGAGCGAGACGAGCCGCATGGGCAGTGGCCGCGTCTTCCCCGCGCTGCCCGCGCGCCCCGACCCCGACGTCCCCTTCGCCACGTCCTGGTGGGGCAACGCGTGGATCCGCGCGCTGGAGGAGAGCGCCCTCGACCAGGCCCGCCTGGCCCGCGGCCGCAACTACGCCCGCGAAGGCTCCGTGGACACGATCACGGTGGCGCCCGGCCGCATCGTCGCCTACGTCCACGGCAGCCGCGCCCGCCCCTACCGCGCCGAACTCCGCCTGCGCACCCTCACCCCCGAGGACTGGGCCCGCTTCCTGGACGCGGTGGCCGCGGACCCCGCGCACATCGCGGCACTCCTGGACAAGGACATGCCGCGCGAACTGGTCGCCGCGGCGCACCGCGCGGGCGTACAACTCCTCCCCGCGGGCCGCGAGTTGGCCCCCTCCTGCAGCTGCCCCGACAGAGGAACCCCCTGCAAACACGCGGCCGCCCTCACCTACCAGACCGCCCGCCTCCTGGACGCGGACCCCTTCGTACTCTTCCTCATGCGCGGCGGCGAGGAAGCGGACCTCCTCGACGAACTGGCCCACCGCAGCGCGCGGGAGTCGGCCCGGGAGGAGCGGGAGCGGGGGCGGGGGCCGGGTGGGGCTGGCGCTGAGGCTGGCGCCGGCGTCGCGGGGCAAGGGGGCGAAGCCGACGGGTGGGGCCGTGCGGCGGGTGCCGTGGATCGGGGCGGCGAAGCGGGTGTGTGGGGTCGCGCGGCTGGTGGTCGGGATCGCGAGGCCGTCGGGGGAGGCCGCGGAGCTGGTGGTCGGGATCGCGAGGCCGTCGGGCGGGGCCGTGAAGCCGTCGTGCGGGACTATGAAGCCGTCGGGCGGGGCCGTGAAGCCGTCGTGCGGGACTATGAAGCCGACGGGCGGGGCCGTGAAGTCGTCGTGCGGGACTATGAAGCCGACGGGCGGGGCCGCGAAGCCGACGGACGGGACCGCGGAGTCGTCGTACGGGACCACCCCGGGCACGAAGTCCCCGCCGCAGGCGGCGAACCTGACTCGTCCGCGCCGGACTTCGCCCACGCCTCCGCCCCGCCCCTGCCGGGCACCCTGGCCCGGGACGTCCTGGCGAGCGCCTATCGGCCGCCTCTCCCGGCCCCGCCGGCGCCCCCGTCCCGCCCGGGCGAACCGCCGGTCCTGCCGTCGATGACCGGTGCGCCGGACCCGGCGGCGCTGGAGTTCCTGGTGACGGACACGGCGGTGCGGGCCCACGCGTATCTGATGACGGGGGCGGACCCCTTTCCGGTGGCGATGGAGCCGTGGCGTGACGCGGTGCGGCTCGCGGCCTGCCACCCCGGGCTCACGGGGCGGCGCACGTTCAGCCGCCAATTCGCCGAACTGGCACGGTCGGTGGACCGCAGCCCCAAGGATCTTGCCCGGGCGGCGGCGGCCTGGCGGCAGGGTGCGGAGGACGGTCTGGCGACCTTGGAATCCCCCTGGGACCCCCCGGCGGGCCCCTTCGACCGGGCCCGTGGCGCCCTGGTCGCGGCGGACCTCCCCCGGATGACGATCCACCGCAACCACCTCACGAACGCGGAAGGCACCCTCCAGCTCCGCTACGGCAGGGACGGCCGCTGGTACCCGTACCGGAACGAACCGGGCGGCGACGACTGGTGGCCGGAGGGCGATGCGGATGTCGACCCGGTGGGGGCGTTGGCGGGGGTGTTGGAGGACTAGAACCTGTCCGACCTGCCCGGCGGATCATGGCCGGGTCCCCGGGGCGCGCCGGTGAATTGTGCGCCGGGCGCGGTTACGGTGAAGGCCCTGGAGACGTCGAGGTGTGGGGAAGGGGGCTCGGTGGACGCCGAGTTGACCGCGCTGGCCGCCGCGGGGGCGACCGCGCTCGTGCAGCAGATGGCGACCGACGGGTGGGGGAGCGTACGGGACCGGGTCGCCGGGTTCTTCGCGCGGGGGAGGCGGGGGCAGGAGGACACGGTCGCCGGAGAGCTCGAGGAGGCCAGGGGCGAGGTCCTCACCGCGTGGGACGCCGACGATGCCGCCACGGCGGAGGACGTACGGGCCGAGTGGCGGTCCCGGTTGCGCCGTGCCTTGGCCGCCGATCCCGGCGCCGTCGCCGAACTGCGCGAGATTCTCGCCGAGTTGGTGCCCTCTGCGGACCAGGAGGAGCGGCCGGGCGGCGTCGTGCACAACTCCATCAGCGGTGGGGTGCAGCACGGCCAGGTCATCCAGGCCCATACGGTGGGAGACCTCACCATCAGTGACAGCAGTGATCAGTGATCGTCGAGGGCGTTGAAGGAGTCCCACCGTGCGGGCCATGAACGAAGAGGTCTTTCTCGACCACGTCGCCGACCGTCTGGCCGCGCTGCCCGGCGTCCTGGCCGTCACCCTCGGCGGCTCGCGCGCGCAGGGCACGCATACGGCCGAGAGCGACTGGGACATGGCCGTCTACTACCGGGGGCCCGCCTTCGACCCCGCCGACCTGCGCAAGATCGGCTGGGAGGGCGAGGTCTCCGGGATCGGGGAGTGGGGCGGCGGCGTCTTCAACGGCGGGGCCTGGCTCACCGTCGACGGGCGGGCCGTCGACGTGCACTACCGCGACCTCGACGTCGTCGAGCACGAGCTGCGCGAGGCGTGGGCGGGACGGTTCCACTGGGAGCCGCTGATGTTCCATCTCGCGGGGATCCCCAGCTACTTGGTCGTCGCCGAACTCGGCATCAACCAGGTCCTCCGAGGCGAACTCCCCAGCCCCGCCTACCCGCCCGCCCTGCGCGCCGAGGCCCCCGCCGTCTGGCTCGGCAAGGCCCGCATGCGACTCGCGTACGCCCGCGCCAACAACGCCCCGCGCGGCCAGTACGCCGAGGTCGCGGGCGCCGTCGCCATCGCCGCGACGGAGGCGGCCCACGCGGTGCTCGCGGCGCGGGGGGAGTGGGTCACCAACGAGAAGCGCCTGCTGGAGCGTGCGGGGCTGCGGGACGTCGACCGCATCCTCGGCGCGGCGGGAGCGGGCGGCGCGGGCCCCGACGGGCTCGTCGGCGCGATCGATGAGGTGGAGCGGCTGATCGAGACGCGGGCGACGGCTGCGACGTCCGACGCCTCGACCACTGAGACCACGGCGACCGCCACCCCTGACCACTGAGGAACCGGACCGCCGGCGGCCGGGGCGTGGCCGCCCCGGCCCCCGAGGACGTCGTACGGCAGCCGCCGCCCCCGCCGTCGTCACCGGCTCAGAAGTCCACCCGCGTCCGCTCGTCGAGCCGCGCCACCGAGTCCTGGGCGAACGCCTTCTCGTAGTCGCTGCGGATCTCCTCGATCTGGACGTCCCGCTTCTTCGCCTCGGTCGTCGGGTAGAGCAGGATCAGCTCGTACGAACGCTCGCGCTCGATCTTGCCGTTGGAGTCGCGCCACTGGCCGCGGCCGTCCTGGATGGTCAGCCCGTCGGGGAAGCCCGGCGTCACCTCCTTGTCGATGAACGCCATGAACTGCTTGTCGGTGACGTCGGGGCCGCCGTCGGGGCGTTCCGTGCCGAAGAAGAGGCGGGTCTCGGTGAAGGGCTTGCCGCGGGCGACCGTCGTGGTGGCCGACGTCGAGGACGCGGGGCGCGCCTCGTCGTCCAGCGAGGCGTACGCCGCGGGCGCGCCGACCGCGAGGACCGCCGTCACGGCGCCGGCCACGGCGAGACGGGTGCGGGAGATGCGGGAGAGGGTGAGAGCCACGGGGCGGATCCCTTTCGGTGGGGAGTACGGGCGCCGACTCCCGTGTGCGCGGGAGCCGCAGACCGATAACGGCGGGAAACCGTAGCGGACACGCACGCCTCCTCTGCCCCGCTTCCGGCGATATGGCCTGATTCCCGCCCACCGGATTCACGCCCGCTTCGCGCGCCCGTCACAGAGCGCGGTGGCCGTCCGCTCCCAGCCGGTACGCGCCGAGGTCCCGCCACCCCTTCCCCGCCCCGTCCGTCACGATCAGCCGGACCGTGTCCACATGGCTGACGAGCGGCAGGTACGGGGCGAGTTCCTCCTCCAACGCGTCGTACGCCGCTTCGCAGGTGTCGGGGCCCTCGTGGTTCGCGAGGGTCAGGTGGGGGTCCAGGGGCGGGGTGAAGGGGCCTCAGGGCTGGATCCGCACCCACACCGGCGCATGGTCAGAGCCCGTCGCGTCCCTGCGGGCCGCGGGATTCCCGTCCGCCACCGAAGGGAGCGCCGCCGCGGAGGCGCCGGGCGCGCCCGTGCCCGCTGAACGTACGTGGTCGAGCAGGCCGCGGCTCATCAGGATGTGGTCGATGAGTTCGCGGCGGCCCGCGTGGATGCGGGAGAAGCGCTGCTCGGCGGGGATCAGCGGGGCCACGTTCCACAGCCGGGCCGCGTCGCCCTTGTCCGGGTGGTCGTAGCCGGGTGTGCCGATCTCGGATCCGGGCGGGCCGAGCAGGATCTGGGTCGTCGCGGCGGCGACCTCGTCGTTGAGGTCGCCGAGCACGGCGACGTCGTTCCTGCGGCCGTCGCCCTTGAGGAGCCGGTCGGCCACCGAGCGCACCACGGTCGCCTCGGCCGTGCGCCGGTACAGGGCGTACGCGCCGTACCGTGCGCGCTCGCCCTCGTCCTTGGGCTGGAAGCGGCCGCCGGGGTAGGAGAGCAGCTTCGACTTGAGGTGGCAGACCACCGCGTCGAAGAAGAACGCCCGCGTGGACACCGTCACCCCGAACACCCCGCGGCCGGCCCGCGACACGGTCCTGCCGGAGTCGTCGGTCTGCACCGGGAGCAGCCGGTCGGGGAAGGCGATCTGGTCGGCGATGACGAAGACCGGCAGGGTGGTGAGGAAGCCGACCCGGATGCCCCGGTCGTCCGGGTGCTCCGAGAGCGTGACGTGCCAGTCGCCCTCCAGCATCCCGGCGAGGTCGTCGAGCGCGGCCGGGTCGCCGACCTCCTGCACGCCGAGGACGCTCGGCTTCAGCGCGGTGATCGTCGCCGCGAGCGAGGCCAGCTTCGTCTCGTACGCCGTCTTGTCCTTGGGCCCGAACGGGCTGCCGGGACGGTAGAGGTTCTCCAGGTTCCAGGTGCCGATGATCATGGCCGACTCCTCGCCGAGCGCTGCGCCGGAAGGCCGGTCCGGGGGCCGCGGGGCGGCTGTCCGGCCGGCCGGTGGGCCCCAGCGTGCCCGCGATTCGGCCAGCGCGACAGAGTGGCCGGATGCGCACTCCCGCTACCTTGAAGAGATGACGCCGCCTCCCGCACACGGCCCCGCAGGACTCGTCACGGACGGCCCCGCCGACCTCCTCGTCACGGGCTGCACGGCTCTGACCCATGGCCCGGACGGGGAGATCTCCTTCGTCGAGGACGCCGCCGTCGTCGTACGCGACGGAGTCGTCGTCGCCGTCACGGGGACGGCCGCCGTGGCCGGTCTCGCGGCCGCCGAACGCATCGACGGAAGCGGCACCGTCGCGCTCCCCGGGCTCGTCAACTGCCATACGCACGCCCCGATGGCGGCCCTGCGCGGCATCGCCGACGACGTGCCCGCCGACGAGTGGTTCAACGACTGGATCTGGCCCATCGAGTCCGAGCTGACCGAGCGCGCCGTCGAGCTCGGTGCGCGGCTCGCCTGCGCCGAGATGATCCGCGGCGGTGTCACCACCTTCGCCGACCACTACTTCGCGATGGACACGGTCGCCGCCGTCATCGAGGAGACGGGCCTGCGGGCCGTGCTCGGCCAGGCGTACTTCAGCTCGCAGGGGCCCGAAGGGCGGGCCGCCTCCCTCGACTTCGCGCTGCGGCGGCGCGGCACGGCGGGCGGCCGCATCACCACCTGCCTCGCCCCGCACGCCCCCTACACCGTCGACGAGGACGACCTGGCGGCGACCGCCGAACTCGCCCGCGAACACGGCCTGTTGGTGCACACGCACGCCGCCGAGAGCCGCGCGCAGACCGACAACAGCCTGGCCCGGTACGGCCGTACGCCCATCGAGATCCTGGAGCGCGCCGGGCTCCTCGAAGGGGACCTGCTCATCGCCCACGCCACCGGCCTCGACGCGGCACGCGACCTGCCCGTGCTGCGCCGCGCCACCGGACGGGTCGCCGTCGCCACCGCGCCGCGCACCTATCTGAAGTTCGCCTGGGACACCACGCCCGTGCGGGCGCTGCGCGACATCGGCATCCCCGTCGGCCTCGCCACCGACGGCGCCGCCTCCAACAACACTCTCGACGTATGGGAGTCCATGACGCTCACCGCGCTCCTCCAGAAGTACGTGGAGCGGGACCCGGCCTGGCTCACCGGCCGCCAGGCCCTGCACCACGCCACCCTGCAGAGCGCGCGGGCCGTCGGTCTCGGGGAGCGGGTCGGGAGCCTCGCCGCGGGGCGCAGGGCCGACCTCGTCCTGGTGGACCTCACGGGGCCGCACACCCAGCCCGTGCACGATCTCGCCGCCACCCTGGTGCACAGCGCGCGCTCCTCCGACGTCCGCACCACGATCGTCGACGGACGGGTCCTGATGCGCGACCGGCAGCTGCTGACCGTCGATGTCCCGGCCGTGGTGCGGGAGTTGGCCGAGCTGCTGCCCGCGCTCGTCGACCGCAACCACGGCAAGCGCATCCAGAAGTACGAGGCATGAGGCCCCGCGCCGGTCGCTGCCCCGCCGGACACCCCCGCTGACCTGCGACGTCCGAACGGCCCCGCCTTTTCTGAACTTTTCTGGGATTTTCCCGCCCGCGACCGATGAGTTCCGCGCACCGGGCCGGTCCACCCTTGCGAGATGTGCCGAGACGTACGTGCCCGAAGGGTGGAGGAGACACACCATGGGACTTCCGGAGATCGTCACGCGCGAGGAGTGGACCGCCGCGCGCGAGGAGCTGCTCGTCAAGGAGAAGGCCGCCACCCGTGCCCGCGACGCGCTCAACGCCGAGCGGCGCGGCCTGCCGATGGTGGAGGTGGACAAGGAGTACTACTTCGAGGGCGCCGACGGGAAGGCGACCCTGCTCGACCTCTTCGACGGGCGCGACCAACTCATCGTCTACCACTTCATGTTCGCCCCCGAATGGGATGCGGGCTGCCGCAGCTGCTCCGGCTTCCTCGACCAGATCGGGCATCTGGCACACCTGCGGGCCAGGGGCACGAACCTCGTCGCCGTCTCCCGCGCCCCGTTCACCAAACTCCTGTCCTTCAAGGCCCGGATGGGCTGGACCGTGCCCTGGTACTCCACGGACGGCGGCGACTTCAACCACGACTTCCACGCGTCGTTCGACGAAGAGCCGAAGGACCTGCCCGGCATCAACTGCTTCCTGCGCGACGGCGACCGGATCTTCCACACGTACGCGACGTTCGCCCGCGGCCTGGACGGCCTCGGCTCCACCACCAGCCTCCTCGACCTCACCGCGCTCGGCCGGCAGGAGGAGTGGGAGGAGCCCAAGGGGCGGTCCTCCGTGCTCGGGGCGCCGGCGGGCAGCGCACGGGTGCGGTACCACGACGAGTACGAGGACTGAGGGAGAACCCTGGGAATTGCCTCAACTCTGTGTCGGTTCGGTCACGTTGCGAGCCCTGGAGGGCCTCTCGCGCGTTTTCATCGATGGAGCCACAACGGTGGAGCCGGAACGAAGAACACCGAGCACGGGGGACAGGATCATGATGAACGGACGAGTGGTGTTGGAGCGGTTTCCCGCGGGCGGACCGCGCGGATCGTGGCCCGCTGAGGAGTTCGCGCGGGCCCGCCGTCAGGAGGGGCAGCGTGCCGAGGTCGTGATGGACCTCGCGTCCGACGCCTTCCTGGTGATCGTGCGCGAGGCGGAGGAGGCCCCCGCGGCGGCGTGAGGCACGCCGCCCGTGCCGCTCAGCGGGCCAGGAACTGGTCCGCCTGCAGCGCGTACAGCTCGGCGTAGACGCCGCCCGTGGCGAGCAGCTCCTCCGGGGTGCCGGACTCCACGAGCCGCCCCTCGTCGAGGACATGGACCAGATCGGCGTGGCGCACGGACGCCAGACGGTGCGTGATGAGGATGACCGTCTGGCCGGTCCCTGCCAGCGCCCTGATCTTCTCGAAGACCTCCAGCTCGGCCCGGGCGTCGAGCGCGGCGGTCGGCTCGTCGACGATCAGGATCCGGCCCCGCCGGTACGCGGCCCGCGCGATGCCGAGCCGCTGCCACTGGCCGCCCGACAGCTCGTGCCCGCCGGTGAACGCCTTCGCGAGGAGCGTGTCGAGGCCGCGCGGCAGATCGGCCACCACGTCCTGCGCCCCGGCCTCCGCCACCGACGTGCGCAGCCGCTCGTCGGTGCGGTCCGCCGAGGCCCGGCCGATCGCGATGTTCACGCGCGCCGTGAACGGCCACCGCTTGAAGTCCTGCGCGACCATCGCGACATGCTCCGCGAGCTGCGCGCGGTCCGCGGTCGCGGCGTCCACGTCGTCCCACAGGATCCGCCCGCGGTCCGGCGCGTACAGGCCCGCGAGCAGCTTGACCAGGGTGGTCTTGCCCGAGCCGTTCTCGCCGACCAGGGCGACGATCTTCCCCGTGGGCACGCTCAGGGACACGTCGCAGAGCGCGTCCCTGCCCGCCGACCCCGGGTAGCGGAAGGTGACGCCGTCGAAGCGGATCTCGCGCGGCTCCCGTGGCAGCTCCGCGCCGCCGACCGGGATCGCCCGCCGCGCGGCCTCCACGAAGAGCCGGTCGAGATCGCCGACGAACAGGGCGTCCTCGTGCAGGGAGTTGATCTCCAGGACGAGGGTGTCCAGGCTCGACGCGCCCGTACGGATCGCGATCACGGCGGTGCCCGCCACGGACAGCGCCATCGCCCCGGCCAGCAGCAGACCGCCGAGCGTCGCATACGTCGCCGCAGTCGCGAGGCCCGTCCAGGCGGCCGCCGCCAGACCGGTGCGGGCGGCGAGCCGGGCAAGCCGGGCCTGCTCCTCCTCGGCCGCCTCCGACATCGACCGGAAGTGACGTAAGAGGAAGGGGCCCACGCCGTGCACCCGGATCTCGGGTGCCGCGGCCGCCTCCGTGAGCAGACCGCTGATCAGCCGGCCCGCGCGGGCGTGCTGCACCCAGGCGTGGAAGGAGCGGTAGCGGCGGCGCGCGATCGTCAGGGCGCTCCAGGCGCTCGGCAGCGTCATCGTCACCAGGAGCGGTAACAGCACCGGGTGCAGGACCGTGAGCACGCCCGCGGCCGCGATCAGCGAGATCAGCGCGTTCACCACGCGCGTCGAGATGGCGATCATGCGGCGGGCGGACGCGGCGCCGTACTGCGCGGTGTCGAGCAGCTTGTGGAACGCGTCGTCCTCGATCGCGGACAGCTCCACGCTCGCCGCCCGCTCCAAGTACTGCTCGGTGGCGACCCGTTCGACCTTCGGCTCCAGGCGGCCCGTCGCGTACGTCGACGCGGCGCGCAGCAGCGCGGCGGCGCACAGCACGCACGCCATGGTGATCAGGGCGGGGCCCGCGCCGCGCAGCCGGTCCTCGATCGGGGCGTTCGTCATCAGGCGCGCGAGCACGCTGTTCACCGCGAACAGGCTGACCGCCTGGGCGAGTCCACGGGCCAGCTCCGCGCCGAGCACGATGCGGGCGGCCTGCCGGTCGGCCTGCCAGGCGAGCCGGAAGCTGGCCCGGAGCAGGGCGGGCAGGCGGGTCAGCATGGCGCGGAACCCCAGCTGCAGGAAGGCGTCCTCGTGCTGGGACCAGCCGGTGTCGTAGCGCAGCGGTCCGCCGAAGAGGAGGGCCTCGGACTCGGAGGTGCCCGATGCGCGGGTCCCGGTGCCCGGAGTGCGGGCGTCCGAACCTGGCGTGCGGGCCTTGTCGTTCACTGATTCGGCCAATCTGATCTCCGTCTCGGAACGGGAAACGGCCACTATCGCGGGGGTCGTCCGGTGCGGGCAGGGCGCGTGCGCACACCGCCACGGCGTACCCGGTGCACGCCCGGGGCGCTCGCCACAGCGGAGGGTCGGCGTGAGCCATGTGGAGCGTTGCAACCCCGGGCAACTCTTGCCCGGTCAACGGGTCCGCAGTGGCATGACCCATGGACGCAACTCCACACCCGCACCGGCAAAGGAGTTATTCCGTGACCGACACTCTCCGGACCTCCGGGGTACCCCGCGCGCACGGCCTCGACGGACCCGCGCTGCTCGGCGCGTACCGCACGATGCGTACCATCCGAGGTTTCGAGGAGCGGCTCCACGAGGAGTTCGCGACCGGCGACATCCCCGGCTTCGTCCACCTCTACGCGGGCGAGGAGGCCTCGGCGGCCGGCGTCTGCGCCCACCTCGACGACGAGCGCGACGTCATCGCATCCACCCACCGGGGCCACGGCCACTGCATCGCCAAGCACGTCGACGTGAAGGCGATGATGGCCGAGATCTACGGCCGTACGACGGGTTCCTGCCACGGCAAGGGCGGCTCGATGCACATCGCCGACCTCGCCAAGGGCATGCTCGGCGCCAACGGCATCGTCGGCGGCGGACCGCCCCTGATCTGCGGCGCCGCGCTCGCCGCGAAGGTGCGCGGGGACGGCGGCGTGGCCGTCGCCTTCTTCGGCGACGGCGGCAGCAACCAGGGCACCACCCTGGAATCCCTGAACCTCGCGTCGGTCTGGCATCTGCCCGCCGTCTTCGTCGCCGAGAACAACGGCTACGCGGAGGCCACTTCGGCGACCTGGTCCGTCGGCGGCGGCTCCATCGCGGCCCGCGCCGCGGCCTTCGGCATGCCCGGCGTGACCGTCGACGGCTTCGACTTCTTCGCCGTGCACGAGGCGGCGGGCGAAGCCGTCGAGCGGGCCCGCTCGGGCGGCGGGCCCACCCTGATCGAGGTCCAGCTCACCCGCTACTACGGCCACTTCGAAGGAGACCAGCAGACCTACCGGGCGGACGAGGTGCGCCACGCCCGCGCCGAACTCGACTGCCTCACCCGCTTCCGCGCGGCCGTGACCGGCACCGGCGAACTCACCGCCGGGCAGCTGGACGCGGTCGACTCCGAGGTCGCCGCACTGATCGACGAGGCGGTCGCGGACGCGCAGGCGGCACCCCTGCCGACCCGCGCCGACCTGGAGACCGACGTCTACATCTCGTACACCTGAGGGAGTTGGCAGCCGGATGGCACGCAGTATCAGCTACCGCGAGGCGATCAACGAAGCACTGGCGCAGGAGATGGAACGCGACCCCTCGGTCATCGTCATGGGCGAGGACAACGCGGGCGGTGCGGGCGCGCCCGGCGCCGACGACGCGTGGGGCGGTGTCCTCGGGGTCACGAAGGGCCTCCAACCTCGTTTCCCGGGACGGGTGTTGGACACGCCGATCTCGGAGTCGGCGTTCATCGGCGCGGCGATCGGCGCCGCGACCCGCGGTCTGCGGCCGGTCGCCGAGCTGATGTTCATCGACTTCATGGGCGTCTGCTTCGACCAGATCTTCAACCAGGCCGCGAAGTTCCGGTACATGTTCGGCGGCAAGGCCGTCACACCCGTCGTCATCCGCGCGATGTACGGGGCGGGACTGCGGGCGGCGGCCCAGCACTCGCAGGCGCTGTACCCGGTCTTCACCTCCGTGCCGGGCCTCAAGGTCGTCCTGCCCTCCTCCCCGTACGAGGCGAAGGGGCTGATGATCCGGGCGATCAGGGACGACGACCCGGTGATCTTCTGTGAGCACAAGGCGATGTACGACGTGGTGGGCGAGGTCCCCGCCGAGAGCTACACGATCCCCTTCGGCGAGGCCGACGTGGTGCGCGAGGGGCAGGACGTCACGATCGTGGCGCTCGGCCGCATGGTCTCCGTCGCCTGCGAGGCGGCCGACGGCCTCGCGTCGTCCGGGGTGCGCTGCGAGGTGATCGACCCGCGCACCACGAGCCCGCTGGACACGGAGACCATCATCGAGAGCGTCGAGCACACCGGGCGCCTCGTGGTCGTCGACGAGGCGGGGCCGCGCTGCGGCATGGCCGCCGACATCTCCGCGCTCGTCGCCCGCGAGGCGTTCGGTGCGCTGCGGGCACCGATCGAGACGGTCACCGCGCCGCACACGCCGGTGCCGTTCAGCCCCGCGCTCGAAGACCTCTACATGCCGGACGCCGGGCGGGTCGCCGCCACGGTCAAGACCGTCGTCGAATGGAAGCCGTGACCGTGCAGGACCGGGACATCGCACGCGTGACCATGCCCAAGTGGGGCCTGTCCATGAGGACCGGGCGCATCACCGAGTGGAGCGCCGCCGAGGGCGACGAGATCGAGGAGGGCGACGACCTCGCCGAGATCGACACCGACAAGATCGCGGGCGTCCTGGAGGCCCCGCACGGCGGAGTGCTGCGGCGGATCGTCGCGGCCGCGGGCGGCGAGGCACCCGTCGGCCGCGTCATCGCGCTGATCGCCCCCGCTCAGGTGCCGGACGCGGAGATCGAGAGGCTCGCGGCCGAGGCGCGGGCGCAACTGGACAGCGGCGTACCGGCGGAGGACGAGGGCAGCCCCGTCACCGGCACGGCACAGGTGGCGGGCACGGCACTGTCGTACGCGACATCGGGCACGGGCGGGCAGGAGATCGTCCTGCTCCACGGCTTCGGCGGCGACAAGAACTCCTGGCTCTTCGTGCAGGGACCGCTCGCCGCCCGCCACACCGTCTACGCCCTCGACCTGCCGGGCCACGGCGAGTCGGCCAAGGACGTGGGCGACGGCGGCCTGACCGCGCTCGCCGCCCTCGTCATCGGCTTCCTCGACGAGCTCGGCATCGAACGGGCGCATCTGGTCGGCCACTCGCTGGGCGGCGCGGTGTCCGTGGCCGCCGCCGCCCGGGCCCCGGACCGGATCGCGTCACTGACCCTCGTGGCGCCCGCCGGTTTCGGTCCCGACGTGGACGCCTCGTACCTGCGCGGCTTCGCGACCGCCACCAACCGGCGCGAACTGCGCCCGCACCTCCTGAAACTCTTCGCCGACGAGGGCAGGGTCACCCGGCACCTGGTCGACGACCTGCTCAAGTACAAGCGCCTGGACGGCGTGGACCAGGCCCTGCGCACCCTGCTCGCCACCCTCGTCGACGCGGACGACGCACCGGCCCTGGACGTGACGGGCCTCCTGACGGGCCCGGCGTCCAGCGTCCCCACGGTGGCACTCTGGGGCGAGAAGGACCGCGTGATCCCCGCCTCCAACGCGGCATCCCTGAAGACCCGGGCGGATCTGCGCATCATCCCGGACGCGGGCCACATGCCTCACATGGAGACACCGGGAGAGGTGGTGAAGGCGGCAGAGGCAGCACTGCTGGGGCGGACCCCATAAGAGGGCTCACGCACTAAGGGCCCGGGACCACCCAGGAGTGGTCCCGGTGACCCTGCACAACGCGAGATACAACGGAATCGGCGGAGTGTAAGGAACATCCCCCTCCGGCCGATTGATCAGCACCGGACGACATCCCGCGTCCCGCACCACCGCTCCCGCCGCGTACACGACGGGCCACTCCATCGCGACATCGGAGTCCGCGGGCACGATCCACCACCAGCGCGGCCCGTCCTCGTACACACACCCCACCCGGGGCAGCCGGGACATCAGCTGGGGCCCGAGCGCCGCGGGCACCGCCACCGCGTCGCAGCCGAGCGGATCGGCCATGCCCTCGGGCAGCCCGAGCCGCAGGGACGGCGGCGGTGCCGCACGGCCGAGCTGTCGTTGTCGCTGCCGCGACAGACGGACCAAGGTGTCCAGATCCAACGGCCGTACCGTACCCGCGCTCACATGCCCCCCGTCCGCGTTACTGCCACGCTCGACTCATCCGTTCCCCGCGTACGCCGTCGCTGTCGTCACCACCGCGCACCCGCCGTTCTCGGCAACTCCGCCCACACCGTGAGCCCGATACCGGGCCCCGCGTCGTGGACGCCCCATGCGCTGCTCACCGCATCGACGAGAAGCAGTCCCCTCCCGTGTTCCTCGTCGGCCCCCCTGTGCGCCGGGCGCGGCACGCCTGACCCGCACCCTTCGTCACGTACGGCGATTCGCAGCTTCTCCGGATCCGCGCAGAGCTCGCAGATGATCCGCCGGCTCGCGGTGTGCACCACGGCATTGGTGACCAGTTCGGAGACGATCAGAGCCGCCGCGTCGCAGGCGTCGTCATCGCGCACCGCCCAGTCGTCGAGCTGCGCGCGCGTCAGCCTTCTGGCCTGTGCGGCGGAGCCCGGACGCGGGCTGAGGGCGAAACTGACGCAGACCTCGGCGGCGTCCTCGGGCCGCGGCTCGGCGAGATCGCCAAGACGGCCTTCGGCGGCTTCGGTTCCTAACGGCGCGGGCGGAGTCACGCTCTCCACTATCGCCCCGCCCAGAACACCTTGGCAAGGGCCACTCTGAAAAGTGCACAGTGGCGTGTTCCTTCGAGACGACGCATGGCACACTGCTCGCAACAGCTCGCGGTGCGGTGTGAGTTGAGGCAACGCGAAGTAGGTGGAGGTAGGAGACGTGAGCGAACCGCGGTCCGCGCCGACCGTCGGACAGGTCGTTCTCGGTCGTCGCCTGCAGGACCTGCGCGAGCGCGCGGGCCTCAAACGCGAGGAGGCCGCGAAGATACTGCGCGTCGCCCCCGCCACCGTCCGCCGGATGGAAACGGCCGAGGTCGCGCTGAAGATCCCGTATCTCCAGCTGCTCCTGAAGTCGTACGGCATCGCGGACGACGAGGCCGAGGCCTTCGTCACGCTCGCCGAGGAGGCCAACAAACCCGGCTGGTGGCAGCGGTTCCACGACATCCTGCCCGGCTGGTTCAGCATGTACGTCAGCCTGGAGGGCGCCGCAAGCCTCATCAGGTCGTACGAGCCGCACTTCGTGCCGGGACTGCTCCAGACCGAGGAGTACGCGCGCGGCGTGATGCGCTCCGGCGCGATCGGCCAGACCAGGCCCGCGGACATCGAGCGGTATGTGGCGCTGCGCATGGAACGCCAGTCGCTGCTCACCCGCGAGGACGCGCCCCGGCTCTGGGTGGTGATGGACGAGACGGCACTGCGCAGACCCGTGGGCGGCCCCGACGTGATGCGCGAACAGCTCGACCGGCTGCTCGAAGCCACCGAACTGCCCCATGTCACGCTGCAGGTCGCGCCGTTCGCGTCGGGCCCGCACCCCGGGACGTACGGACCGTTCGTGCTGTTCCGCTTCGCCATGGCGGAGCTGCCCGACATGGTCTACAGCGAGTACCTGACCGGCGCCGTCTACCTGGACGCACGCACCGAGGTGGCCACCCATCTGGAGGTCATGGACCGCATGGCGGCGCAGGCCGCCACCGCACAACGCACGAAGGACATCCTCCGCGATGTCCGCAAGGAGCTGTGACATGGACCGACATCGAGCCGGAACGCGCCCTGCCGGTCCGCGTTCACCAGGAGCCCGTGACGACTCGCGCAGCGAGGGCCGCGGGGAGTCCCGGATATACAACGGCATGCCCGCCCGCGACCTCGGCAACGACGGCTGGCACAAGCCGTGGAGCGGCGGCAACGGCGGCAACTGCCTGGAGGCCATGAAGCTGGCCGACGGCAGGGTCGCGGTGCGCCAGTCCACGGATCCGGACGGTCCCGCGCTGATCTACACGCGTGGAGAGATCACCGCGTTCATCCAGGGGGCGAAGGCGGGCGAGGCCGACTTCCTGCTCTCGTGACCGTCCCGGCCGGACCGGTCCCGTGACCGTCCCGACCGCCTTCCGATCGCCGCCGACCCCTGGAGCCGCCATGACCGAGCCGTCGTACATCGACACCAGCAAGCCGCACCCCGCGCGCATGTACGACTGGTTCCTTGGCGGCAAGGACAACTACCCGGTCGACGAGGAGATGGGGCGCCGGCTCGTCGCCATGGACGGCCGGGTCCTGACCACGGCGCGGGCCAACCGCGCGTTCATGCAGCGCGCCACGCGCTGGCTCACCACCCAGGGCGTACGTCAGTTCCTGGACATCGGCACCGGCATACCGACCGAGCCGAACCTCCACCAGATCGCCCAGGGCATCGCCCCGGACGCGCGCGTCGTCTACTGCGACAACGACCCCATCGTCCTCGCCCACGCCGAGGCGCTGCTCCGCTCGACGCCGCAGGGCGTCACCGAGTACATCCAGGCGGACTTCCGCGAGCCGGAGAAGATCCTCGAAGAGGCCGCGCGGGTCCTCGACTTCGACCGGCCCGTCGCCCTTTCGCTCGTCGCGCTGCTGCACTTCATCGCCGACGAGGACGGTGCGTACGAGCTGGTGGACCGGCTGATGCGCACCCTGGCGCCGGGCAGTCACCTGATGCTGTCGCACGGCACGGGCGAGTTCACCCCGGACACCGCGCGGCAGGCCGCCGAGCTGTACAAGGCGCGCGGGATGACGCTCGCGCTGCGCACGCGCGCGGAGGTGGCGCGGTTCTTCGAGGGGTACGACCTGGTGGAACCGGGCGTCGCGATCATCGACCAGTGGAAGCCGGAGTGGGGCGAGACCGTCACCGACCCCGCGGAGGGTCCGGTTCCGGGATACGGCGCGGTGGCGTCCAAGCCCTGACGGACCCGGCACGGTGACCGCGGGGACTCACAGCCAGGACCACATCCTGCGGGGCGCGTCCACGAGACGGCTCACCGCGACGACCGGCAGCGGTGGCTGCTGCGCGCGGTGGCGGCCCAGGCGCAGCGCGTAGTAGATCTGCTCGACCGACGGCGGCCCGACCGCGAGATTGCGCAGGGTCGCACGCGTCGACGACTCCTCGCCCGTGCGCACGAGATAGGCGGCGGCCATCGTGCCCGTGCGCCCCACGCCCGCGCCGCAGTGCACGAACACCGGTCCCGGGGCGCTACGCACGACGTCGAGGAAGCGTGTGACCTGGGCGGGCTTCGGTGTCTGGCCGTCCCGGATCGGCAGCCGCACCGTCCGCAGCCCGACGCTCCGCGGCTGCTCGAGCTGGGCTGCGGACAGCCGCTCGGCGCGCAGATCGACGACGGTGGCGAAGCCGAGCCGCGCGAGGCTCCGGTACCCCTGCGCCGAGGGCGCGGCCCCCCGCCACAGCCGCCCCACGGAGTCGACGGACCGGAAGTGGTGGATCCCCTTCGCGTCGAGTGTGCTGCGCGGCTCCGGCTGGGTGCCGCGCGCCCAGTCGGAGAGCGCGAGCACGCCGAGCGTGCCGACGGCCCAGAGCGCGAGATAGCCGAGCAGACAGCCGACGAGGAGGCGCAGACAGACGCGGCGTGCGCGGCGGGGGAGCGGTGGGGAGGGGAGCGGGGGCGGGAGCGGGGACAGGACTGGGGACGGTACGGCGCGGGTGATGGCCATGAAGGACCCGGGGATCGGGGACGGGGTGTACTGGCAGAGTAACGCCCGTATGGGTCAAGGGTGTTGAAAGCAGGACCTGTGTTCAGTCGTCGTCCGGGTCCGTGTCGCCGATGCCCATCACCGTCAGATGCGCCTTGTCCAGTTCCGTGTCCTCCAGGCAGCCGCGCAGCCGCATGCGGTCGTGGTCGGTGAGCGCGGGACGTACGACACCCGCGTACAGGTCGTCGTCGAGCGGGCCGAGCGCGGCATGCCGCAGCGGCACGGACGTGGCGTCCCGGCAGCGCTCCCAGAGCTGGTGCGCGGCCAGTGAGCGGCGTTCCGGCGTGGCGTCGTCGCCGCGCATGTCGACGCGCAGGAGCACGGAGGTCGCCGCCGACGCGCTCTCGTGCTCCTCGCGGGTCTGGGTGAGCTCGGCAAGACCCGCCACGAGCCCGGCGAGCAGTGCCGCGCCGACGACGGCGACGGCGATCAGCCGGCCCGTCCTGCGCCGGTCGCGCACGCCGCCCACCGGAGGCAGATCCTCGAGCCCGGCGTCGTCCGGTGGCGCCGCGAGCACGGAGAGCCGCCCCGCAAGGCGCCGCTCGGCGACGGGCCGCGCGGTCACGGCGGCGATCCGCTGCACGAGCCAGGCGAGCCCCGACAGGAGCACACCGGTCACCATGAGCACCGGCACGAAGACGTAAGTGCGGCTGCCCGGACCGTCGTTGAGCCAGCGGAACGGCCCGTCGTCGGCCCTGTGCGCCGCTCCGGGCGCCGGGTCCTGCCGCAGTCGCGCGAGGAGGTCGCGCTGGTTCCGGTCGGCGTCGCGCAGCCGGGCGTCCACATGTTCCTCGACGCGTGCCAGCCGCCCCAGGACCACGGCGCCCAGCAGCAGCACCTCGACGACCAGGAGCAACACCCCGCAGAGGATGGCCCGTTGCCACTGCCAGCGGTACAGATAGACGACGAGGTAGCAGGCGGCTCCCGCGGCGGCCGCCCCGCCGAAGAAGTAGGCGAGCCGCCTCATCGCTCCGCCTCGGGCCGCGCGGTCGCGTCCTTCGGGCGCGCGTCTGCCGGTTGAGCCTCCTTCGGGGGTACGTCTGTCGGCTGTACGTCCTTCAGCTGTACGTCGTCCGGGCGCGTGTCCCGTAGCCGTACGCCGTCCACGTGCACCTCCCCGGTCGTGCCGTCGAGCGTGAGACGGCTGCCCGGCGGGACGCGCCGCACGGCATCCGGCGCGTCGACGACCGCGGGAATCCCGAACTCCCTTGCCAGGACCGCCAGATGGGACAGCGGACTGCCGGTCTGCGCGACCAGGCCCGCGAGCCCGGGCAGCAGCGGGGCGAGCGCCGGGTCGAGGGTGCGGACGACGAGGACCGCGTCCGGCGGACGCACGCCCGTGCCGTCCCACGCGGTCCCCGCCGCGCGCCCGCCCGACACGCCGCGCCCGCCGCTCCCCTCGGGGCGCTCGCGCCGCACCGCCACGACGGCATCACCTTCCGCGAGCCGGAACGCGTCCGGCAGCGGCGCGGAGGCGGCCCGCGGCAGCCGCTCCCCGACGTCACCGGGCAGCGGCCCGCCCGCGAGCGCGGCATGCAACTCGCCCCAGCGCAAGAGCCCGACACGATCGGCACCGCCCAGCGCCGCACCCCGCGCCACCAGCCGTCTGCCCGCCTCGCCCACGAGGCGGACCTGCAGCTCCTGCGTCCACCGGATGCGCAGCCGCAGGGCCTCGCGCGGCGGCAGCGACCCGACGGCGGCGGCCGGTGCCAACTCGCCCGAGGGCACGGTCTGTTCGGGCAGGCGTATGCCCCCGCGCAGCCGGGGCGGCGTCAGTGCGAGCACCACCGGGTCCGCCGCCACGATCCGGTGATCGGGCAGCCCGCGCGCCCGGCCCCGGGCGAGCGCACCGAGCGCCGCACCTGCCGCCGTGGCCGTGACCGTCCCGGACTCCGGGAGCAGCGCCCCGCACAGCGCCTCCTGGGCGTGCAGCGGGACGAGGATCGCACGGGTCCAGCGGAGAGTGGACACGAGGTCGGGGAGCGGGAGTCCGGCCGGTGGCGCGATCCCGGCGAGACGGCGGTCGACGTCCGCGCAGAGGTCGAGCGCGAGGCCGGGCAGCGCCGAGGTGAGGCGCCCGACACGCCAGGCCGCGGCGAGCCTGCGGGCGCCCGGCGCGGGGTTCAGCGGCGCGAGCCAGGGGTGCGCGGGCCCGGCCGCGCCCAGCAGCCGCAGGTCCGCGGCGGCGCGCCCGCCGACCACGGTGACCACCGGCGTGCCGCGCAGGGTGCGGCGCGGCGCGGAGGCCCCGATGTCGAGCGCGGCGGCGAGCCCGCGCGCCATCGGGGCGACCCACAAGTCCTCCTCCAGCGGCTCCAGTTGATCGGGCAGGGTCTCGGCGACGGGCCCGGGGCCGAGCAGTCGCGCGCGGCGCGGCGGCCGGGGCGCCATCGCGGTGATCGGGCGGCTCTGGAACAGCCACAGGCGCCCGCTCCCCTCGGCGAACCCGAACTCGATGTCCTGCGGCCCGCCGAACACCTTGCGGGCGCGCCGGGCGAGACGGGCCAGACGGCGCAGCTCGGCCGCGGTCAGCAGCCGCTCGGCGCCGGACGGTTCGGTGCGAAGCACCCGCCCGGCGCGGCCCAGCCAGTGGTGCGTGCCCGACTGTTCGCCGCTGACCAGCGTGTCGGGGCCGCCCCGCACCGCGCTCACGAGCATCCGGTCGGACCGCCCCGCCACCGGGTCCGCGCCGAACAGCACACCGCCGACGCGCGCGGCGAGCATCGGCTGCACGAGCACGGCCATCGGGGCGTCCGTGCCGTCGGGCCGCCGCGCCGAAGCGACGACGGTACGGACGGCCGCGAGGAACTCCGGCCAGCCGCGCACATCGAGCACCGACGCGAACTGCCCTGCCAGGGACGACTCCTGGGTGTCCTCCTGCGGCGAGGAGGAGCGGACGACCAGCGGCAGCGCGCCGTCGTGCGACAGCTCGCACCAGGCGCGGCGCAGCTCTTCGTCGGGATCCTGTCCGGCTTGGCCACCTGCTCCGGCCCGGCCGCTCGCGCCGTACGGGACCACGAAGCCGGGCAGTACGGGAAGTCCCGCACCGGCGGCGCGCGCCAGATGTGCCGCCTTGGAACCGGCGAGAGGGGCAAGCGCTGCCCGCGCATCGTCGAGACGGAGCACGGCGGGCACGGGGCGCGCCGGCAGGAACGTGGGACGTTCGTCGAGCGTAGTCATCGGGCACCCTCCAGGACCGGCCGCCAACAGGGGGGACGCGCTGGGGTGGCCCTGCGCCTGACGGCGGAACGAAGGATCGGGGCGGGCCGCCCGAGGCCCGGATCGCGGCACCGGGGACGGCCTGCCGCTCCGTTCAACGCATCCCCGCCGGTCGGCATTCCCTTGCGGGGAGGCCCAGTTGACGGTTCAGGCCAGCTGGCGGGAAGAGGCGGGTCGGGTCAGTTCAGTTCAGGTCAGGTCAGGTCAGCGCGAGGATGAACGACGCCGACGCGGCCAGGGCGGCGACACCGCGGACGTGGTTCCACGCGGTCCACTCGCTGACGTACGAACGCCAGTACTCCGCGCCCTCCGCGGTCTCCGGATCGACCTTGGACAGCGCGTCGTTGCGGGGAATGTTCGCGGCGACGGTCACCCCGAACGAGCCGACCAGATACAGCGCGCAGCCGAGCAGCAGCTCGACCGTGCCCTCCTCGGGCCAGAGCACGAACGTCACGACGGCCAGCACGACACAGAGGCCCGCGGCGCCCAGGAACACGGCCATGAACGCCGGAGTGATCGCGGCGACGTTGATCCGGTTCATCGCGGCGATGCCCTGGGCCGGGGGCAGCGCGGCAAGCCCCTTCATCACGAGGGTCGAGAAGGCGCAGAAGACCCCGGCGGCGAGGCCACAGGCGAGCGCACCGAGCACGGCGAGCACGAAGTACGGTCCGTCGATCATGGCAACTCCCGTGGTGTCGTGGGCCGTTACGTCAAACAGGCGGACCGGCCGCGAGTGATCCTGCATGGCGTTCCCTGTCACCACAAGTCAATTGCCACCGGCCCTCTGCGGCCATGCGTCGCCCTCGCCGGAACATGCGCCTGCGTCTCGCCCGGGCCGGTCGGGCCCCTCGCGCCACCTGAGCAACGCCGCCTCCACGGCCGGGGTGATCCGCTGCCGCGCCTCGCTCCGTGGCACACCGCTCATCAGCAGCCGGTCGTACGGTGTGGCCGTGTGCCGCAGCGCCGCGACGACCGCCGCCGTCACCGCACCCTCCGAAAGCGCCCGGCCCGCCGCGCTGCGCCCCACCCGCCCGCTGCCCCGCACCGACGCGTGCGCGGCGATCTCCCGCGCCCGGTCCCGCGGGCACCCCGGGAAGAGCCGCGCGATCTCGGCGCCGAAGGCCTCGGCGAACCGCACGTCCTGCGCGGCCCTGCGCACCGCGTCCCGCTCCCTGCGCCGCGCCCGCGCCTCCGCGTCCGCCAGACACCGCTCCTCGGCCAGGGCGAGCGCCGCCTCCTCGACGAGGACGCCCTGCCGTTCGTAGCGGGCGCGGCGCCGGTGGAAGCGGACCACCACCGCCCAGAGCCCGCTGCCCTCGCGGGCCCGCCGGGTGAGTGCCGTGTCGCCGCGCGGCAGATACACGAGGTGTCCGAGGTCGGCGCAGTCCAGGCAGCGCGGCTCACCGCCCTCGAGCATCAGCAGATGCAGCGGCCCCGAGCGGCACTCCGCACAGCGCCGCCGCTTCAACGGCTGGAAGACCAGAAGTCCGGGACGGGCGGGGGAGATCGGGGAGGAGGGAGAGGGGTGGGAGGAGGGAGAGGAGTGGGAAGAGGAGGGAGGGGGCGGGGAGGCCGGGGAACTCGCCATGCCCGTCTCCTTCCCGTGCGGCGGCCCACGGCATCATGGCCGGGTGCGACTCGAACCGATCACCTGGGAACGCCTGACCGACACCCTCGCCGACCGGCTGCTCGACCTGGAGACCGGCGACGGCAGCCCCTGGCCGCGCGTCGCCGTCGACGGGGCACCGGCCGCCGGGACCGGCGAGCTGGCCGCGCGCCTCGCCGACGCGCTGCGACTGCGCGGGCGGACCCCGCTGGTGGTCGACGAGCAGGGCTTCCTGCGGCCCGCTTCGCTGCGGCTCGAGTACGGGCACCAGGACGTGGAGGCGTACTACAGCGGGTGGTTCGACACCGGCGCCCTGTGGCGCGAGGTGCTCGGGCCCCTCGACCCGGGCGGCACGGGGCGGGTCCTGCCCGACCTGTGGGACCCGGCCGCCGACCGCGCGACCCGCACCCCGTACGTCCAACTCCCGCCCGGCGGTGTCCTGTTGCTGCACGGCCCGCTGCTGCTCGGCCACTGGTTCCCGTTCGACCTGACCGTCCATGTGCGGCTCTCGCCGGGAGCGCTCGCCCGGCGCACACCGGAGAGCGAGCGGTGGACCCTGCCGGCCTTCGACCGGTACGAGACGGAGACGGACCCCGCGGGCCGGGCCGACGTGATCGTACGGGCGGACGATCCGCGGCATCCGGCGTGGAGCGGCGCGTCGGACGCGGCGTGACGCCGTCGTATGCCGGTGGGCGCCGCGTGGCTGGTGGCGGCTGGTGGGCGCCCGGTCTCCGCGGGCTCCGGATGCGTACGTCCAGGGGCGCGGCGAGAATGAAGGGCGCCGGGACCAGCGGTGCCTTCGCGCCGCGCCGGAATCCGCCCGGCAACGGGAGGCACCAATGACCACCGCCGGAGACATCATGCACCGGGGCGCCCAGTGGATCCCCAGGCACGAGACCCTGGACCGCGCGGCCCAGCTGATGCGCCAGCTCGACGTGGGCGCGCTGCCCATCAGCGACGAGAACGAACGCCTCTGCGGCATCCTCACCGACCGCGACATCGTCGTCGGCTGCGTGGCCATGGGACACGACCCGTCGAAGGTCACCGCGGGCGACATGGCCAAGGGCACACCGCGCTGGATCGACTCGGGCGCCGACGTCGACGACGTCCTGCGGGAGATGCAGGGCCACCAGATCCGTCGACTTCCGGTGATCGAGAACAAGCGGCTCGTCGGCATGATCAGCGAGGCCGATCTGGCCACCCACCTCACCGACGACCAGCTCGCGGGCTGGGTCGAGAGCGTCTACGCCAAGAGCTGACCTCCCGGGGTCGGCCGCCGTTCACAGCCAGCCGTTCCTGCGGAAGCCGCGGTACAGCGCGACACAGGTCCCCACGATCACCGACATGACCAGGGGGTAGCCGAACTGCCAGTGCAGTTCGGGCATGTAGTCGAAGTTCATGCCGTAGAGACCGCAGCCCATCGTCGGCACCGCGACGACCGCCGCCCACGCGGTGATCTTCCGCATGTCCTCGTTCTGCGCGACGGTCACCTGCGCGAGATGGGCCTGGAGGATCGAGTTCAGCAGCTCGTCGAAGGCGGCGATCTGCTCGGTGGCCCGCTTCAAGTGGTCGTCGACGTCCCGGAAGTACGCCTGTATCTCCGGGGCGATCACCCGCATCGGTGTGGTGGCGAGCACCTGGAGCGGGCGGCCGAGCGGCACCACCGCCCGCTTCAGTTCGAGCAGTTCGCGCTTGAGCTGGTAGATGCGGCCGGGATCGGCCCGCTCGCCGTCCGGCGCGAACACCTCCGTCTCCACCTGGTCGATGTCCGACTGCACCGCGTCCGTCGCCGCGAGATAGTCGTCCACGACCTGGTCCGCGATGGCGTGCAGCACCGCGGCGGGGCCCTGGGCGAGCTGCTCGGGGGCCGCCTCCAGCTCCTCGCGCAGCGGGCCGAGCGAGCCGTGCCTGCCGTGCCGGACCGTGATGACGAAGTCCCGGCCGACGAAGACCATGATCTCGCCGGTGTCCACCACCTCGCTGGTGGCGGTCAGTTCGGTGTGCTCGACGTAGCAGACCGTCTTGAACACGGCGAACAGCGTGTGGTCGTACCGCTCCACCTTCGGGCGCTGGTGCGCGTGCACCGCGTCCTCCACGGCGAGCGGGTGCAGGTCGAAGAGCTCGGCGATGCCCGCGAACTCCGCCGTGGTCGGCTCGTGCAGCCCCAGCCAGACGAAGCCGTCGTCGGACTTGCGGATCCGCTCGACCGATTCGACGAGGCTGTGCTCCGACGGCTGGCGCACGCCCCGTCGGTACGACACGCAGTTCACCACCGACGAGCCGAGCGGGGAGCGGGCCGGGTGACTCAGGTCGACGCGCGAGCCGCGGCGGCCCAGGCGCGCCACCTTCCGGAGGCGGCCGACCTTGCGCAGGCCGGTGACTTTGCCAAGGCTTCCTACCTTCCGCAGGTTGCCTGCCATAGACATGGGGACTCCTCGCGCTGGTGACGTGGCGTGACAGTTTGCCAGTACGTCCCCGAGGCCCGCTGAGGCCTGTGGGAACGGAGTATTCCGCTCCGGAATGCCCGGTTCTGCCTCCCGGGAGCAAGCCGGACAACTGGGATGATCGGGGCATGACGCGAATCGACGGCCCCCTCCTCGACGCCCGGCAGCCCATCGACCAGCGGCGGACCGGGGCGGGGCAGCAGCACTCCGAGGCGTTCGCCGCCCTCTTCGATCCCACGACCTTCGGGCATATCGAGCGCCTCGGCATCGGCCCCGGCTGGCGCTGCTGGGAGGTCGGCGCGGGCGGCACCTCCGTGGTCTCCTGGCTCGCCAAACGGGTCGGCCCCACCGGCAGGGTCCTCGCGACCGACACCGACACGTCCTGGCAGACGCGGGCCGCGCGCTCGCCCCTCGAAGTGCGGACCCACGACGTCGCCGCGGACCCGCCGCCCGTGGAGGGCTTCGACCTCGTGCACGCGCGGCTCGTCCTGGTCGACGTCGCGGACCGGGAGCGGGCCCTGCAGTCGATGCTCAGGGCGCTGCGGCCCGGCGGCCGGCTCCTCGTCGAGGAGGCCGACCTCGCGCTCCAGCCGCTGGCCTGCCCCGACGAGCACGGCCCCGCCCAGGAGTTGGCGAACCGCCTGCGCCACGCGGTGCGCTCGCTCCTCGCCGAGCGCGGCACCGACCCCGCGTACGGCCGCCGCCTGCCCCGCCTCCTGCGCGAGGGCGGCCTGCGCCACGTGGAGTCCGACGTGCACTTCCCCCTCACCTCCCCGGCCTGCGCGGCCCTGGAGACCGCGACGCTCCAGCACCTTCGCGCGGACCTGCTCGCCGCGGGCCTGGCGACGGCGGACGACATCGACACCCACCTCACGAACGCCGCCACGGGCACACTCGACCTGGCCACGCCGCCGCTGATCTCCACGTGGGGCAGAAAGGGGTAGCCCCCGGCGCCGGACACGGGGTACCCCTCGGCGCCCCCGCCGAACCGGCCCCCGCGCCACGGCAGTTGGCCCCCGGCCGGGCGCGGGCGAGGCTCAGTGCCCCGCGGGGCGCCGCGGTCGCGGGGCGGCACGGGGGCGTGGGGGTGCCGGTGAGGGCGGGCCCCCGGGGTGCGGGGGCCTGCCCCCTGTCCGTTCCACCGCCCGTGCGCCCGCGCCGCACCCCTCCGTCGCCGCGTCGAGGAGTCCCGCGCCGCCGAGCCGGGCGGCGAGCAGCGCTCCGGTGAAGGCGTCGCCCGCCCCCGTGGAGTCGCGTGCGCGTGCGGGGAGCGCGGGGACCCGGCCGCGTACCTCGCCGTCCTGGGCCACCAGCGCCCCGTCCGTGCCCAGTTTGACGACCACCGACGGGAAGCGGCGGCTCAGCTTCGACGCCGCGTCGGCGGGGTCGGGCAGGCCGGTCAGGTACTCCGCCTCGGCTCTGCTGGGCACCAGCATCTCCACCCCCTCCACCGCCGCGAGGAACCGCTCCACGCCCAGTTCCGCGAGGAACCCCGTGGACGCCGGATCCACACTCACCGGCACGCCACGCGCGCGTGCCGACGCCAGTGCCTCGGCGGCGGACGCGCGGCTGGCCGCGGCGAAGAAGAGATAGCCGGACAGATGCAGCCGCGCGACGCCGTCGAGGAGCGAGGGCGACCAGTCGGCGGGGGAGAGCCGCAGGGAGGCACCGTTGTCCGAGAGGAACGTCCGCTCGGCGGCGGCGCCCCCGTCCACCAGACAGATCACCGTCCCCGTAGGCGCCGCCGGATCGACCACGAGCCGCGGCCGCACCCCCGCGCGCGTGAGCGCCTCCTCGTGCCACCGCGCCGAATCGGCACCGACCCGCCCGAGCAGACGTACGTCAGGACACCCCCAATGAGCCGCCCAGCACGCCACGTTGGCCCCCGCCCCACCCGGCACCGTACGGATGGCCGCCGCCGTGTCGGTGCCCGGCGCGAGCGGCGTACGGTGCCGGGCGACGATGTCCGTGACGACGTCCCCGACGACGAGCAGGCCCCCGGCCCGCACCGTCACCGCCCGGCCCAGGCCGTCGCGATCCGCGCCGCGAGCCGTACGTTGCCGCGGACCGCGGCGAGATTGGCCTCCAGGGACGCGCCCTCGGTGCGCCGCATCAACTCGTCGAGCAGGAACGGCGTGATGGCCTGCCCCGTGATGCCCCGCTCCGCGCACGCCGCGAGCGCCTCGGCGAGCACGCGCGCGTGGAGCACGGGATCGAGCTGTTCGTCCTCCGGCACCGGATTCGCCACGATCAGCGCCGCGTCGGGCCCTTCGAGCGCGTCCTGGGCGCGCATCACCTCCGCGACCTGCCCCGGCGTACGCACCGTCCAGTCCACCGGGTGCCCGGAGTCGGCGAGATAGAAGCCGGGGAAGCGGTCGGTCCCGTACCCCGCCACCGAGATGCCCAGCGTCTCCAGGCGCTCCAACGTCGCCGCCACGTCCAGGATCGACTTCACGCCCGCGCACACCACCGTGATCCTGGTGCGGCCGAGCAGCCTCAGGTCGGCCGACTCGTCCTGGGTGACCGTCCACTCCCGGTGCACCCCGCCGAGCCCGCCCGTGGCGAACACCCGCAGGCCCGCGCGGGCGGCGAGCAGCGCCGTCGCCGACACCGTCGTCGCCCCGCTCGCGCCCGCAGCGAAGGCGAGCGGCAGATCGCGGTGGCCCAGCTTGCGGATGCCGTCGTCGTTCGCGACCCGCTCCAACTGCTCCTTGTCCAGGCCGACATGGGGACGCCCGTCGAGAACGGCGATCGTCGCGGGGACGGCGTCCTCCTCGCGTACGACCGCCTCGAGTTCCTTCGCCACCTGGAGATTGCGCGGGCGTGGCAGGCCGTGCGCGATGATCGTGGACTCCAGGGCCACCACGGGGCGCCGCTCCGCGACCGCCGCCCGCACCTCGTCGGACACCACCAACACGGGCCTGCCTCCTGCCTGTCGGGTCTCCCCTCATCCCTGGCGGGCGGCGGGCCCCGCCAAACCCCCGCGAGGCGTCCGGGCCCCGGCAGGGGCGGGTGCGCGGGACCCGGCTAGGGTGACCGGCCATGACCACGAATGATCAAACTGTTGCGTCTTTCGCCGTGCACATTCCGGATGTCGACCTGGAGGCCGAGCCGCTCGACCCGGGGCAGATCGTCTCCGGCGACCCGGTGGTGACCGGCAAGGTGCTGTGGGAGTCGGCCGACGGCAAGCAGCTGCGCGGCATCTGGCAGATCACGCCGGGTGTGGTCACCGACACCGAGGCCAACGAACTCTTCGTGGTCGTCAGCGGCCGCGCGACCGTCGAGGTCGAGGGCGGCGCCACGCTGGAGATCGGTCCGGGCGACGCGGCGGTGCTGCGCGAGGGCGACCGTACGACCTGGACGGTGCACGAGACGCTCCGCAAGGCGTACCACATCACGCTGCCCTGACCGCAGGGCCGACCCGTCGGCACGCCCTGCGGGTCACGCCTTCCTGACCGCCCTGCGGACGGCGAGCGCGGCCATCGGCAGCAGTACGCAGACGCCGACGACGTTGAGCCAGCCATAGCTGGCCCGCGCGACGATCAGCCCCGCGGCCGCGCCGCCGATGCCCGCCGACGTGTTCATCGTCAGGTCCGAGAGGCCCTGCACGGCGGCTCGCGCGGGCCCCGGCACCGAGTCGGTGAGCAGCGCGGAACCGGAGACCAGACCCGCGGACCAGCCGAGGCCGAGCACGAAGAGCCCGGCCGCGGTCTGGCCGTGGCTCGGCCCCGCCGTACCGGCGAGCAGCGCGGCGCAGCTCAGGAGCCCGACCGTCAGACCGATCACCGCGAGCCTGCCGAACCGGTCGGCGAGCCAGCCCATCACCGGCGAGAACGCGTACATGCCCGCAATGTGCCCGCTGATGACCAGGCCGACCAGCTGCAGGCTCGCCCCGTGGTGGCCCAGGTCGACCGGGGTCATCACCATGATCGAGACCATCACCGTGTGCGACACGGCCACCGTCACCAGGGCGAGCCGCGCCATCGGCGACGCGGCCACCGCGGCGACACCGGCCTTCAGCGAGTGGTTCCGCGCGGAGTGGTCCTCCTGCGGGGTCAGGGCGCGGGCGGTGAGCAGCGGGTCGGGGCGCAGCAGCACCGCCACCACGAGTGCGGCGACCGCGAAGATCCCGGCGGCGAAGAGGAAGGGGCCCGCCTTCTCGGGTATGGACGTGCCGGAGAAGGCGCGGCTCGTGGGCGCCGCGATGTTCGGGCCGAGCACCGAGCCGATGGTAGTGGCCCAGATGACGTGCGAGATGGCCCGGCCGCGCCGGTCGGGTTCGGCGAGGTCGGCCGCGGCGAACCGGGCCTGCAGATTGGCGGACGAGCCCGCACCGAACGCGGCCATGCCGAGCAGCAGCAGCGGGAAGCTCCCGACGACCGCGGCCAGCACGACGAGTCCCGCGCCCAGCGCGCCGATCAGATAGGCGAGGACCAGCCCGGGACGCCGGCCCCGCGACGTCATCAGCGCCGCCAGCGGCAACGACAGCAGCGCCGTACCCGCCACGGAAGCCGTCGGCGCGAGCCCGGACAGCGCTTCGGCCCCACTCACCTCGGTCGCGAGCACCGGCGCCAGCGCAATACCGATCGGCACCCCGAGCCCACCCAGGATCTGACTGGCGATCAACACCGCGGTCGTACGGCGCCGCAGAGCGGGCAGCGCCTCTGGTCCTGGTATGCCAGGGGCGTCGAGGGTCGAAGTCACTGACGCAGTGTGCCAGCGCGTTCGCAGGGACGAAACACAGTTTTCACAGTCGCCGGTACGACGGGATGGGGCGCCGGAACGCCCCGGGCCAGACGTCGGAAGGCCCTCGGGTCCGGGCGCCGGAACGCTCTTGGGCCGGGCGTCGGAACGCTCTTGGGGGCAGGTGCCAGAGCGGCGTCGCGATGAGGCGCTGGGACGCTCTCGGGGCCGGGCGTCCGAAGGGCCCTCGGGTCCGGGCGCCGGAACGCCCTGGGGCCGGGCGTCAGAGCACCCTCGGAACCAGGCGTCGGAACGCCCTCGCGATCAGGCGCTGGAAGGCCCTCGGGGCTGGGCGTCGGAATGCCCGGGGCCAGGCGCCGGAACGCCTTGGGACCGGACGTCAGAGTGCCTTCGCGTTCAGGCGTCAGAACCCCCTCGGGACCGAGCGCTGGCCCCCCGGCAGCGGCAGCGGCAGCGGCAGCCGGACAGCCCCCACCCGCCCCTCCCGCACGCACTCAGAACAGCGGCTGCGGTAGCACGCCCTCCAGGGCGAGGAGTTGCCGCTTGGTCTCCAGGCCGCCTCCGAAGCCGCCGATGCCTCCGTCGCTCTCCACCACGCGGTGGCACGGCACCACGACCGGCAGTGGGTTGGCGCCCATCGCGAGGCCCACGGCCTGGGCCGCGCCGGGCTGGCCGACGCGGCGGGCCAGGTCGCCGTAGCCCACCACCGTGCCGAACGGCACCCCCGCGGCGAGCTCGCGGAGCACCTGGCGGTTGAAGCCGGAGATCAGCGACCAGTCGAGCGGCAGCTCGAAGTCGCGCCGCTCGCCCGCGAAGTAGGCCGCGAGCTGGCGTATGGGCTCGGCGAGCAGCGGGGAGCCGGGCGCCTCGACCAACTCGGCGCCCAGGCGGGCGCCGAGCCGGTCCAACGCTTTGTCGCGCACGGTGTCGGTGGCGTGGAAGACCACGGCGACCAGTCCCTCACCGGTCGCGGCGAGCAGCAGCGGCCCGATGTCGCTGGCGACGACGGCCCACACGACCCGACGGCCGTCCTGCTGCCGCCCCTGACCTCGGCCCTGGGTTTGGGCCTGGCCCTGCTCCTGCTCCTGCGCATGGGAGTTCATGCCGACCACCGTACGACCGCCCACTGACAACGCGGCTCGGCGAGCGAGGGCCCGGCCTGGCGGCCGGGCCGGGCGTCAGCTCTCGTCCAGCGCCTCGCGCACGACGTCAGGCGTGTTGGTGATGATCCCGTCCACCCCGAAGCCCGCGACGCGCAGCGCGCTCGGTGCGTCGTTGACCGTCCAGGTGAAGATCTCCAGCGGCTTGCCGTGCGGACCCTTCTGGTCGTGGATCGCCTCGACGTAGCCCGCCGAGATGGAGGTGTGCGTCGCGTTGATCTGGTCGGCGAACTCCGCGTACTCGGGAAGGTCGGCGACCGCGGGGGTGCCCAGGAAACCGGTCTTCACATCGGGCCGCAGCGCATGCACCTTCTTCACGCTGTCCGCGCTGAAGCTCTGGATGACCAGCTTGCTCTTCACATGGTGCTTGTCGAGCCAGCCCTCGTTGCGGAGCACCCGCAGGCCCTCCTCCTCGATGCCCGGGTAGAGCTCCGGCTTCTTGAACTCGAAGACCAGCTTCTGGTGGTTGTGCGAGACCCGCCGCATGTACTGCGACAGGGTCGGCACGCGCTGCCCCTTGTACTTGGGACTGAACCAGCTGCCCGCGTCCAGCTGAGCTATCTCCGCGGCCGTGAAGTCCGCGACCTTCCACGGGGCGCGGTCGGGGAAGACCTCCTCGACGTCCGTCGTCCGCTTCAGGGTCTCGTCGTGCATGATCACGAGCTCGCCGTCCTTGGTCCGCTGGACGTCGTTCTCCACCCAGCGGAACCCCATGTCGCGGGCCTTGTCGATGGCCGCGATGGTGTTCTCCGGTGCGTACGCGGAGGCGCCGCGGTGGGCCACGACCAGAGGCCTGTCGTGGTCGGAGGCGCTTGTTGCCGAGGGGCTCTGCGCGGTGGCGGTGGTGGAGGGGAGGACGAGTGCGCCGGCTCCCATGAGGGCGACGGCGGTGGCAGCGGCAGCGCGTGCGTACACGGGTACTCCTCGCGTCGTGACATCGCGGACCGGTCGAGAGTGACAGTCCGGGACCAATGGGAGACAGGTGCAGGATGGCCACAGGTTGAACGGAGTCATCAAACTCGGGGACCCCGCGCGCGGGGAGTGCGATTCTTTGCCGGAAAATCGTTCGTAGGTTCCGGGGTGAGCTTTACTCTCTGCCTCAGCCGACGGCCTTTCAGATGGGTGCCGGCAGGGGGGTATACGGGGCTTTTCAGGGTTTTTGGGCACATCAGGCGGAAGGGCTACCGCGCATGCAGGGCACGGTCGACGGGTTCAGCTACGGAGTCGTCACACCGGTGGTGGCGTACGGCATGGCCTGTCTGGGCGGCGCGCTCGGACTCCGCTGCACGACCAGATCGCTGCTCGTCGCCCGCTCCTGGCGGCCCGGCTGGCTCGCGCTCGGCTCGGCCGCGATCGGGTCCGGGATATGGACCATGCACTTCGTGGCGATGATGGGCTTCACCGTGGCGGAGGCCCCGATCCACTACGACAAGACGCTGACCTTCGCCAGCCTGGCCGTCGCCATCGTCATGGTCGGCATCGGCATCTTCATCGTCGGCTACCGCGGCGCCATGGGCACCGCCCTGTTCACCGGCGGGACGATCACGGGCCTCGGCGTCGCCTCGATGCACTACCTGGGAATGGCCAGTATGCGTCTGCGCGGGACGCTGGAGTACAACACCCTCGTCGTCTCCGCGTCCGTCGTGATCGCCATGGTCGCCGCCACCGCGGCCCTCTGGGCGGCCGCGCAGGTCAGGGGATTCCTGTGGAGCCTGGGCGCGAGCCTCATCATGGGGCTCGCCGTGAGCGGCATGCACTACACCGGCATGGCCGCCCTCAGTGTCCATCTGCACGGCTCGGACGCCGTGCCCGCCGGCGACTCGCCCGCCGAGATCCTCGCGCCCATGATGATCGGCCCGCTCGCCTTCCTGCTCCTGGCGGGCGTGATCGTGATGTTCGACCCGCTCATGGTCCTCGGCGGCCAGCCGCAGGCTAGGAACGCCGCGCGGGCGGGCCGCCCCCGGCAGTCCTACTCCGTCCCGCGCTCGGGCGACCGGCACGTCCCCCCGCCCCGCCGCCGCAGGACCCGGCAGCGGCCCGGCTCCCGCACCCCGCAGAACTGGTGAGGCAAGGCCGCTGAGCGGCCGATCGGACCCGGTTGTCAGTGCGGGGTCGTACGGTGGTTTCCATGCGGCCCGTATCGAAGATCGAACGCACGGTGGCGCCTTTCGAGGTCGTCAGCCCGTACCAGCCCAGTGGTGACCAGCCGGCGGCCATCGCCGAGCTGGAGCGACGCATCCGCGCAGGTGAGAAGGACGTCGTCCTCCTCGGCGCGACCGGCACCGGCAAGTCGGCCACCACCGCGTGGATGATCGAGAAGCTCCAGCGCCCCACCCTCGTGATGGCGCCGAACAAGACGCTGGCCGCCCAGCTGGCGAACGAATTCCGCGAGCTGCTGCCGAACAACGCCGTCGAGTACTTCGTCTCGTACTACGACTACTACCAGCCCGAGGCGTACGTCCCGCAGTCGGACACCTACATCGAGAAGGACTCCTCGATCAACGAGGAGGTGGAGCGCCTGCGCCACTCCGCGACGAACTCGCTGCTGACCCGCCGCGACGTGGTCGTGGTCGCCTCCGTCTCCTGCATCTACGGCCTCGGCACCCCGCAGGAGTACGTGGACCGGATGGTCCCCCTCAAGGTCGGCGACGAGATCGACCGCGACCAGCTCCTGCGCCGCTTCGTCGACATCCAGTACACGCGCAACGACCTCGCGTTCACCCGCGGCACCTTCCGCGTCCGCGGCGACACCATCGAGATCTTCCCGGTCTACGAGGAACTGGCCGTCCGCATCGAGATGTTCGGCGACGAGATCGAGGCGCTCTCCACCCTCCACCCGCTCACCGGCGAGGTCATCAGCGACGACGACCACCTCTACGTCTTCCCGGCCTCGCACTACGTAGCGGGTCCCGAGCGCATGGAGAAGGCGGTCAACGGCATCGAGAAGGAGCTCGGCGAGCGCCTCGCCGAGCTGGAGAAGCAGGGCAAGGTGCTCGAGGCCCAGCGCCTGCGCATGCGCACCACGTACGACCTGGAGATGCTCCGCCAGATCGGCTCCTGCTCCGGCGTCGAGAACTACTCGATGCACTTCGACGGCCGCGAGCCCGGCTCCGCCCCGAACACCCTCATCGACTACTTCCCCGACGACTTCCTCCTGGTCCTCGACGAGTCGCACGTCACGGTCCCGCAGATCGGCGCGATGTACGAGGGCGACGCCTCCCGCAAGCGCACCCTCGTCGACCACGGCTTCCGACTGCCCTCCGCCCTGGACAACCGCCCCCTGAAGTGGGAGGAGTTCCTCGGCCGCATCGGGCAGACCGTCTACCTCTCGGCGACCCCGGGGAAGTACGAACTCTCGCGCGGCGACGGCTTCGTCGAGCAGATCATCCGCCCCACCGGCCTCGTCGACCCCGAGGTCGTCGTCAAGCCCACCGAGGGGCAGATCGACGACCTGGTGCACGAGATCCGCAAGCGCACCGAGAAGGACGAGCGCGTCCTGGTCACCACGCTCACCAAGAAGATGGCCGAGGACCTCACCGACTACTTCCTCGAACTGGGCATCCAGGTCCGCTATCTGCACAGCGACGTCGACACGCTGCGCCGCGTCGAGCTCCTGCGCGAGCTGCGGGCGGGCGAGTACGACGTCCTGGTCGGCATCAACCTCCTCCGGGAGGGCCTCGACCTGCCCGAGGTCTCCCTGGTGGCGATCCTCGACGCCGACAAGGAGGGCTTCCTGCGCTCCGGGACCTCGCTGATCCAGACCATCGGCCGCGCGGCGCGCAACGTCTCCGGCCAGGTCCATATGTACGCGGACAAGATCACCCCGGCGATGGAGAAGGCCATCGACGAGACGAACCGCCGCCGGGAGAAGCAGATCGCGTACAACAAGGAGAAGGGCATCGACCCGCAGCCCCTCCGCAAGAAGATCAACGACATCGTGTCGGCGATCGCGCGCGAAGAGGTCGACACCGAAGAGCTCCTCGGCTCCGACTACCGCAAGCCGAAGGAGGGCAAGGCCGCCAAGGCCCCGGTGCCCGCGCTCGGCGGCAAGGCGGCCAAGTCCACCAAGGCCAAGGCGAAGAAGTCGGACCAGGCCGCGCCGACCGACCGCCCCGCGGCCGAACTGGCCGAGCAGATCGAGGAGATGACCGAGCGCATGCGGGCGGCCGCCGCCGACCTGCAGTTCGAGATCGCCGCGCGACTGCGCGACGAGGTGTCGGAGATGAAGAAGGAACTGCGGCAGATGCGGGAGGCCGGACAGGCGTAAACGCACTGCTGGGGGAGGGGAGGCGGCGTACTGCCCGGTCTGTTGCAAGACCGCCACAAAGTGCCGCCCGGAGTGCGGCTCCGCCGGAGCCACTGCATAGGGTGCTGGGCAACCGCAAGAGGCGGTTGCCCAGGCAGTTCGAAGAGGGGACAGCGCGTGACGGTCAACATGACCAAGGGTCAGGCCATCAGCCTGCAGAAGAACGACGGGGGCGCGCTGTCCGCGGTGCGCATGGGACTCGGCTGGCAGGCGGCTCCGCGCCGCGGCCTGTTCGGTACGCGCACGCGCGAGGTCGACCTGGACGCCTCGGCGGTCCTTTTCGCCGACAAGCAGCCGCTGGATGTCGTGTTCTTCCGCCACCTGGTCAGCGACGACGGCTCGGTGCGGCACACCGGTGACAATCTCGTCGGCGGCGTGGGCCAGGGCGGCGACGACGAGGCGATCCTCGTCGACCTGCAGCGGGTCCCCGTCCACATCGACCAGATCGTCTTCACGGTGAACTCCTTCACCGGCCAGACCTTCCAGGAGGTGCAGAACGCCTTCTGCCGCCTGGTCGACGAGACCAACGGCCAGGAGCTGGCCCGCTACACCCTCGACGGCGGCGGTCAGTACACCGCGCAGATCATGGCGAAGGTCCACCGCGCGGGCGCGGGCTGGCAGATGACGGCCATCGGCAACCCCGCCAACGGCCGCACCTTCCAGGACCTGATGCCGGCGATCCTGCCGCACCTGTAAGCGACGTCCGAGCGACGCCGGCCGACGTCAGGCGACGCCGGGCGACGTCCGTACGTCCGTACGTACGAGGGCTCGACGCGAGCCCGACGAGGGGGAACGAAGCGATGACGGCCGAGCTGGTGCGGGGGCAGAACCACCCGCTTCCCGGGACCCGCCTGGAGATTCGCATCTCGGCCGGCCAGCCGATCGTGGCGGGCGCCACGCTCGGCGACGAGCAGGGCAGGGTCCGCGGCGTCGAATGGGTGGCCCACCCCGGCTCGCCCACGTTGCCGGGCCTCGAAGTGTCCAAGCAGGCGGCCGCCGACCACCGGCTCGCCGTGGACCCCGACGCCGTGCCGGACACCGTCCACCGGGTCAGCGTCCTCCTGTCGCTGCCCATCGGCGTCGGTGGCCCGGTCAGCTTCCGGGCGCTCGCCGCCCCCTTCGTCGCGGTCACCGGACTCGACGGCGCCGAGGTCGCCAGCTACACCATCACCGACCTGGACGCCGAGTCCGCCGTCGTCGCCCTGGAGCTCTACCGCCGCCAGGGCGCCTGGAAGGTGCGTGCCGTCGGCCAGGGCTACGCGGGCGGTCTCGCCGAGATGCTCACCGACCAGGGCCTGCCGGGCGCCCGGGAGCTGGCAGGCACGATCAACGAAGCGGTGGCGCAGGGCCTGGCGCGCTCGGTGGCCGCACCCCCGCCGCGCCCCGCGGACGACGCCCGCGTCCGCACCGCCTCCCAGGGCCAGGCCACCCCGCAGAGCGGCCAGGGCCAGCCCGCCCCCGCCGCCCCGCACCCGCAGGGCGGCGACGCCCCCACCGGCGGTCCCGTCAACTACACCCACCCCAGTCGGCAGACGACCGCGCCCCCGCCGTCACCGCCCACCGCGCCCCCGGCCCGGCCGGGCCAGGCCGCGCAGCCCGTCGCGGGCGACGCCACCGGCTGGTCGATGGAGGAGCGGCTCTACAACCAGGTGTGGGGCATGTTCGAAGACCTGGCCCGCACCACGGCGGCGTACCGAAGCGCCGTGGACTTCGCCGACTCCCGCATGGAGCAGGAGCTGGACAAGGTGCTCGCCGACCCGCGCAGCCGCGTCGGCGGCGCGGGCGACACCGCGCGCGACGCCGCCCGCGCCAAGCACGGCGACCTCGTCGGCCAGGCCAGGGCCACCCTCGACCGCGACCTGGCACAGCTCGCCGCCGAGGCGGAGGTCGTCGAGCCCGCGCTCCCCGCGGCGTACGCGGCGTGGAGCAGCCCCGTCTGGCAGGCCTACCGCGCGCCCATGGAGATCCCGATGGCGCTGCGCCTGGGCGACCTCCATCTGCCCGAGCGCATCGACCTGCGCATCCCGATGCTCGTCAGGCTGCCCCTGGAGCGCGGCCTGTGGATCGACAGCGGCAAGGCCCTCACCAACTCCTTCACCGACTCCGCCGAACTGCGCCGCCTCGCCATGGACACGGCGGTCATGCATGCCGCGCGGCTGCTCGCGGCCTATCCGGCGGGCGAGTTCACGGTGCACGTCATCGACGCGGCGGGTTCGGCGGCGGGCCCGCTCGCGCCGCTGGTGGCGTCCGGTGTGCTCGCCGAGCCCCCGGCGTCCGGCGCGGCCGGTGTCTCCGCCGTCCTCGGCAAGCTCACCCAGCGCGTGGACCTGGTGCAGATGGCGATCCGCGGCGGCGCCCCCGACGCCCTGCCCCCGGACCTGGACACCGCCGAGCAGCTCCTGATCGTCAATGACTTCCCGCACGGCTTCGACGACCGCGCCGTGACCCAGCTGCGCTACCTCGCGGACGAGGGCCCGGCCGTCGGCGTCCATCTGATGATGGTCGCCGACCGTGAGGACGCCGCGGAGTACGGCCCGCTGCTCGACCCGCTGTGGCGCGCGCTGCTCCGGCTGACGCCGGTGCCCGACGACCATCTCGCCGACCCGTGGGTCGGTCACGCGTGGACGTACGAGCCGCCGACGGTCCCCCTGGGCAGCGAGGTCCTGCGGCAGGTCCTCGACCGGGTCGCTGCGGCCCGGCGCAACGGCGGCCGTTGACGCCTTGCGGGCAAAGCGACTTTAGACCCGTCTGACCTGGCCTTTTGGCTCTTGTTTGCCATCGCCTTTACTAAGTCTTGGTATTTCGCGTACGCTGCTACCTGCGGAGGGGAGTACTCCCGGCTGCGACGTGCCCGTCAATACGGACCGCCATCGGTCCCGGGGCGTCGGCCCGACGTGCGGCGGTGACCGCCTCGGGTGGAAGAGACCTCCGGCAGCGACGACGCTGATCAGTAGCCGTACGACGCCGGAGGCGCAGTGGACGTTTCAATGACTCTGTGGGTGACGACCGTTCTCGGTCTGTGTGCCCTGATCGCGGTCGACTTCTTCATCGGGCGCAAGCCCCATGACGTGTCGATCAAGGAAGCCGGAATCTGGACGATCGTCTGGATCGTCCTCGCGGGGCTCTTCGGCGTCGGCCTGCTGATCGCGGGCGAATCCCAGGCGTCCGGCGAGTTCTTCGCGGGCTTCATCACGGAGAAGTCCCTCTCCGTGGACAACCTCTTCGTCTTCATCCTGATCATGGCGAAGTTCTCGGTGCCCTCCCACCTCCAGCAGCGCGTGCTGCTGTTCGGTGTGCTGATCGCCCTGGTCCTGCGCGCGATCTTCATCGCCGCCGGCGCGGCCGTCATCGCCAACTTCTCCTGGGTCTTCTACATCTTCGGCGCCTTCCTGATCTACACCGCCTGGAAGCTCATCCAGGAGGCGCGCGCCGACGAGGAGGAAGAGGACTGGGAGGAGAACCGCCTCCTGAAGTCCATCGAGAAGAAGTTCGGCGTCTCCGACCGGTACGAGGGCACGAAGCTCTTCGTCCGGAAGAACGGCAAGAAGATCATGACGCCGCTCATGGTCGTCATGCTGGCCATCGGCACCACCGACGTGCTCTTCGCGATGGACTCCATCCCCGCGATCTTCGGCCTCACCCAGGACCCGTACATCGTCTTCACCGCGAACGCCTTCGCCCTGATGGGTCTGCGGCAGCTGTACTTCCTCATCGGCGGACTGCTCAGGAAGCTGGTCCACCTCAGCTACGGCCTGTCGGTGATCCTCGGCTTCATCGGCGTGAAGCTGGTGCTGCACGCACTGCACGAGAACGGGGTGAACGTCCCCGAGATCTCCATCCCGGTCTCGCTCGGCGTCATCTGCGGCGTCCTGGTGATCACCACGATCACCAGCCTCATGGCCTCCAAGAAGCAGGCCGAGAAGGACGCGGCCGAGGCCGAGACCCCGAAGGACAGCATCGAGGCCTGACCGTCCCGCCTCCCGCTCCGGCCAGGGGCGGGAGGCAGGAACGGCACCCGATCACCGAGTCGCGGTACCCAGGCGCCCGGGGCAGCATCGAGTCATGGTCACTCGGCTCCGGGCGCTCGGCATGCAGTGGACGACGGTGGTGCCGCTCCTCGCGGTCGTCCTTCTCGCCTTCACCTGGGGGCGCGATCTGCCCGGCGTGGTCGTCGCCGTGGTGACGCTGGTCCTCGCCGGAGCGGTGCTCGCCGCCGTCCACCACGCCGAGGTGATCGCGCACCGCGTCGGCGAACCCTTCGGCTCGCTCGTCCTCGCGGTCGCGGTGACGATCATCGAGGTGGCGCTGATCGTCACCCTCATGGCCGACGGCGGCGACAAGAGCTCCACGCTCGCCCGCGACACCGTCTTCGCCGCGGTGATGATCACCTGCAACGGCATCGTCGGACTCTGTCTCCTGGTGGGCGCGCTGCGCCACCGCGTCGCCGTTTTCAACCCCGAGGGCACGGGCGCGGCCCTCGCGACCGTCGCCACCCTGGCCACGCTCTGTCTGGTCCTGCCGACGTTCACCACCACCAAGCCGGGCCCGGAGTTCTCCACGGGCCAGCTCACCTTCGCCGCGATCGCCTCGCTCGTCCTGTACGGCATCTTCGTGACCACCCAGACCGTGCGGCACCGCGACTACTTCCTGCCCCTGACCAAGCAGGGGGAGGTCATCGACGCCGACAGCCACGCGGAGGGCCCCTCCTCCCGCGCGGCGCTGCTGAGCCTCGGGCTGCTCGCCCTGGCGCTCGTCGGCGTGGTCGGCCTGGCCAAGGGCGTCTCCCCGACCATCGAGTCGGGTGTCGAGAGCGCCGGCATGCCGCACGCCGTGGTCGGCGTGATCATCGCGCTCCTCGTCCTGCTCCCCGAGACGATCGCGGCCGTCCGTGCCGCCCGCCGCGACCGGGTGCAGACCAGCCTGAACCTCGCCCTCGGTTCTGCGATGGCCAGCATCGGGCTGACCATCCCGGCCGTCGCGGTCGCCTCTGTGTGGCTGTCGGGTCCGCTGGTGCTCGGACTCAGCTCGACCCATATGGTGCTGCTCGCGCTCACCGTGATCGTCGGCACGCTCACGGTCGTGCCGGGGCGCGCCACTCCGCTGCAGGGCGGCGTCCATCTGGTGCTGTTCGCGGCGTTCCTGGAGCTGGCGATCACCCCGTAGCGGCCGCCGGATCGGAGGCCGCGACCGGCCGCGTCTCCGGAAGCAGCGCGAAGCACCCGAGGCTCAGCAGCGCGATGCCCGACAGATACGCGGCCACGCCCCACGGCCTCCCGTCCCCCTGCGCGAGGGCCGTCGCCACGATCGGGGTGAGCGCGCCGCCGAGCACGCCGCCCAGGTTGTAGCCGACCGCGGCGCCCGTGCAGCGCACCCGGGGCTCGTACAACTCCGGCAGATACGCGGCGATCACGGCGAACATCGTGATGAACGCGAGCATCGCCACCAGGAAGCCGGTGAACATCAGCAGCGGCTGCCCGGTCGAGAGCAGCGCGACCATCGGGAACATCCACAGGGCCGACGCCGTGCACCCGAGCAGGCACAGCGGCCGTCGTCCGTACCGGTCGCCGAGCACCGCCACCACCGGCGTCAGCGCGCCCTTCACCACCACGGCCGCCATGACGCAGGCCAGCATGACCGTGCGGCTCACCCCGAGCCGCTCCACCCCGTAGGCGAGGGACCAGGTCGTCACGGCGTAGAAGACCGCGTACCCGACGGCCATCGCGCCAGCCGTGAGGAGCACGAGGCGCCAGTGCCCGCGCACCACTTCGGCGAGCGGCACGCGCGCGTGCTCGCGCAGCCGCAGGAAGTCCGGGCTCTCCGCGAGAGAGGTGCGCAGCGCGAGCCCGGCCGCCGCGAGCAGTCCCGCCGCCCAGAACGGCACGCGCCATCCCCAGGCCGCGAACTGCGCGTCGGTGAGCGTCGCGGACAGGGCCAGCATGATGCCGTTGGCCAGCAGGAACCCGACCGCGGGGCCGATCTGCGGAAAGCTCGCCCACAGCCCGCGCCGGTCGGCAGGAGCGTGCTCCGCGGTCAGCAGCACGGCACCGCCCCACTCACCGCCGAGCCCGAGCCCCTGCAGAAAACGCAGCACAAGGAGGAGCAGGGGAGCGCCGATCCCGATCGATTCGTACGTCGGTACGCAGCCGACGGCGACCGTGGCGAGGCCGGTGAGGAGCAGCGACACGATGAGCACCGGACGCCGTCCGTGCCGGTCACCGATGTGCCCGAAGACGACGGACCCCAAGGGCCGTGCCACGAAGCCCACTCCGAAGGTCGCGAAGGCGGCGAGAGTTCCCGCCAGCGGGGAGAACGTCGGGAAGAACAGCGGACCGAGGACCAGCGCCGCGGCCGTCCCGTAGATGAAGAAGTCGTAGAACTCGATGGCGGTCCCGGCGAGCGAGGCGGCGGCCAGCCGCGGCAGCGAGGGGGATTTCGCCGGGATTGGTTCAGTTGTACGCATACCGCGTCAACTACCCATGGTGACGGCCGGTTACGGGGGCGTGCGGAGGTGATCAACCCGGTCGGCACGTCACCGCGATGCGCCCTCCGGCTCAGGCAGCAACTACGGAGAGTGCGCCCGGCTTTCGGCCTCTCACGCGCGCGGGAGGCGTGATAGACCTCGACCATGACGCGCAGCCTCGCCACCGCCCCGATCATGATCCTCAACGGCCCGAACCTGAACCTGCTCGGGCAGCGCCAGCCCGAGATCTACGGCTCGGACACCCTCGACGACGTCAAGGCGCTCTGCGCCAAGGCGGCGGCCGCGCACGGCGGCACCGTGGATCTGCGGCAGAGCAACCACGAGGGCGAGTTGGTCGACTGGATCCACGAGGCGCGCGAGCACCACGCGGGCATCGTCATCAACCCCGCGGCCTACTCGCACACGTCCGTCGCGATCCTGGACGCGCTCAACACCTGTGACGGGATGCCGGTGTTGGAGGTGCACATCTCCAACATCCACCAGCGGGAGGCGTTCCGGCACCACTCCTACGTCTCGCAGCGCGCCGACGGCGTCATCGCGGGCTGCGGTGTTCAGGGGTACGCGTTCGCGGTGGAACGGGTGGCGGTGCTGGTCGCCGCCGGGGCGTGACGCGTACCCCCTTCGCTCACCAGCCCCGGGCGCGCCACTCCGCGAGGTGCGGCCGCTCGGTGCCCAGCGTCGTGTCGTTGCCGTGGCCGGGATAGACCCACGTCTCGTCCGGCAGCGTCCCGAAGATCTTCGTCTCGACGTCGTCGATGAGGCTCGCGAAGGCCTGCGGGTTCTTCCACGTGTTGCCGACGCCGCCCGGGAAGAGGCAGTCGCCGGTGAACACGTGCGGATGGCCGTGCGGGTCGTCGTAGACGAGGGCGATCGAGCCCGGGGTGTGGCCCACGAGGTGGCGGGCGGTGAGCTCGACCCGGCCGACCTTGATGGTGTCGCCGTCCCCGACCAGCACGTCCGTCGGCACGGGGATGCCCTCCGCGTCGTCACGGCCCGCATACGTCCGCGGCCGGGTGGCCGCGACGACGGCGGCCAGCGCCTGCCAGTGGTCGCCGTGCCGATGCGTGGTGACGACGGACGCGATGCCGTCGGCGCCGATCAGTGTCAGCAACGTCTCGGCGTCGTTCGCCGCGTCGATCAGGAGCTGCTCGCCGGTGGCCCGGCAGCGCAGCAGGTAGGCGTTGTTGTCCATCGGCCCGACCGCGACCTTCGAGATCATCAGGTCCTGCAGTTCGTGCACATCCGCGGGTCCGCCGACCTTCACCGCTCCGCTGTACGTCATGTCCGTCAGCCTATAGCGGGGGCAGGGCAGGGAGGAGGCCACCTTCGGCCTCCAGGGCGGTCCCCGCGCGGCGGCCCGCGAGCCAGCCGACCAGGTCGGCCGCGGACCCGGTCACGGTGATCTCGGGCTCGCCCGCGCGACCGGTGCCCCACGCGTGCGTGCCGTCCGTGATCCGGGTCGGCGGCACATCGGGGTTCCCGGAGAAGCGTGCGGTGAGGAAGGTGATCTCCCGCTCCACGAACTCCTCGGGCAGGTCCTCCAGCTCGTACCCGATGCCGAGGTCGACGTGGTGCAGCTCGACCTCGACCCACCGCCGGAAGGGCACCCGCGACGCGGAGTCGGTGACTCCGTTGCGCATCTCGATGGTGCGGGACCAGTCGGCGGGCACCGCGGCCTGTGCCTCGAGGCGGGCCGCGCTCTCGCGTACGTCGTCGAGCTGTACGGCGAGCGCGCGCGGGGCGTCCCGCTCGATGTCCGCGTCGCGCGCCTCGGTGCTGACGTACATCGGCCGCCCGGCCAGAACGTTCACCAGTGCGTCCGCGTTCCGCGCGACATGGGCGAGGACGTGGCCGCGGGTCCAGCCCGGGAGCCGTGACGGTTCGGCGGTCGAATCGTTGTTCAGTTTCGTCGCTGCGGTGAGCAGCCGGTCGGTCGCGTCACGTACAGACGCCAGGTCGCGCACATGATCAATCATGCGCCCGACGATAGCCCCGCCACACGTTCGAGTGAAGGTCTTGGGGCGGCCCCGCAAATCGAATGCACGTGCTATATGGTCGGGGGCGGCATCGGGCATTCTTGGTGGTCCGGGTTTGTTGTGAACCAGGGAAGCAGCCCGGCGTTGTCAGTGGCTCGCCCTAGTCTGTGAACGACGGGGGTTCCGCCCCTGTCACCCCCCTCAAGAAAGGTGCGGACCGGCGTGGCCGACCGTCTCATCGTCCGTGGCGCGCGCGAGCACAATCTCAAGAACGTCTCGCTCGACCTCCCGCGTGACTCCCTCATCGTGTTCACCGGACTCTCCGGGTCGGGCAAGTCCTCGCTCGCGTTCGACACGATCTTCGCCGAGGGCCAGCGGCGGTACGTCGAGTCGCTGTCCTCGTACGCCCGGCAGTTCCTGGGCCAGATGGACAAGCCCGACGTCGACTTCATCGAGGGCCTCTCCCCGGCGGTCTCCATCGACCAGAAGTCGACCTCGCGCAACCCGCGCTCGACGGTCGGCACCATCACCGAGGTCTACGACTATCTGCGGCTGCTCTTCGCGCGCATCGGCAAGCCGCACTGCCCCGAGTGCGGCCGCCCCATCTCCCGGCAGTCGCCGCAGGCCATCGTCGACAAGGTCCTCGAACTGCCCGAGGGCAGCCGCTTCCAGGTCCTCTCGCCGCTGGTCCGCGAGCGCAAGGGCGAGTTCGTCGACCTCTTCGCCGACCTCCAGACCAAGGGGTACTCCCGCGCGCGGGTCGACGGCCAGACGATCCAGCTCACCGAGCCGCCCACGCTCAAGAAGCAGGAGAAGCACACCATCGAGGTGGTCGTCGACCGCCTCACGGTGAAGGACTCCGCCAAGCGCCGCCTGACCGACTCCGTGGAGACCGCGCTCGGCCTCTCCGGAGGCATGGTCGTGCTGGACTTCGTCGACCTCCCCGAGGACGACCCCGAGCGCGAGCGCATGTACTCGGAGCACCTCTACTGCCCGTACGACGACCTGTCCTTCGAGGAGCTGGAGCCCCGCTCATTCTCCTTCAACTCGCCCTTCGGCGCCTGCCCGGACTGCACCGGCATCGGCACGCGCATGGAGGTCGACCCCGAGCTGATCGTCCCCGACGAGGACAAGTCGCTCGACGAGGGCGCCATCCACCCCTGGTCGCACGGCCACACCAAGGAGTACTTCGGACGGCTCGTCGGCGCCCTCGCCGACGCGCTCGGGTTCTCCACCGACATGCCCTGGGCCGGACTCCCGCAGCGCGCCAAGAAGGCCCTCCTGTACGGCCACAAGACGCAGATCGAGGTCCGCTACCGGAACAGGTACGGCCGCGAGCGGGTCTACACCACCGCCTTCGAAGGCGCCGTCCCCTTCGTCAAGCGCCGGCACAGCGAGGCCGAGAGCGACGCCAGCCGCGAGCGCTTCGAGGGCTATATGCGCGAGGTGCCCTGCCCCACCTGTGAGGGCACCCGCCTCAAGCCGATCGTGCTTGCCGTCTCCGTCATGGGGAAGTCCATCGCCGAGGTCTCCGCGATGTCCATCAGCGACTGCGCGGACTTCCTCGCCGAGCTGAAGCTGGGCGCCCGCGACAAGAAGATCGCCGAGCGGGTCCTCAAGGAGGTCAATGAGCGACTGCGGTTCCTCGTCGACGTCGGCCTGGACTATCTGTCGCTGAACCGCGCCGCGGGCACCCTCTCCGGAGGCGAGGCCCAGCGCATCCGCCTGGCCACCCAGATCGGCTCCGGCCTGGTCGGCGTGCTCTACGTCCTGGACGAGCCGTCCATCGGCCTCCACCAGCGCGACAACCACCGGCTCATCGAGACCCTCGTCCGCCTGCGCGACATGGGCAACACGCTCATCGTCGTCGAGCACGACGAGGACACCATCAAGGTCGCCGACTGGGTCGTCGACATCGGCCCCGGCGCGGGCGAGCACGGCGGCAAGGTCGTGCACAGCGGCTCCATGAAGGAGCTGCTCGCCAACGACAAGTCGATCACCGGGCAGTACCTCTCGGGCAAGAAGTCCATCCCGGTCCCGGACGTGCGCCGCCCCGCCGACCCCTCCCGGCAGCTCACGGTGCACGGCGCCCGTGAGAACAACCTGCGGGACATCGACGTCTCCTTCCCGCTCGGCGTCCTCACGGCCGTCACGGGCGTCTCGGGCTCCGGCAAGTCGACCCTCGTCAACGACATCCTCTACACGCACCTGGCAAGGGAGTTGAACGGCGCCCGTTCCGTTCCCGGCCGCCACACGCGCGTGGACGGCGACGACCTCGTCGACAAGGTCGTGCACGTCGACCAGTCGCCGATCGGCCGTACGCCGCGCTCGAACCCGGCGACGTACACCGGAGTCTTCGACCACGTCCGCAAGCTCTTCGCGGAGACCACGGAGGCGAAGGTGCGCGGCTATCTGCCCGGGCGCTTCTCCTTCAACGTCAAGGGCGGCCGCTGCGAGAACTGCTCCGGCGACGGCACCATCAAGATCGAGATGAACTTCCTGCCGGACGTCTACGTCCCGTGCGAGGTCTGCCACGGCGCGCGCTACAACCGCGAGACGCTGGACGTGCACTACAAGGGCAAGTCCATCGCCGAAGTCCTCGACATGCCCATCGAGGAGGCGCTCGGCTTCTTCGAGGCGGTCCCCGCGATCGCGCGTCACCTGAAGACGCTCAACGACGTCGGCCTCGGATACGTACGCCTCGGACAGTCCGCGCCCACCCTCTCCGGAGGCGAGGCTCAGCGCGTGAAGCTGGCCTCCGAGCTCCAGAAGCGCTCCACGGGCCGGACCGTCTACGTGCTCGACGAGCCGACCACCGGTCTGCACTTCGAGGACATCAGCAAGCTGATCACGGTCCTCTCCGGCCTGGTCGACAAGGGCAACACGGTCATCGTCATCGAGCACAACCTCGACGTGATCAAGACCGCGGACTGGGTCGTCGACATGGGCCCGGAGGGGGGCAACGGCGGCGGTCTCGTCGTCGCCGAGGGCACCCCCGAGGAGGTCGCCGGGGTGCCGACCAGCCACACCGGCAAGTTCCTGCGGGACATCATCTCGGCGGACCGGATCAGCGACGCGCTGCCCTCGCAGGGGCGCAAGCCGGTCAAGAAGGCCCCGGCCAAGAAGTCCGCCGCGAAGAAGGCGGTGGCGGCGAGCGCCACGGCCACGAAGAAGACGGCCACGGCGAAGACGGGCACCACCGCCAAGAAGACGGGCACCACCGCCAAGAAGGCGGCCGCTCCGAAGAAGGCGGCCGCCAAGAAGACGACGCGGGCCCGCAAGGCCTGACCGGCCCCGGGCCGCCGAGCCCGAGCATCGGCCGAAGCGCGCCGCCCCCCCCCCCCGGGGGGGGCGCCTAGGGGGGGGCCAAAAGAACGGAGGGGGAAA
>NZ_JBHYJI010000040.1:0-22395 GCF_042740435.1 Streptomyces sp. NPDC059002 | reverse complement strand
GGCCCCGGGCCGCGTCCCCCTAGAATCGGCGGACGCGCGCCGCCCCCCCCGGTTGGGGGGCGCGCTTCGTCGTGCGCAAGAAGACGTCGTGCGCAAGAAGACGTCGTACGCAAGAACGCGGCGTACGGAAGAAGACGTCGCCACGAGGACGCCGCGGCGGCCCGAACACGCCTTGCCCGGTGCCCCGTTCGCATGGTCGGCTTGCCCCCATGTCGGTACGCAGCGAACGCGAAGGCCCGGTCACCACCATCGTGCTGTCCCGCCCCGCCGCGCGGAACGCCGTCGACGGGCCCACCGCTCGCGCCCTCGCCGACGCCTTCCGCGCCTTCGACGCCGACCCGGACGCCTCCGTCGCCGTCCTGTGGGGCGAGGGCGGCACGTTCTGCGCGGGCGCCGACCTCAAGGCGATCGGCACCCCGGACGGCAACGAGGTGACGGAGGACGGGGACGGCCCCATGGGCCCCAGCCGGATGGTCCTGTCCAAGCCGGTGATCGCGGCGATCTCAGGACATGCCGTCGCGGGCGGGCTCGAACTCGCCCTCTGGTGCGATCTGCGGGTCGCGGAGGAGGACGCCGTACTCGGGGTGTTCTGCCGCCGCTGGGGCGTTCCGCTCATCGACGGCGGCACGGTGCGGCTGCCCCGTCTCATCGGCGAGGGCCGCGCCCTCGACCTGATCCTCACGGGCCGTCCGGTGGGCGCCGCGGAGGCGCTCGGCATGGGCCTGGTCAACCGGACCGTACCCACTGGCACGTCCCGCGCCGCGGCCGAGGCGCTGGCCGCCGAGATCGCCGCGTTCCCGCAGACCTGCCTGCGGCACGACAGGATCTCCCTGCTCGAACAGGGCGGACTGCCCGAACGCGAGGCGATGGCGGGCGAGTTGAGGCACGGTCTGCGCTCCCTGGCCGAGGCGGCCGAGGGCGCCGCCCGGTTCGCGGCGGGAGCGGGACGGCACGGGGCGTTCACGGACCGCTGAGCACGATCCGGGATCGCCGTCGGCGCGCGCAGAGCCCTCCGTCAGCCCTGCGCACCTGCTGGCTCCGCCCCCGTCAGCCCCGTCAGTCCTGCCCCGCGACAGGCTCCAGGAACTGCATGTCCAGCTGGATCTTCACGACCTCGCCGAGCAGCCCCGGTGCGAAGTCGAGCCCGAACTCGCTGCGGCGGATCTCGCCCGACGCCTCGAACCCCGCGTGCCTGCGCTCCTGTCCGGGGAAGCCCTCGACGCCGCCGAACTCCACGGCCAGCGTCACCGGCCTCGTCACGTCGCCGATGGTCAGTTCGCCCGCCATGCTCCACTCCTCGCCCGCACCCTGGATCACGGTCGAACGGAAGGTCATCGTCGGGCGCTTCTCGACATCGAGCAGGTCCGACGCGCGGACGTGCGCGTCCCGGTCCTTGTTGCTGGTGTCGATCGAGGCCAGCGCGATGGTGGCCGTCACCGACGAGGTCCCGGCGCTCTCGCCCACCACCAACTCGGCCTGCACGTCGGCGAAGCGGCCCCGCACCTTGGAGATCCCGAGGTGGCGGATGGAGAAGGTGACGGCGGAGTGGAAGGGCTCGATCTCCCAGCGGCCCGCGGCCAGTGGCAGCGAGGGGAGGGCGGCGGAGTTCGTGTCGGCCGCTTCGGAGGTGTTGGTCGTTTCGAGAGTCATGCGCCCACCTTGGGGCGCGCCCCGGTGGTGAGGAAGGCCGAGCCGGTGCTGGTAGTGACAGGGCCACGATCCGCCCCGCACCCGGCTGGTACGTTCGCACCGTGAGCGACAACGAGCTGGGCGTCTTCCTGCGTGCGCGCCGGGAGGCCGTGACCCCCACCGAGGTGGGCCTGCCCAGCGGCCCCCGCCGCCGCACCCCCGGACTGCGCCGTTCCGAGGTCGCGACCCTCGCCGGGATCAGCGTCGAATACCTCACCCGCCTCGAACAGGGCAGGGACCGCCACCCGTCCCCCCAGGTGCTCGCCGCGCTCGCGGACACGCTGCGCCTGACCTTCGAGGAGCGCATCCATCTGCGCCGCCTGGAGAAGGAGATGGGGTCCGGGCACCCCTGCTGCCCGGCCGCGGTGCCGCCCGCCGACTCGGTCCGCCCCACCGTGCGGGCCATCCTGGACAGCCTGGAGCCCACGCCCGCCGTGCTGCTCAACCGCCTCGCCGACGTGCTCGCCTGCACGAGCGGCTACCGGCGGATCGTCGCCCCGTTCGGGGTGCTGGACGGCGAGCGGCCCAACCTCGCCCGGTTCGTCTTCACCGACGAGCGGGCCCGCGCCGCCTACCCCGAGTGGGACCGGGTCGCCGACGGCCTGGTCGGGCACCTCAAGACCGAGTCCATGCTCGACGACCCGCATGTCAGGGGATTCTCCGACGAGTTGACGATCCTCGCGGGCGCCCCGTTCGCCGATCGTGTCGCGGGTGCGCCCACGCTGCCCCGGCGCAGCGGCGTCGAGCGGATCACCCACCCCGAGGAGGGCGGGCTCCGGCTCTCGTACGAGACGCTGGCGCTGCCCGACACGGACCCGCAGCGCCTGATCGTCTACGGTCCTGCCGACGAGGCCACGGCCGCCGCCCTCGACCGGCTCGACGGCCGGCGCCCCGGCGGCCTGCACGCCGTCAGCGGCTGAGTCACGGCAGGCCGAGCTCCGCCGCGTACGGCGGCTCCGCGCCCGCCCGCGAGCAGGTGACCGCCGCCGCGCGCGCCGCGAACCGCAGCACCTGCGACCAGCCGTCGGCGTCCAGCACGTCCAGGGCGTCGGGGGACAGCGCGTCCCGCGCCGCGAGGCCGTGCAGCAGGGCCGCGTTGACGGTGTCGCCCGCGCCGATCGTGTCCACCACGTCGACCGGCTCGCCCGGCACCCGCAGCTCGACGCCGCCCCGCGTGTGCACCGCGAGGCCGTCGCCGCCGTGTGTGACCACCACGGCCGCGGGCCCCGACGCCAGCCACTCCCGCGGCGTGCCGCCGAGCCAGTCGGCGTCCTCCCGCGACAGCTTGAGCAGCGATACCGAGGGCAGCCAGCCCTTGAACCGTGCGCGATAGGCGTCCGCGTCGGGGATCAGACCCGTGCGTACGTTGGGGTCGAGCATCGTGAAGATCCCGCGCGCCGCCGCGCGCCGCATCAGTTCCTCGTATGCGCTCGCGCCCGGTTCCAGGGCGAGCGAGCAGGTGCCGAACGACATCGCCCGTACGCTGTCGGGGAGTTGAAGGGGCGCTTCGAAGAGCCGGTCGGCGGTGCCGTCGACGTAGAAGGAGTAGCCCGCCGAGCCGTCCGCGCCGATCGAGGCGACGGCGAGCGTCGTCGGCTCGGGGCCCCGCTGGACGTACGACAGATCGACACCGGCCGTCCGCAGCCCGTCGAGCAGCGCCTCGCCGAAGGCGTCCCGCGAGACGCGCGAGCAGAAGGCGACGGGGGAGCCGATCCTGCCGAGCGCCACGGCGGTGTTGTACGGGCCGCCGCCGAGCCGGGGGGAGAGCGGGGCAAGGGCGGCCGCGCCCGCCGGATGCGCCCTCTGCGGAACGAGGTCGATCAGGGCCTCTCCTGCGACGACTATCACGGGTGGTTCCTCTCGGGCTCGGCGTCCCGCTCAGGCTAGGGCGTGCGCAGGCCCTGGGCCGGAAGCGGGCAGCACTCGGGCACGCCCACGCCCGACACGGGCGGAATGGCTCGCACCGGTATGGTCTGATCCGTCACAGACGCACCTGTACGCCCCTGACCTGTGGAGACACCATGTCCGGCACGCCCCATGCCCGCCGCACCATGCTGCGGGCCGCCGCTCTCGCCCCGGCCGTCGGGCTCGGGCTCACCGCCTGCTCGACCGGCGGCGACGGCGGGTCGAACCGGTCGGCGCCCACCGCGCCGGTGGACCTCGGCACGGCCGACGAGGTGAAGGTGGGGGCCTCGAAGCTGTACACCGACCAGAACGTGGTCGTCAGCCGGATCTCCGAGGACGAGTACAAGGCGTTCAGCACGATCTGCACCCACGCGCGGTGCCCGATCAACAAACTGGAGGGGCACAAGCTCATCTGCCCCTGCCACGGCAGCCAGTTCGACGCCACGAACGGCAAGGTGCTGCACGAGCCGGCCGTCGCGCCGCTGCACGAACTGCCGGTGAAGGTCGAGAAGGGCAAGATCGTCGCGGGCCCCGAGAAGGCCTGAGACCCGAGAGCGGCGGGCGCCCCACGGGCCGGACCCGCTACTCCCAGTCCCACTCGATGCCCAGGATCCCCGCCCGCACCTGGGGCTCCACCAGGTGCACCGAGCGGTGGCTGCCGCTCAGCGTCAGCTCCTGGCGGTTGCTGCGCGGCGCGGCGGCCGAGTGCTGGGCGAAGCGGTGGCACCGTACGGGCAGCGCCTGTTCGTCGAAGCGGACCTGCAGCGCGTACTGGCCGCCCGCGTAGGTGAAGCCGCGCAGATACTCGGTGGCCACGCCCGCCGTGCCGTCCTCGAAGCCGTAGCCGAACAGATGCGTGTCCCCGGCGCGCAGCCGCGCGTCGAAGAGCAGCTCGGCGACGAGCACCCCGGTGCCCTGGTGCCAGCGCACGCGCCCCGTACGGCAGTTCTCCAGGGCGCGCACGGCGATCCGGTCGGGCACGCAGCCCGGGTCGCCGTGGTGGATGGCCACATAGCGGTCCACGCCGTCCCGGTGGGCGCGCACGATGTGCTGCGACTCGCGGCCGAGCAGCTCGCGCCGCGCCCCGATCCGCAGCCGCTCGTGCTGGCCGATGGTGTGCAGGCCGCCGTCGACGGGGGAGCCGAGCTCGTCGAGCAGGGCGCGCAGGACGTCGGACGCCTCCACCAGGGAGCGGTACGAACGGGCGGCCGGGCGTTCCCCTTCGGCGCGCCCGGACGGCGGGGCGAGCAGCCGGATCAGGGATTCCTCCGGGAGCCGCAGGATCTCCTCCAGGGCGCGTACGGCCCGCAGCGACTCGGCGCGCTGGGGGCGGCGTGCGCCCTGCTGCCAGTAACTCAGGCTCGTCACGCCGACGTTGACCCCGTGCCGTGCCAGATGGTGCCGGACGCGCTGCAGGGGAAGCCGCCGCGCGGCGATGGCGGTGCGCAGCGCGACATGGAACGGTCCTGTGCGCAGGGCCGCCTCCAGGGCCGCGGGCGCACCGCCGCCTTCGTCCCCGTCCTTCGCTTCGTCGGCGAGCCGTGTGCCGTGCCGCAAGATGGACCCCTTCTGTGAACGTTCACTTATGCCGTACCGGCGTTCGCGCCGGTCGGAGCGGGTTGCCAGGTCGGCGCACGGCCCGTGTTCACATCCGTACGCCGCCGTTCACGTTCCAAGTCACCCCGCATTGAAGCGTGTTGACCTGCACCCGACAACACTCGATGCTCAATCGCAAGCGTCCGGACGCGCTCCTCCAACCCCACCCCGCTCGGGAGGAACGCGATGCGCCACCCACTCAGCAGGAGCAGCAGCCCCGGCAGACGGAGACGTCTCTCCGCACTCGCCGTCGTCGCGGCCGCGCTCTTCACCGCACCCACAGCGACGGCCGCGGCCGCTCCGCCCGAACCCGCACCCGCCCGCCCCGCGACGACCGCGACGGCCGCCGCCGACCCGTCCGTACTCGCCGCCAAACGCCTGAACATCACCATGCAGGCACAGCAGAAGACCAACTGGTGCTGGGCGGCGGCCGGCAACACGATCGCCACCTTCCTGGGCCGCAACTACAGCCAGAACCAGTTCTGCAACGCCGCCTTCGGGCGCAACCAGAACACCGAGTGCCCCAACAACCAGGCCACGCTCGGCAATGTGCAGACCGGCCTGCGCTGGGCGGGCATCAACCCCGGCTCGTACGTCACGGGCTGGCTGCGCTACCCGACCGTGAAGGCCGAGATCGACGCGGGCCGCCCGGTCGAGACCCGCATCCAGTGGTCCAACGGCGGCGGCCACATGCACGTCCTCTACGGCTACGACGACGCCAACAGCTGGGTCTACTGGGGCGACCCCTGGCCCTCCAACGACCGCTACAACTGGGCGTCGCACGCCTGGTACGTCGACAACAACACCTTCTCCTGGACCCACTCGCTCTACCGGATCGGGGCGTGAGAGCGATGAACCGTGAGCTTGCCCGACGCCTCCTGAAGGCCGCCGTCGCCGGTTCCGCCGCGACCCTCGCACTCGGCCTCGCGGCCCCGGCCGCCTCCGCCGACTCCGGCCCCGGCGCACCCTCGGCGGCCTCCCGCGACGCCGCGCACAAGGCGGCCGCGGCGCCCGGCACCCTCGACACGCTCTCCCGCTTCTTCGCGCGTGAGGGAGCGGTCACCAGGGCCGCGGCCGACCCGCGCGTCCAGGGCGACGCCGTGCCCGTGTACTACCTGTCCCCGGACTTCGTCGCGGGCAAGAAGGGCGCGCCGATCGCCCGCCTGGAGTTCCTCGCCAGCAAGGCGGTCTCCTCCGACGGCCAGGAAGCGTCCCTGTGGACCGTCGAACAGGGCAGCTCCTGGCAGGTCGTGAACATCGCCACCGGCGACGACGAGACCCACTACGCGCGCGTGGGCGCAGAGAAGGCCCCCGGAGGCACCGTCTTCCACGAGCCGCAGATCAACGCCTGGTACGTACGCGACCACGCGCGCGTGCTGCCGCTCGACAAGGACGCGGTGCGCGCCGTGGGCGCCGAAGGCACCTCGGTCGCCGCCTACCGCAAGCGCGTGCAGAAGGAGTACGGCGACAAGCTGCCGGGCTCCGCCTACGAGAAGTCGGGCAAGGCGGGCGGCTTCGCCGAGCAGCCCGCCCCGGCCGCCGACAAGGCCGCGACCGGCGCGCAGGACCAGGCCGCGTCGTCCTCACAGGTCCCGGTCACGGTGGCCTCCTCCGTCGCCGGAGCCGGGGCACTGGTCGCCCTCGGCCTGTCGGGAGCGGCGGCACTGAGGCGCCGGGGGAGGCGCCAGGTGTGAGGCGCCGGTGAACCGGTGAAACCGTCCCCCACCCTTTTAAGGGTGGGGGACGGTAACCACCCATCACCAAGGACAACGCCCACCCCGCGCCCCGCATCGGCCGCCGCGCACGAGCCGCCCCGCACGCCACCCCCGCCCTCAGCCCTGCGGACATCGGACTGTCAGCCCCCGCCAGTAGGCTGTCCGACATGGCCGACCCTTCCAGCTACCGCCCCAAGCCGGGACAGATCCCCGACGCTCCGGGGGTCTACAAATTCCGCGACGAGCACCGCCGGGTGATCTACGTCGGGAAGGCCAAGAGCCTGCGCCAGCGCCTGGCCAACTACTTCCAGGACCTGGCCAATCTCCACCCGCGCACGCGCTCCATGGTGACCACCGCAGCCTCCGTCGAGTGGACGGTGGTGAGCACGGAGGTCGAGGCGCTCCAGCTGGAGTACTCCTGGATCAAGGAGTTCGACCCCCGGTTCAACGTCAAGTACCGCGACGACAAGAGCTATCCGTACCTCGCGGTGACGATGAACGAGCAGTTCCCGCGCGTGCAGGTGATGCGCGGCGCGAAGAAGAAGGGCGTGCGCTACTTCGGTCCGTACGGCCACGCGTGGGCGATCCGCGACACCGTCGATCTTCTGCTGCGCGCCTTTCCCGTACGCACGTGCTCCGCGGGCGTGTTCAAGAACGCGGCCCGCACCGGCCGCCCCTGCCTCCTCGGTTACATCGGCAAGTGCTCGGCGCCCTGCGTGGAGCGCGTCAGCCCCGAGGAGCACCGCCAACTCGCCGAGGACTTCTGCGACTTCATGGCGGGCCGCACGGGGACGTACATCCGCCGTCTGGAACGGCAGATGGCGGACGCGGCCGAGGAGATGGAGTACGAGCGTGCGGCGCGCCTGCGCGACGACATCGAGGCGCTCAAGAAGGCGATGGAGAAGAGCGCCGTCGTGCTCGCCGACGCCACGGACGCCGACCTGATCGCGCTGGCCGAGGACGAGCTCGAAGCCGCCGTGCAGATCTTCCACGTCCGGGGCGGGCGGGTGCGCGGCCAGCGCGGCTGGGTCACCGACAAGGTCGAGGCGGTCACCAGCGGCGACCTCGTCGAGCACGCGCTCCAGCAGCTGTACGGCGAGGAGAGCGGCGACGCCGTGCCCAAGGAGGTGCTCGTCCCCGCCCTGCCGGAGCCGATAGAGCCGGTCCAGGAGTGGCTGACCGAGCGCCGCGGGGCGAACGTCTCGCTACGCATCCCGCAGCGTGGCGACAAGAAGGCCCTCATGGAGACCGTCGCGCGCAACGCACAGCAGTCCCTCGTCCTGCACAAGACCAAGCGCGCCTCCGACCTCACCACGCGCTCGCGCGCCCTGGAGGAGATCGCCGCCGCCCTGGATCTTGACAGCGCCCCGCTGCGCATCGAGTGCTACGACATCTCGCACCTCCAGGGCGACGACGTGGTGGCGTCGATGGTCGTCTTCGAGGACGGCCTCGCCAGGAAGAGCGAGTACCGCCGCTTCCAGATCAAGGGCTTCGAGGGCCAGGACGACGTCCGCTCCATGCATGAAGTGATCACGCGTCGCTTCAAGCGCTACCTCGCCGAGAAGGAGAAGACGGGGGAATGGGTGGACGAGGAGACCGGGGAGATCGCCGATACCGGTCCCACCGAGGAGGACGGGCGTCCCAAGCGCTTCGCGTACCCGCCCCAGCTCGTCGTGGTCGACGGCGGCCAGCCGCAGGTCGCGGCCGCCCAGAAGGCGCTCGACGAGCTCGGCATCGACGACGTCGCGGTCTGCGGCCTCGCCAAGCGCCTTGAGGAGGTCTGGGTCCCCGACGAGGACGACCCGGTCATCCTGCCGCGCACCAGCGAGGGCCTCTACCTCCTTCAGCGGGTGCGTGACGAGGCACACCGTTTCGCCATCACCTATCAGCGCACGAAGCGCGCCAAGCGCTTCAAGGCGGGGCCGCTCGACGCCGTGCCGGGCCTCGGCGACGCGCGCAAGCAGACACTGATCAAGCACTTCGGTTCGGTGAAGAAGCTTCGATCCGCGACAATCGACCAGATCTGCGAGGTGCCGGGCATAGGCCGCAAGACGGCCGAGGCCATCGTGGTGGCCCTCGCCCAGGTGGCACCCGCCGCACCCGCCGTGAACACGGCGACCGGAGAGATCATGGAAGAGGAGGAGCCCGTGACCGCGGGCACCTCGGAGGAACGACGGGGGCAGGAGACATGAGCGAGCACGACGAAGGTGGAGAGCAAGTGAGTACGGGCACGCCCATCGAGACGCCGGCGGTACCCGACGCCGCGATCCCGGAGCTGGTGATCATCTCCGGCATGTCGGGCGCCGGGCGCAGCACGGCTGCCAAGTGCCTGGAAGACCTCGGCTGGTTCGTGGTCGACAACCTGCCGCCCGCGCTGATCCCCACCATGGTGGAGCTCGGCGCCCGCTCGCAGGGCAACGTGGCCCGCATCGCGGTGGTCGTCGACGTCCGCGGCAGGCGCTTCTTCGACAACCTCCGCGATTCCCTCGCCGAGCTGGAGTCGAAGAACGTCACGCGCCGCATCGTCTTCCTGGAGTCCTCGGACGAGGCCCTGGTCCGCCGCTTCGAGTCGGTGCGCAGGCCGCACCCGCTGCAGGGCGACGGACGCATCGTCGACGGCATCGAGGCCGAGCGCGACCTGCTGCGCGAGCTGCGCGGCGACGCGGACCTGGTGATCGACACCTCCAGCCTGAACGTGCACGAGCTGCGCGCCAAGATGGACGCCCAGTTCGCGGGCGAGGAGGAGCCCGAGCTGCGGGCCACCGTCATGTCGTTCGGCTTCAAGTACGGCCTGCCGGTCGACGCCGACCTGGTCGTGGACATGCGCTTCCTGCCGAACCCGCACTGGGTCCCCGAGCTGCGCCAGTACACCGGCCAGAACGAGGAGGTGGCGGCGTACGTCTTCAACCAGCCGGGCGCCAAGGAGTTCCTCGACCGGTACGCGGAGCTGCTCCAGCTCATCGCCGCGGGCTACCGCCGCGAGGGCAAGCGGTACGTGACGATCGCGGTCGGCTGCACGGGCGGCAAGCACCGCTCCGTCGCCATGTCGGAGAAGCTCGCGGCGCGCCTCGCGTCCGAGGGCGTGGAGACCGTCATCGTTCACCGGGACATGGGGCGCGAGTGAAGCCCAACCGCCGATCCGTCCGCCTGAGCCGGCTGGGCCGCAAGCGGGGCGCCCAGCCGAAGGTGGTCGCGCTCGGCGGGGGCATGGGCCTGTCGGCCTCGCTCGCCTCGCTGCGCCGGATCACCGGAGCCGGAGATCTCACCGCCGTCGTCACGGTCGCCGACGACGGCGGCTCCAGCGGCCGCCTGCGCGCCGAGCTCGGCGTGCTGCCGCCCGGTGACCTGCGTAAGGCCCTCGCGGCGCTGTGCGGGGACGACGACTGGGGCCAGACCTGGTCCCGGGTCATCCAGCACCGCTTCCAGTCCAAGGGCGATCTGCACGAGCACGCGGTCGGCAATCTCCTGATCGTCGCCCTGTGGGAGCAGCTCGGCGACCACGTGCAGGCGCTCGACCTGGTCGGCCGCCTGCTCGGCGCGCAGGGCAGGGTGCTGCCCATGTCGGCCGTGCCGCTCGAGCTCCAGGCCCTGGTCAAGGGGCACGACCCGGAGCGGCCCGACGACGTGGACACGGTGCGGGGGCAGGCCACGGTCGCCCTCACCCCGGGCGAGGTGCAGTCCGTGCACGTCGTCCCGCACGACCCGCCGGCCGTCCCCGAGGCGGTCGCCGCCGTCCTCGACGCGGACTGGGTGGTGCTCGGCCCGGGTTCCTGGTTCTCCTCGGTGATCCCGCATCTGCTGGTCCCCGAACTCCTCGACGCGCTGGGCGAGACGAAGGCCCGCAAGGTCCTCTCGCTCAACCTCGCCCCGCAACCCGGAGAAACCGAAGGCTTCTCTCCGCAGCGTCATTTGGAGGTTTTGGCCCGACACGCCCCTAAACTCGCCCTGGACGTGGTGCTGGCCGACGAGGCCGCCGTGCCCGATCGTGAGTCACTGACCGATGCCGCGAAGCGGTTCGGCGCCACGGTCGAGCTGGCGCCGGTGGCCCGGCCCGACGGGACTCCTAGGCACGATCCGGAGCTCCTGGCAGCCGCGTACGACCGTATTTTTCGGATGCATGGAAGGATCGGCCCATGGCGATGACGGCAGCGGTGAAGGACGAGATCTCCCGGCTCCCCGTCACCCGGACCTGCTGCAGGAAGGCAGAGGTCTCGGCGATCCTGCGGTTCGCGGGCGGCCTTCACCTGGTGAGCGGCCGCATCGTGATCGAGGCGGAGCTGGACACCGCGATGGCGGCACGACGCCTCAAGCGGGACATCCTGGAGATCTTCGGGCACAGCTCGGAGCTGATCGTGATGGCGCCCGGCGGGCTGCGGCGCGGCTCGCGCTATGTCGTCCGGGTGGTCGCGGGCGGCGACCAGCTGGCCCGCCAGACGGGCCTCGTGGACGGCCGCGGCCGTCCCATCAGGGGGCTGCCGCCGCAGGTGGTCTCGGGGGCCACCTGTGACGCCGAGGCGGCCTGGCGTGGGGCGTTCCTCGCGCACGGTTCGCTCACCGAGCCGGGGCGCTCCTCCTCCCTGGAGGTGACCTGCCCGGGCCCGGAGGCCGCGCTCGCCCTGGTCGGCGCGGCCCGCAGGCTGCAGATCGCGGGCAAGGCGCGCGAGGTGCGCGGCGTGGACCGTGTCGTCGTGCGCGACGGGGACGCGATCGGCGCGCTGCTCACCCGGCTCGGCGCGCACGAGTCGGTGCTCGCCTGGGAGGAGCGGCGGATGCGGCGCGAGGTGCGCGCCACCGCCAACCGCCTGGCCAACTTCGACGACGCGAACCTGCGCCGCTCGGCCCGTGCGGCCGTCGCCGCGGGCGCCCGGGTGCAGCGCGCCCTGGAGATCCTCGGCGACGAGGTGCCCGAGCACCTCGCGGCCGCGGGCCGGCTGCGCATGGAGCACAAGCAGGCATCGCTCGAGGAGCTGGGCGCGCTCGCCGACCCGGCGCTGACCAAGGACGCGGTCGCGGGCCGGATCCGCCGCCTGCTCGCCATGGCCGACAAGCGCGCCCAGGACCTGGGCATTCCGGGCACGGAGTCGAACCTGGGCGAGGAGCTCGCGGACAGCCTCGCCGACAACATGGCGGTCTGAGCCGACCGCATGGCGGTCCGCGCCGGCAGCGGGGCGGTCTGATCCCGCTCGTCACATACGTCTCATCGGCCGCCGGTGTCCCACAGGGCACCGGCGGCCTACGTATGCCCGTCTTGAACGCTCCTTGTCCCCCTTCCCGCCGTATTGACATGATCATGAAGTGTCACGAGCCTGGCGTCCGCGCACACATGTGCCGGACAACCGCAAGGGGGGCTCATGAGACGAAGAGCGAGCGCGAGATCGGTTCTCGCGGCCAGCGCACTGCTCGTCGGCGGTCTCGCCGCCGCACCGCACGCCCAGGCCAGTGGCTCCGCGAAGCCGACCGCCGACGATCCGGCGGCCGTGAAGGTGTACGAGGCCGACGTCACCAAGAAGCAGATACCGATCCTCATCGAGGCGGGCCAGGACGCCCGTGAACTCGCCGGACAGGCGCCCGAGCGCGGCACCGCCCGCGTCGAGGTCTATCTGACCGAGGGCCAGGCCAAGGCGGTCGAGCGCCAGGGCGTGGAGCTCAGCGAGCAGAAGGTGTCCGCGGCGACACAGAAGCGGCTCAAGGCCGCGGGGGACGGCGTCTTCCGGCCGTACAGCGGAAAGGGCGGGCTCCAGGAGGAGATCGTCAAGACCGGACAGGCCCACCCCGACCTCACCAAGGTCGTCTCCATCGGCAAGACGCTCCAGGGCAAGGACATCCTCGCGCTCAAGCTCTCCAAGGGCGCCAAGAAGACCAAGGACGGCTCCAAGCCGTCCACGCTCTACATGTCCAACCAGCACGCCCGCGAGTGGATCACCCCCGAGATGACCCGCCGCCTGATGCACCACTACCTCGACAATTACGGCAAGGACAAGCGCATCACCAAGCTCGTGAACTCCACCGAGCTGTGGTTCGTGCTCTCCGCCAACCCCGACGGCTACGACTTCACCCACGCCGCCAACGGCAACCGCCAGTGGCGCAAGAACCTCCGCGACGTCAACGGTGACGGCACGATCGCCCCGGGCGACGGCGTCGACCTCAACCGCAACTTCGCCTACAAGTGGGGCTACGACAACGAGGGTTCGTCCCCGGAGTCCTCGAACGAGACCTACCGCGGCACCGGACCGATGTCCGAGCCCGAGACCAGGGCGATGGACCGCTTCCAGAAGCGCATCGGCTTCACGTACGGCATCAACTACCACTCCGCGGCCGAACTGATCCTCTACGGAGTGGGCTGGCAGGTCGCCACGCCCACCCCCGACGACGTCCTCTACCGGGCCCTCGCCGGCACCCCCGAGAAGCCCGCGATCCCGGGCTACCACCCGCAGGTCTCCTCCGAGCTCTACACCACCAACGGTGAGGCCGACGGGCACGCGGGCAACGTGAACGGCATCTCGATGTTCACGCCGGAGATGTCCACCTGCCAGACCGCGTCGAACATCGACCCGAACGACGCGTGGAAGCCCGAGGACTGCGCCTCCGTCTTCACCTTCCCCGACGACGAGAAGCTGATCCAGCAGGAGTTCGCGAAGAACGTCCCCTACGCGCTCGCCGTCGCCGAGACCGCACTCCACCCCGACCAGCCGGTCTCCGTCACCGGCATCGAGGCCCCGGACTTCACCCCCGACGCCTTCACCACGTCGTACGCGCGCGGCGGCGACCAGGAAGTCGCCGTCACCGCACGCAAGTCGGTGCGCGACAAGGAGCTCAACTACCGCATCAACGGCGGCCGTACGCAGGGCGGCGACGTCAGCCCCTGGAAGGGCGGCGAGACCTACGGCGGCGACGACAACATCCACTTCGACCAGTACCGCGCCGAGGTCGAGGGCGCGCGCGTGGGCGACAAGGTCGAGGTCTGGTTCACCGGCCGTACGAAGAAGGGCCGCACCGAGAGCGAGCACTTCACGTACACCGTGGCCGAACGCCCCAAGGCGAACACGCTCGTGGTGGCCGAGGAGGGCGCGACGGCCACCCAGACCCAGAAGTACGTCGACGCCGTGACGGCCAACGGCCGCTCGGCCGCCGTCTGGGACGTCGCCAAGCAGGGCGCACCCCACCCGCTCGGCATCCTGTCGCACTTCGACGCGGTCGTGCACTACACCGGTGACCCCGTCCCCGGCGCACCCACCCAACTCGCCCTGCGCGCCTACCTGAACGAGGGCGGCAAGCTCATCGAGTCCGGCGAGCGCACCGGCGGCAACGTCGATCTGGGCGAGGCCCTCACCGACGACTTCGCGCAGTACTACCTCGGCGCGTACGAGCGTCTCCCGGCGCCCGGCGTCACCGGCTTCGCCGGCAGCGGCGCGCTGAACGGAGTGAACACCCCGCTCGCCGCCGCCGACACCAACCCGCTCGACAAGGCGGGCCGCTTCACCGTCACCTCCGACAATCTGCCCGCCAAGCAGTTCCCGCAGTTCACGAGCGCGGCGGCGGGCTCCTATCCCGGCCTCACCAACCCCTACGCGCCCTTCGAGGGCCAGGGCATGGCCTCGGCCACCCACGCCGACCAGGACTGGAAGCGGCTCACCCGCACCATCGACCTGACCGGTGTCACGGCCGCCGACAAGCCCGAGCTGCGCCTCGCGCTCAACTGGAACCTGGAGACCGGCTACGACCACGGGGTCCTGGAGGCGCACACCACGGGCGCCGACGACTGGACGACGCTCCCGGACAAGAACGGCAACTCCAAGGCCACCGTGCCCGCCGAGTGCGAGGCCGGGTTCTTCATCAACGGCCATCCGTTCCTGCGCCACTACCTGACCCCCGGCGCGCCCGCCTGCACGGCCTCCGGCACCACCGGCTCCTGGAACAGCTTCACCGGCTCCTCCGGCGGCTGGCAGCCGGTCGCCTTCGACCTCGCCGCCTACGCGGGCAAGAAGATCGAGGTCTCCCTCAGCGCCATCACCGACCCGTCCAGCGGAGGCCGCGGCCTCTTCGCCGACAACGCCCAGCTGGTCGTCGGCGGCGACGTGAAGGAGACCGAGGGATTCGAGTCCTCGCTCGGCTCCTGGACCGTCGCTCCGCCCCCGGCCGGAAGCCCCAATATCACAGGCGACTGGGCCCGGACCGGCGAGCTCTACACGTCCCATGCGGCGGTCACAGCGCGTGACAGCGTGCTGCTCGGCTTCGGGTTCGAGCACATCCCCGGAAAGGCCGAAAGGGCCGCTCTTATGGGCGCCTCCCTGGCACATCTGCGCGGCTGACGCTGCGTAATCGGGACCAAGGTCCCGGCGGCCCGTATTCCTACTGGGGGGTACGGGCCGCAGTGCCGCATACGGCCCCTCTCGATGTCACTTCAGAGCCCTTGGAGAGGTAGGGTCGGAGGCGGTCGGGGACATCCCATACAACTCGCCGGCGTCTAAAACCGGCGTACCAACGAGGAGATCGGTTCGTGACGATCCGCGTAGGCATCAACGGCTTTGGCCGCATCGGTCGTAACTACTTCCGCGCGCTGCTCGAGCAGGGTGCGGACATCGAGATCGTGGCTGTCAACGACCTGGGTGACACCGCGACCACCGCTCACCTGCTGAAGTACGACACCATCCTGGGCCGCCTCAAGGCCGAGGTGTCGCACACCGAGGACACCATCACCGTCGACGGTCACACCATCAAGGTGCTGTCCGAGCGCAACCCCGCCGACATCCCGTGGGGCCAGCTGGGCGTCGACATCGTGATCGAGTCCACGGGCATCTTCACGAAGAAGGCCGACGCCGAGAAGCACATCGCCGGCGGCGCCAAGAAGGTCCTCATCTCGGCTCCGGCCAAGGACGAGGACATCACCATCGTGATGGGCGTCAACCAGGACAAGTACGACGCGGCCAACCACCACGTCATCTCCAACGCCTCCTGCACCACCAACTGCGTGGCGCCGATGGCGAAGGTTCTCGACGAGAACTTCGGCATCGTCAAGGGCCTGATGACCACGGTCCACGCGTACACCAACGACCAGCGCATCCTGGACTTCCCGCACTCGGACCTGCGCCGCGCCCGCGCCGCCGCCGAGAACATCATCCCGACCACGACCGGTGCCGCGAAGGCCACCGCTCTGGTCCTGCCCCAGCTCAAGGGCAAGCTCGACGGCATCGCCATGCGCGTCCCGGTCCCGACCGGATCGGCCACCGACCTGGTCGTCGACCTGCAGCGCGAGGTCACCAAGGACGAGGTCAACGCCGCGTTCAAGAAGGCCGCCGACGACGGCGCCCTCAAGGGCATCCTCTTCTACACCGAGGACCCGATCGTGTCGTCCGACATCGTCAGCGACCCGGCCTCCTGCACCTTCGACTCCTCCCTGACCATGGTCCAGGAGGGCAAGACGGTGAAGATCCTCGGCTGGTACGACAACGAGTGGGGCTACTCCAACCGTCTCGTCGACCTTACGGTCTTCGTCGGCGGTCAGCTCTAAGCACCAGAGCAGGCACCCAGATGTGAGCACAGGGTCCGGACCGCGCAACGCCGCGCTCTCCGGGCCCTGTTGCGCGTCCGCCCTCCCAAGGAGTCCAGGAGTCCAGCAGTGAAGACGATCGACGAACTTCTCGCCGAAGGGGTCGAAGGCAAGCGGGTCTTCGTCCGCGCCGACCTCAATGTGCCGCTCGCCGACGGCACCATCACCGACGACGGCCGCATCCGTGCCGTCCTGCCGACCGTGAAGGCCCTCGCCGGCGCGGGCGCCAAGGTCGTCGTCGCCTCGCACCTCGGCCGCCCCAAGGGCGCCCCGGACCCCGCCTTCTCGCTGCTGCCCGCCGCCGAGCGGCTCGGTGAACTCCTGGGCGCGCCCGTCGCGTTCGCGCAGGACACCGTCGGCCCCGCCGCGCACGACGCGGTCGACGGCCTGCAGCCCGGCCAGGTCGCCGTCATCGAGAACCTCCGCTTCAACGCGGGCGAGACCAGCAAGGACGACACCGAGCGCGGCGAGTTCGCCGACCGCCTCGCCGCCCTCGCCGACGTCTACGTGGGCGACGGCTTCGGCGCCGTGCACCGCAAGCACGCGTCCGTGTACGACCTGCCGGGCAAGCTGCCGCACTACGCGGGCTACCTGATCGCCACCGAGGTCGGCGTCCTGAAGAAGCTCACCGACGAGGTCAAGCGGCCCTACGCCGTGGTCCTCGGCGGCGCCAAGGTCTCCGACAAGCTCGGTGTGATCGACCACCTCCTGGAGAAGGCCGACCGCATCCTCATCGGCGGCGGCATGGCGTACACCTTCCTCAAGGCGCAGGGCCACGAGGTCGGCATCTCCCTCCTCCAGGAGGACCAGATCCCGGCGGTGCTCGGCTACCTCAAGCGCGCCGAGGAGAAGGGCGTCGAGTTCGTGCTCCCCGTCGACGTCCTGGTCTCGCCGGACTTCCCGGACCTGAAGACCAAGGCCCCGGCCAACCCCACCACGGTCGCCGCGGACGCCATCCCGGCCGACCAGGAGGGTCTCGACATCGGTCCGGAGACCCGTAAGCTCTACGCCTCGAAGCTCGCCGACGCGGCCACCGTCTTCTGGAACGGGCCGATGGGCGTCTTCGAGCACCCCGACTACGCCGAGGGCACCAAGGCGGTCGCCCAGGCCCTCCTCGACTCCCCGGCCTTCACGGTCGTCGGCGGTGGCGACAGCGCCGCGGCCGTCCGGATCCTGGGCTTCGACGAGAACGCATTCGGCCACATTTCCACCGGCGGCGGCGCCTCCCTCGAATACCTCGAGGGCAAGACGCTCCCCGGCCTCGCGGCACTGGAGAACTGACACCTGATGACTACGCGCACCCCGCTGATGGCGGGCAACTGGAAGATGAACCTCAACCACCTCGAGGCCATCGCCCACGTCCAGAAGCTGGCCTTCGCCCTGGCCGACAAGGACTACGAGGCCTGCGAGGTCGCCGTCCTGCCGCCCTTCACCGACCTGCGCTCCGTGCAGACGCTGGTGGACGGCGACAAGCTCAAGATCAAGTACGGCGCCCAGGACATCTCGGCGCAGGACTCCGGTGCCTACACCGGCGAGATCTCGGGCCCGATGCTGACCAAGCTGAAGTGCACCTACGTCGCCGTGGGCCACTCCGAGCGGCGCCAGTACCACAACGAGACCGACGAGATCTGCAACGCCAAGGTGAAGGCCGCCTACAAGCACGGCCTGACCCCGATCCTCTGCGTCGGCGAGGGCCTGGACATCCGCAAGGCGGGACAGCAGGTCCAGTACACGCTGAACCAGATCGACGGCGGCCTCAAGGACGTCCCGGCCGAGCAGGCCGAGTCCATCGTCATCGCGTACGAGCCGGTCTGGGCGATCGGCACCGGCGAGGTCGCGACCCCCGAGGACGCGCAGGAGGTCTGCGGAGCGATCCGCGGCCGTCTCGCCGAGCTGTACTCGCAGGAGCTCGCCGACAAGGTGCGCATCCAGTACGGCGGCTCCGTGAAGTCCGGCAACGTCGCGGCGATCATGGCGCAGCCCGACGTGGACGGCGCCCTGGTGGGCGGCGCGGCGCTCGACGCCGACGAGTTCGTCAAGATCGTCCGCTTCCGCGACCAGTGAGTATGCGCTAGCGGCAATACGTCGTACCCTTGCGGGGGCCGGGCGGCTTCGGTTATCCGAGGCTCCGGCCCCCGTCGTCGATACAGAGTCGATTCAGATCCGAGGAAGTTGGTCCAGCCGTGGTTATGGGGTTCTCGATCGCCCTGATCGTCTTCAGCCTGCTGATGATGCTGCTGGTGCTGATGCACAAGGGCAAGGGCGGCGGTCTCTCCGACATGTTCGGTGGCGGCATGCAGTCGTCCGTCGGTGGCTCCTCCGTCGCCGAGCGCAATCTCGACCGCATCACCGTCGTGGTCGGTCTGCTGTGGTTCGCGTGCATTGTCGCGCTGGGCCTCCTGATGAAGGCGAACAACTAGCGCCAGGCACTGTCCGCTTGTCCGGTGCGCGCCCGCGTGCGCGGCTTATCATGGGGCTTGCGTCCGAGGGTGGGGTGTAACTCCCAACACTGGACGCGCGTTGGGCCTTACGTAAACTGAGGCGCCCGCAGCAGCACCATCACGCAGGGAGTTACGACCGTGGCAAGTGGCAACGCGATCCGAGGAAGTCGGGTCGGGGCGGGGCCGATGGGCGAGGCCGAGCGCGGTGAGTCCGCGCCGCGACTGCGCATCTCCTTCTGGTGCTCCAACGGGCACGAGACGCAGCCGAGCTTCGCCAGCGACGCGCAGGTTCCCGATACTTGGGACTGTCCCCGCTGCGGCTTTCCGGCCGGTCAGGACCGGGACAACCCGCCGGACCCGCCGCGCACCGAGCCGTACAAGACGCATCTGGCGTATGTGCGCGAGCGGCGCAGCGACGCGGACGGCGAGGCGATCCTCGCGGAGGCGCTCGCCAAACTGCGGGGCGAGATCTAGTACTTGAGGACCGGCCGGGCACCGAGAAGGTGTCCGGCCGGTTTCTTATGTCGGTACGTGTGCGGACAGACAGTTTCAGACATCTCATACCGCTCTCTGATCGATTAGGTTGGAGGGTGCAGCGGGGCCATTGACGTACGCAGGTACGAGAGAAAGCTGAAGTCCGAGATGAACGCAGAAAGCCGCGCCAGGCTCAATCAGACTCCCGAGTGGACGGCGCTCGCCAAGCATCGTGAGCAGCTCGGGGAGGTGCAGCTGCGCGAGCTGTTCGCCGGGGACCCGACGCGCGGTACGGCGTACACCCTCCAGGTCGGCGACCTGCACATCGACTACTCCAAGCATCTCGTCACCGGCGAGACGCTGACGCTTCTCCGTGAGCTGGCCGCCGCGACCGACGTCTTCGGTCTGCGGGACGCCATGTTCCGCGGCGAGAAGATCAACACGACCGAGGGCCGCGCCGTCCTGCACACCGCGCTGCGCGCTCCGCTGGGCGCCGTGATCGAGGTCGACGGCGAGAACGTGGTGCCCGCGGTGCACGCCGTCCTCGACAAGATGAGCGCCTTCTCGGAGCGGATCCGCTCCGGCGAGTGGACCGGGCACACCGGCAGGCGCATCAAGAACGTCGTCAACATCGGCATCGGCGGCTCCGACCTCGGTCCCGCGATGGCGTACGAGGTGCTGCGCTCCTTCACCGACCGCGACCTCACGGTCCGCTTCGTGTCGAACGTGGACGGGGCCGACCTGCACGAGGCCGTGCGGGACCTGGACGCGGCGGAGACGCTGTTCATCGTCGCCTCCAAGACCTTCACCACCATCGAGACGATCACGAACGCCACGTCGGCGCGGAACTGGCTCCTCACCGAGCTGGGGGCCGGCGAGGAAGCCGTCGCCAAGCACTTCGTGGCCCTGTCGACGAACGAGGAGAAGGTCTCCGCGTTCGGCATCGACCCGGCCAACATGTTCGAGTTCTGGGACTGGGTCGGCGGCCGCTACTCGTACGACTCGGCGATCGGTCTCTCCCTGATGATCGCCATCGGCCCGGACCGCTTCCGCGAGATGCTCGACGGCTTCCACCTCGTCGACGAGCACTTCCGGACCGCGCCCGCCGAGTCCAACGTGCCGTTGCTGATGGGCCTGTTGGGCATCTGGTACGGCAACTTCCACGACGCCCAGTCGCACGCGGTCCTGCCGTACTCGCACTACCTCTCCAAGTTCACCGCGTACCTCCAGCAGCTGGACATGGAGTCCAACGGCAAGTACGTCGGCCGTGACGGCGAGCAGGTCGACTGGCAGACCGGGCCGGTCGTCTGGGGGACGCCCGGCACCAACGGCCAGCACGCGTACTACCAACTCATCCACCAGGGCACGAAGTTGATCCCGGCGGACTTCATCGGCTTCGCCGAGCCCGTCGCCGATCTGCTGCCGGGCCTGGTCGCCCAGCACGACCTCCTGATGGCCAACTTCTTCGCGCAGACGCAGGCGTTGGCGTTCGGCAAGACGCCCGACGAGGTGCGTGCCGAGGGCGTCGCGGAGGAGCTCGTCCCGCACAAGACGTTCAAGGGCAACCACCCGACGACGACGATCCTCGCGAAGTCGCTGACCCCCTCGGTCCTCGGGCAGCTCATCGCGCTCTACGAGCACAAGGTGTTCGTGCAGGGCGCCGTGTGGAACATCGACTCCTTCGACCAGTGGGGCGTCGAGCTCGGCAAGGTCCTCGCCAAGCGTGTCGAGCCCGCGCTCACCGAGGGCGTGGAGGTGCCGGACCTGGACGGCTCCACGACGGCGCTGGTCGCCAAGTACCGGGACCTGCGCGGCCGTTGATCCGCCCGGTTCGTTGAACCCCGGGCGTTAATCGGATGCGGGCGCCCCGTCCGGCGGGTGACACTGCTTCGGCTCTGTCACCCGCCGGGAGGGACCCCGTCATGGACCAGCTGCTCGCCGCGCTCGCCGACCCCGAGAGACTCCGGCTGTACGCGCGCATAGTCCTCGACGAACTCCCGCCCCGCGAGGAGGACTCACCCGTCGCCCGCAAGCACCTGGGGCGGCTGCTCTCCAACGGGCTCGTCGAGCGCCTCCCCGACGGATCCCTGCGCGCCGACCCCGCCGTCTTCCGGCGTGCACCAGACCCTGTCGACGCCTACGCCCACCCCACCGTGCCGCGCCGCCTCACCGGCTTCTTCTCGCACGGCCGCCTCACGGCCATCCCTGTACGCCCCGTCGTACGCCACGAACTCCTCGTCCACCTCACGGACACCCTCTTCGACGCCGACCGCAGCTACAGCGAGCGCGAGGTCAACGAAGCCTTCCGCACCGTCCACGACGACACCGCGGCCCTCCGCCGCCACTGCGTCACCGACGGCCTCCTGGTCCGCGAACGGGACGGCAGCGCTTACCGGCGCTGGTAGGGCGGCCGGGCTCACCCGAATGGGCCGCGGGTGGCCGTTCCCGCTGGTGAGCGGGGGAGCGGGCGGCAATTCTGACGGCAGGAGAGCCGCCTCGCCCCTCCGGAGAGAGCCCGCGATGTCCCAACCTCCCGTGTACCCGCCGCAGGGCGGCCCCCAGGGCTGGGCCACGCCGCCGCCCGTCCCGCCGCAGGGGAAGAAGCGGAGAAAGTGGCCCTGGGTCTTGTTGGGCGTGCTCATCCTGCTGGTGGGCGGCTGCACCGCACTCGTCGTGGGCATCGGCTACGAGGTCGACAAGGAGTCGAAGCGTGAGGTCACCGTGGAGTACGAGGTCACGGGTGACGCGAAGGGCGTCGCGATCGCGTACACGGCGTATGGCGACGGCAACCTGTCACAGAACCAGCTGAGCGACGTGGAACTGCCGTGGTCGAAGAAGCAGAAGACGAAGGGATTCGTGAAGGGCGGTGCCCTGGCTGTGACCATGGGGGCGTCCGGCGGCTCGGTGCGGTGCAAGGTCACCGTCGACGGCGCCACGCGTACGGCCACGGCCAGCGGGGCTTTCGCGACTGCCGTCTGCGACGGGTTCTGACCCGCCGTACGCAGGAGGGCCCCGCACCGGGTGGTGC